>NZ_JBITCO010000002.1:410883-531105 GCF_044453265.1 Kitasatospora sp. NPDC051705 | reverse complement strand
GATCCACCCCGAAGGGCTTCACCGTTCGACTTGCATGTGTTAAGCACGCCGCCAGCGTTCGTCCTGAGCCAGGATCAAACTCTCCGTGAATGTCTGCCCGTAATCGGGCCACACTCGCGTTGAGCGGCACGGCAACCACCGGAATAGGGTGATCCCGCGCACTGCGTCCTCGCTGTGTTTTATTTCAAAAGGAATCTCCAACCCCGATCAGACGATCGAGGCCGGGGATGTCAACATATCTGGCGTTGACTTTTGGCACGCTGTTGAGTTCTCAAGGAACGGACACTTCCTTCGGTCTGCCTTCCAGCAGGCCCTCCGGGCGCTTCGTTCTTTCGTGTTTCCAGCTTATCAGATGTTTTCCGCTCCGTTTTCCCGGAGTTTCATTTCATCGGATTCGCTTTCCGCTTGTCCCCGCTCTCTCGCGGCGACTCCGGAACTGTACGGGGCCGGGCCCGCCACAAGCAAATCGTCCCGCCCTGCGGCTGCAGGGCGGGACGATCCGTCGTTCGGGCACCGTCAGGCGCGGCCCATCTCCTCGGCGATGGCCGCGGCGAAGGCGTCGATGTCGGCCTCCGTGGTGTCGAAGGCGCACATCCAGCGCACCTCGCCGGTGTGCTCGTTCCAGAAGTAGAAGCGGTAGCGCTTCTGCAGCCGCTCGCTCACCTCGCGCGGGAGGATCGCGAACACCGCGTTCGCCTGGACCGGGCGGACGACCTCGACGCCGTCGATCTTGCGGACGGCGGCCTCCAGGCGGCTGGCCATCGCGTTGGCGTGGCCGGCGTTGCGCAGGTAGAGGTCGCCGGAGAGCAGCGCCTCGAACTGCACGGAGACGAAGCGCATCTTCGAGGCGAGCTGCATCGAGGTCTTGCGCAGGTACTTGATGTTGCGCACCCGCTCGGGGTTGAGCACCACCACGACCTCGCCGAGCATCAGCCCGTTCTTCGTCCCGCCGAAGGACAGCACGTCGACGCCCACGTCCGTGGTGAAGGCGCGCAGCGGCAGGCCAAGCGAGGCGGCGGCGTTGGCCAGGCGGGAGCCGTCGACGTGGACGAGCATGCCGAGCTGGTGGGCGTGCTCGGTGATCGCGCGGATCTCGTCGGCGGTGTAGAGGGTGCCGAGCTCGGTGCTCTGGGTGATCGAGACCGCGAGCGGCTGCGCGCGGTGCTCGTCGCCGAAGCCCCAGGCCTGCTGGTCGAGCAGCTCGGGGGTGAGCTTGCCGTCCGGGGTGGGGACGGTGAGCAGCTTGATGCCGCCCATCTTCTCCGGGGCGCCGCCCTCGTCCACGTTGATGTGGGCGGTCTCGGCGGCGACCACGGCGCCCCAGCGCGGGAGCAGGGCCTGGAGCGCGACCACGTTGGCGCCGGTGCCGTTGAAGACGGGATAGGCCTCGGCCTTGTCCCCGAAGTGGCGGCGGAAGACGTCCTGGAGGTGCGTCGTGTAGTCGTCCTCGCCGTAGGCGACCTGGTGGCCGTCGTTGGCGAGGGCGATCGCGGCGAGGACCTCCGGGTGGATGCCGGCGTAGTTGTCGCTGGCGAAGCCGCGGACGGCGGGGTCGTGCCGCCGTACCGCGTCCGTGCCGGTGGGGTCGGTCATCGGGCTGTCAGCCACAGGTGCTGTCCGTTCAGTTCTGCTGCGGGGCGGTCCCAGAGGCCCGCGAGGTGTCCGGCGAGGTCGGCCGTGTCGGTGAAGCCCGCGAACTTCGCGTCCGGCTTCTCGGCCCGCATCTCGGGGCTGACCAGCGCCTTGATGACCAGGATCGCAGCAGCGGCGGTGGGCTCGCCGTCGGGGTCGGTGGTCTCCTTCTTGAAGGAGTCCGCCATGGCGAGGGTCCAGGCCTCGGTGGCCGCCTTGGCGGCCGCGTAGGCGGCGCCGCCGGCGGTGGGCTTGTGGGCGGCCGCGGCGGAGATCATCGCGTACCGGCCGGCGGGGCTGCGGACCAGCGCGGGCTGGAAGGCCAGCGAGGTGTGCTGGAGGGTCCGCACGACGGTGTCGTGCAGGAAGTCCCAGTCGTCCAGCCGGCTGTCGAAGAAGGTCTTGCTGCCGCGCCAGCCGCCGACCAGGTGGAACAGGCCGTCGACGTGGCCGTGCTCGGCCTCCAGGTGGTCGGCCCAGTCGTGGACCTCCTGCGGGTCGAGCAGGTCGATCACCTGTCCGCTGACCTTGGCGCCGCGCACGGCGATCCGGGTGGCGTCCAGGGCGGACTCGAGGCGCTGGGCGTCGATGTCGGCGCCGATCACGGTGGCACCGTCGGCGGTCAGGCGGCGCAGCACGGCCTGACCGGCCGGGCCGCTGGCTCCGGCGACGGCGATGACCTTGCCGGCCAGCGGGGCGTTGGCGGTCGTGGTCACGCGGCGACTCCCTGGATACCGGCGCCGGTGATGCCGGCGGTGGCGGCGATGACGCCGCCGAGCTTCTTGGACAGGGCCTCGTAGAACATGCTCAGCGGGAACTCGTCCGGGAGCACGGCGTCGCACAGCGCCTTGTTGAGGGCCTTGCCGTCGGTGATGTCGAGCGGCAGCGCCTCGGAGCCCTTCGCCCAGGTGGAGGCGGGGTGCGGGGTGAGGTAGCGGGAGACCAGCTCGTAGGCGGCGATCCAGTGGGCCGGCTTGGGCCGGTCGATGCCGTCGCGGTAGAGGGTCTCGATCTCGGCGCACAGCTCGTTGGTGACCTGCGGGGCCCGCTCCCAGTCGATGCTGAGGCGGTTGTCGCGCCAGCTCAGCGCGCCGTTCTTGTGCAGGTAGGCGAAGAGCAGCTGACCGCCGAGGCCGTCGTAGTTGCGCACGCGGTCACCGCTGACCGGGAAGCGGAACATCCGGTCGAAGAGGATCGCGTACTGGACGTCGCGGGCGTGGGCGTTGCCCTCGGCCTCCAGCTTCACCGCCTCCTTGAAGGTGGTGAGGTCGCAGCGGAGCTCCTCCAGGCCGTACATCCAGAACGGGCTGCGCTGCTTGATCATGAAGGGGTCGAACGGCAGGTCGCCGTGGCTGTGGGTACGGTCGTGCACGAGGTCCCACAGGACGAAGGTCTCCTGCGCGCGCTGCTGGTCCTGGAGCAGGCCCTCGGCGTCGGCCGGGATCTCCAGGCCGAGCTGCTGGACGGCGCTGGTGGTGACGGCGCGGAAGCGGGCGGCCTCGCGGTCACAGAAGATGCCGCCCCAGGTGAAACGTTCCGGCGCCTTGCGCACGGAGACCGTCTCGGGGAAGAGGACGGCGGAGTTGGTGTCGTAGCCGGCCGTGAAGTCGGTGAAGGTGATCGGCACGAACATCGGGTTGTCGAAGCGGGTGCGCTCCAGCTCGGCCAGCCAGTCGGGCCACACGACGCTCAGCAGGACGGCTTCCAGGTTGCGGTCCGGGTTGCCGTTCTGGGTGTACATCGGGAAGACGACCAGGTGCTCGAGGCCGTCCTCGCGCTGCTCCGCGGGCTGGAAGGCCAGCAGCGAGTCCAGGAAGTCGGGCTCGCGGTAGCCGGTGTCGGCCCACTTGGCGAGGTCGGCGTCGACGGCGGACAGGTAGGCGGCGTCGTGCGGGAAGTGCGGGGCGAGCTCCTCGACGGCGGCACGCACGGTGGCCACCAGCGGGTCGACGGTGTGCCGCTGCACAGCGGCGAGGTCGATGGAGCCGTCCTTGGACTGCAGCGGGCGCAGCGTCTCGACGGCCTCCTTCAGGCGCAGCCAGGCCGGGTGGCCGGCGAGGGTCGAGACCGGAGCGTCGGCCGCCGCAGCGAGCCGTGGCGAAAGATTCTGCATCGTGGACTCACTTCGACAGGAGTTATTTCAACGGGGACACCATAAGTACGAAAGGTTCTCCTGTTCAAGGGGGTCTCGACCGCCGAACCTCCGGCGGCGCCCCGGGTTCGTCTCCGCTTCGGCGCGGCGTCGACCCCGGGTCGGCCGCACGTCGGCTCCGGGCGGGCCGCGCCGCATCCCGCGCCGGTTCGGAGGTCGAGACGGCGGCGGGCCGGCCGCGGGTCGGGGCCGAGTCCGGGGCCGACTGCCGGCCGGGCGTCAACGCGGCCTCGCGGCACGCCCCCCGACGGTCCGTCGGGGCCCCGCGGCACCGCGGCCGCGACCTGGGCCCGCGGCCGGTTGTCCGGAATGTGGACAAGCTTCTGGATGTTCTGGACAGATGCGCCGTCGGGATGCGAACCTCCCGCCATGCTCCCGGCGGTGATCACGGTGGCCGAGCGCCACACCGACCTGTTCCGGGTGCCCTCTCGTTGTCGCGACTGCTGTCGCGCGTGCGGCCGCTGCCGCCGCTGTCGCTGATCCGGCTCGAAGGGCGCCGCGGACGCGGGCCCGTACGCCGACCATGCCGCGTGTGTTCCGGCGCCGCCACCGGGGGGAAGTGACCCGCCGGGCTCGCGGCCCGCGCCGCCGCCCCCGCCGTCCCGCCCGGTCCTTCTCCCTGGAGCCCCGCCATGACCCTCCGCAAGCCGTCCGCCACCGCCCTGCCCCTCGCCGTCCTGCTGGCCGCGGCCGCCGCGCTGACCGCGTGCGCGCCGCAGGACGCCAAGTCCGACGGGGCCGCCGCGGGCGCGTCCGGGAGCGCCGGAACGGCGGCGGGCTGCGCACCGGGGGCGCTGGCGACCCGGACGGCCGGCACGCTGACCGTCGGCACGGACAAGCCCGCCTACGACCCTTGGTTCGCCGAGGACAAGCCGGAGAACGGCAAGGGCTTCGAGTCCGCCGTCGCCTACGCCGTCGCGGACCGGCTCGGGTACCCCAAGGACAAGGTCACCTGGGTGGTCGCGCCCTTCGGCAAGGCCACCTCGCCGGGGGCCAAGGACTTCGACTTCGACATCAACCAGGTGTCCGTCAGCAGCGAGCGCAAGCAGGCCGTCGACTTCTCCTCCGGCTACTACGACGTGCGCCAGGCGGTCATCGCCCTGAAGAACTCCAAGGCCGCGGGGGCGAAGAGCATCGCCGACCTCAAGGGCGCCAAGCTGGGCGCACAGGTCGGCACCACCAGCCTCGACACCATCACCGGCACCATCAAGCCGAGCGTCCAGCCGGCCGTGTTCGACTCCAACGACCTCGCCAAGGCCGCGCTCAAGAACGGCCAGGTCGAGGCACTCGTGGTGGACCTGCCCACCGCCTTCTACATCACCGGCGCCGAGGTGCCGGAGGCACAGGTGGTCGGGCAGTTCGAGGGCGCCTCGCAGGGCGAGCAGTTCGGCCTGGTCCTGGACAAGGGCTCGCAGCTGACCGGCTGCGTCTCCCGGGCGGTCGACGCGCTGCGCTCCGACGGCACCCTGGCCAAGCTGGAGAAGCAGTGGCTCTCGGACGCCGTCTCGGCACCGGTGCTCAAGTGAGCGGCGAGGCGACGGCCACCGGGGCGGTGGCACCGGCGAAGGACGGGGGCGACGACTACCGCCCGTCCGAACGGCGACTGGCGCACGAGGCGTACCGGCGCGGCCGGGCCCGGCGGTCGGCGCTGATCGCCACCGCGTCCACCCTGGCGACGGCGCTCGTGCTCTACCTGCTGGTGGTCAACTCGCCCGGTTGGGAGGTGACCCGCCGGACGTTCCTCAGCGCCGACTACGCCCGCCAGGCGCTGCCCGAGGTGCTGAAGGGCCTGCGGCTGAACCTGGAGCTGATGCTCGGCTGCGGGGCCCTCATCCTGGTGTTCGGGCTGCTGCTGGCGGTGCTGCGGACGCTGCGCGGGCCGGTGTTCCTGCCGGTCCGGCTGCTGGCCACCGCGTACGTGGACTTCTTCCTCGGACTGCCGATGATCATCTGCCTGCTGGTGATGATCACCGGGGTGCCGGCGCTCCGGCTCACCGGCGTGACCACCGACCCGTTGCTGCTCGGCGGGGCGGCCCTGGTGCTGACGTACTCGGCGTACGTGTCGGAGGTGTTCCGCTCCGGGATCGAGTCGGTGCACCCGAGCCAGCGCGCCGCGGCCCGTTCGCTGGGGCTCACCAACGCGCAGGCCATGCGGTACGTGGTGCTGCCGCAGGCCGTCCGACGGGTGGTGCCGCCGCTGCTGAACAACCTGGTGAGCCTGCAGAAGGACACCGGACTCGTCTCGATCGGCGGGGCGATCGACGCCGTGTACGCGGCGAAGATCATCGCGGCCCGGTCGTTCAACTTCACGCCCTACCTCGTGGCGGGTCTGGTGTTCATCGTGCTGACCATTCCGCTGACCCGGTTCGCGGACTGGCTGACGGCCAGGACGAACCGCCGGCGGTTCCAGGGCGGTGCGGTGTGAACGCGCGCGGCGGGCGCGGGCAGCACCGCGGGCGGGGCCGGCACGGAGGGCGCCGGACCGGCGGGTACGAGACGGGGTGGCCGGCCGAGCGGTGCGGCCGAACGGGTGAGGTGAGCGGATGAGCACGGCCGACGTGCTCCGGCTGGAGTCGGTGCGCAAGACCTACGGCGGCCAGGTCGTGCTGCGCGACGTGGACCTCACCGTGCCCGAGCACTCGGTGACGGCGCTGATCGGCGCGTCCGGCTCGGGCAAGTCCACCCTGATGCGGTGCGTCAACCTGCTGGAGGGGACCGACGACGGGGCGATCTTCCTGGACGGCGAGGAGATCACCGACCCCCGGACCGACGAGGACGCCGTCCGGCGGCGGATCGGGGTGGTCTTCCAGTCCTACAACCTGTTCCCGCACCTGACCGTGCTGGAGAACATCACGCTGGCCCCGCGCCGGGTGCACCGGCTCGCGCGGGCCCAGGCGGAGGCGAAGGCGCTGGAACTGCTGGAGCGGCTCGGCCTGGCGGCGAAGGCCCGGGAGTACCCGGACCGGCTCTCGGGCGGCCAGCAGCAGCGCGTCGCCATCGTGCGGGCGCTCGCCACCGGGCCGCGGCTGCTGCTGCTCGACGAGATCACCGCGGCCCTCGACCCGGTCCTGGTCGGCGAGGTGCTCTCGGTGGTGCGCGACCTCAAGGAACAGGGGATGACGATGGTCCTCTCGACCCACGAGATGGGGTTCGCCCGCGAGGTGGCCGACCAGGTCTGCTTCCTGGACGACGGCGTGGTCCTCGAACAGGGACCGCCGGAGCAGGTCCTCGGCGACCCGAGGGAGGAACGGACGCGGCAGTTCCTCAGCCGGGTCGTCGCCTCGGGCCGGCTGCAGGGCTGATCCTGCCGGAGCGGGTACGGCGGGGTGCGCGCCCGAGGACGCACCCCGGCCGACACCACCGTGCGCCCCGGTGCGCGCCCTGGCCGCGCCCCGGCGGCAACGGTGATCGTGGACGGGACGGGGCCACCCGTCACCGATCGCGGGGGAGGCCGCCGTTGCACGGACCCGTCCTGATCAGCTGGCTGCTGGCCCTGCTCACCGCGGCCGCCGGGGCCTACTGCCTCACCCGGCTCCGCCGCTCCCCCTGCACCGCGGGCGCCCCGCCCCGCGCCGGCACCCGCCGACTGATCGCCCGCGAGTCGGACGCCGCCGAGGCCCTGATGGGGCTGGGCATGGCGGCGATGGCCGTCACCGGTGGAGCCGTCCCGGCCGCCGTCTGGGCCTCGCTGTTCGGGCTCCCGGCCGCGGTCTTCCTGCTCGCCGCCGCACACGCCCCGGCCCGCCGGGCGCACCGGCTGCACCACGCGGTGGGCGCCCTCGCCATGACCTACATGGCCCTCGCGATGGCCGCCGGTACCGGTCACCACCACGGAACCGGCGCCGGAACGCCGCTGGTGACCGGCGCTCTGCTGCTCTACTTCGGCGGGTACTCGCTCTGGGCCGGCGCCCGGCTCCTGCACACCTCCGCCGGAACCCTGGTGGTGGGCGCCGCCGGACTGCCGCGGGCCTGCCGCCTCACCATGGGGATCGGCATGTTCGCCATGCTGCTGACGATGTGAGCCGATCCCTCCCCGCAGACGCGGAACCGCGGCCGTGCCCGTGTCCGTATCCGTGCCCGAACCAACGCCCGAGCCCGCTCCTGTGCCTGCGCCCGCCGGAGGGGTGCCGCTCGGAGCCAAGGCCCCGCCCCTCGCGTGGCGTTGGTCACTGGCCGGTCGAAAGCCGTTCCTCCGGACGTCGCCAGCGCATAGGTTGGCAGGGAGCGCCTCGTCGCGTTCCGTGCGTACTCGGGGAGCCCATGCGATGCCTGCCCTGATCGGTCTGCTGCTGCTCGGACTGCTGCTCTCGACCGTCGCGCCCCGGCTGCTGGCCCGGGCCCGCTGGGTGGAGCGAGAACCGGTACTGGCGCTGCTGGTGTGGCAGTGCCTCGTCGTCGCCGTGCTGCTGTGCTGCGTCCTGAGCCTGCTGCTGGCCGCGTCCGCCGCCCTGCCCGAGCTGCGCGCCCTGGTCTTCGCGGGGGCCCCGCACGGCGTCGAGGCCGCGTACGGTCTGCAGGACGCCGAGGGCTGGGGCCGGCTGTGCGCCGCGGTGCTGGCGGCGGGCGGGTTGCAGACGGCTTTCGCGCTCACCCGGGAGGTCCGGACGGCCAAGGCGGTGCGCGATCGTCGGCACGCCCAACTGACCAGCCGGGCTCCGGAGTTGCCCGAGGCCATCGCTGCCGCCCGGAGCCGCCGGGAGCGGCTGGTGGTCCTGGAGAGCGTCCGCCCGGAGGCCTGGTCGCTGCCGGGCCCCGACTCCCGCCTGGTGGTGACCACCGGCGCGCTCCAACAGTTGACCGATCGGGAGCTGGCCGCCGTCCTGAGCCACGAGCGCGGGCACGTCCGGGCCCGGCACCACTGGCTGCAGCAGGCGTCGCAGGCGCTGGCCTCGGGCTTCCCGGGCGTCGGCGTGTTCAGCGCCTTCCGGGACCAGGTGGCGGAGCTGGTCGAGCTGGCGGCCGACGACCGGGCGGCACGGCGGCACGGTCGGCACACCACCGCCCTCGCGCTGGCCGAGATCAACCTGGACCGCGGGGTGTTCGGCTCCTGCCCGCCGGGGCTGGCGCAGTCCCCCCGCCGGGTCGACCGGCTGCTCGCCGGCCGGCCGCGGCTGTCCGTCCCGCACCGGCTCCGGCTCACCCTGGTGGCCCTCGCCGCGCCCGCCGCCGCCGTGCTGCTGGCGGTCGCTCCGGGGCTGGTCTCGCAGTTTTGAGGGCGGCCACCACCGGCCCGCCGGGCCCGCCGGGCGCGCGGAAGCGTCGCCCCGGTCGATCGAAAAGGCAGTACCGGCAGCACGGTTGACGGAACGTCAGGCAGCCGGTCCGGGCCACCCCTCGACCGTCCCGCCCGAAGCGGTCGACCCACTCGGCCCGGACGACGCACTCGGCCCGGACGACGCACTCGACCCGGACGGTCCGATCGGCCCGCCCAGGGTCAGTTCGAGCACCTCGCGGTGCAGCGGCCTGGCCTGCAGGTACCGCTCCTTGCCGGCCTCGGTCAGGGTGAGCATGATGCCGCGCCGGTCGCTCTCGCACATCGCCCGGGTGACCAGTCCGGCCTTCTCCAGTCGGGCGATCAGCCGGGAGAGCGCGCTCTGGCTGAGGTGGACGGTGTGGCCCAGCTCCTGGACCCGCACGGTGGGCCGGCCCTCTCCCGAGCACGCTTCGGCCAGGCGTTCCAGCACCTCGAACTCGCTCATGCCCAGCCCGCACTTCTCGCCCAGCTCGCGGTCGAGCATGCAGGCCGTGGCGGCGTGCCGGGCCAGCAGGTCGCGCCACTGCGCGACGAGACCGGCCTCCGCCGGGGAGTCGAGTTCAGCCACGCCGCCACGGTAGCACATGCATCGGCAACATATGTGTTCACATCTTATTCATTTGCATTGAATGCACACGCATGTACTGTCCTCCCCATGACCACCGCGACCGCCACGCCACCCGACGCCCCGTCAACCAGCGGGCTGAACTGGACCCCCCGCCTCTGGGGCACCCTCATCGTGCTCTGCGCCGCCATGTTCCTGGACGCCCTGGACGTCTCCATGGTGGGCGTCGCCCTCCCCTCCATCGGCTCCGAGCTGCACCTCTCCACCTCCGCCCTGCAGTGGGTGGTCTCCGGTTACGTGCTCGGCTACGGAGGCCTGCTGCTGCTCGGCGGCCGCGCCGCCGACCTGCTCGGCCGTCGCCGGGTCTTCCTCGTCGCGCTGGGCGTCTTCGCCGCCGCCTCCCTCGTCGGCGGCCTGGTCGACGACGGCGGCCTGCTGATCGCGGCCCGCTTCCTCAAGGGCGTCAGCGCCGCATTCACCGCCCCCGCCGGCCTGTCGATCATCACCACGACCTTCGCCGAGGGCCCCGCCCGCAACCGGGCCCTGTCCATCTACACCACCTGCGGCGCCAGCGGCTTCTCACTCGGCCTCGTGCTCAGCGGCCTGCTCACCTCCGTCGGCTGGCGCTGGACCTTCCTGATGCCCGTGCCGGTCGCACTGCTCGCCCTGCTCTTCGCGGTCCGCCTGCTCCCCCGCCCCGTCGAGGAGAAGGCCAAGGGCGGCTACGACGTGCTCGGCGCGATCACCGGCACCGCGACCGTCCTGCTACTGGTCTTCACCGTCACCGAGGCGCAGGGCGCCGGCTGGCTGAGCGCCCGCACGCTGGGCTCCCTGGTCGTGGTCCTCGCGCTGGCCGCCGCCTTCCTGCTGATCGAGAGCCGTACCGCCCACCCGCTCGTCCGGCTCGGCATCTTCCGCAACGGCTCGGTCGCCCGGGCCAACGTGATCGCCTTCGCGATGACCGGTGCGTACGGCGGGTTCCAGTTCGTCGTCACCCTCTACCTGCAGCACCTGCTCGGCTGGTCGGCACTGCAGATGGCGCTCGGACTGCTGCCGGCCGGCGCCTTCATCGCGCTCTCGGCACCGTTCATGGGCCCGATCGTGGACCGCTTCGGCACCGGCCGGCTGCTGCCGATCGGCCTGGTCGCCCTGGTCGGGGCGTTCGCGCTGTTCCTGCGGCTGGACGAGCACAGCTCGTACCTCGGCCTGGTGCTGCCCTCGATGCTGCTGCTCGGCGTCGGCTTCGCGCTGGCCTTCCCCTCGGTGAACATCGCCGCCACCGACGGGGTGGACGACGAGGAGCAGGGCCTGGCCTCAGGACTGGTCAACACGGCGATCCAGGTCGGCACCGCCGTGGTCCTGGCCGGGGCGACCGCGATGATCACGGCCGGCAGCGCCGGCGGCGACAGCCCGCAGGCCCAGCTGGACGGCTACCGGCCGGCCCTGGCGTTCGTCACCGCGGTCGCGCTTGCTCGGACTGCTGATCGCCGCGGCGGGCGCCCTGACGGACCGGCGCAGGAATTCAACCCCCCTGACCTCGGCCGACTATGATGACTCGTCAGCCGGTTCGAAGGAGACCCGGGAGGAAGTGCTGACCACCGGCTGAGCCTCGGTCGCCACCCTGGCCGCCCCCCGGCGGCCATCGGCGATGTCGCCGGCTCCACCAAACCCCCGTCTTGGTGGAGCCGGCCGTCTTCGTACCGGTCGCGGGACCGGCGCCGAGCGGCGCCCGACCAGCACGCGACCACACGGTGCGACCCTCGGCTCCGCAAGTATATTGGCTCGCAGCCAACGAACGTTCGGAGCAGACACGATGGCACCTCGGGGGGATTCGGTCAATGAGGAGATGCGGCAGCGCTCCCGGCGGCGCATCATGCGGGCCACCGTCGAACTCGTCGACCAGCGCGGATACGCGGGCACCACGCTGACCGACATCGCCGAGCGGGCCGGACTCGCCCGCGGGCTACTCTCGTACTACTTCGACGGCAAACGGCTGCTGATGCAGTCCGCCACCCACCGGATGATGCACCAGGCCCTTTCCGGCGCCCTGGCCGAACTGGCTCCGGGCGCCTCGCCGGAGGCCCGGCTCGCCCGCGCGATAGACGCCGTCCTGGCCCTAGCGATGGAGCACCCGCGGGTCATGCGCTCGCACCTCGCGCTGATCCTGGACCCGGACACCGGGGCCTTCGTCCAGGATCCGGAGCAGCAGCAGCTCGGCGCGATCCTTCAGGGCCTGCTCGCGGACTGGGGCGCCCCCGATCCGACCGCCGAACACGCCGTCCTGCGCAGCGCGCTGATGGGCGGCTGCATAGGCGTGCTGCTGCCGGGCGCCGAGCTCCCGCTCGCGCCGATCCGGGCCGACCTGTTCCGCCGCTACGAACTGCCCTGGGAGCTGGGCCGCCCCCCGCAGGCGGCGCCGCCGGAACGCGAACGGCCGCCGGCCCGCGGTTGACGGCGGGAGGGCGGCTCGACGGCACGGGGCCGGACGGGAGCTGGAACCGGGGCGGGGGCGGAGCGCGGAGCACCAGTCACGGAGGGGCCGTCGGGCGGCCCCGCCGGGCGGCGGCTCAGCGCTCCTTCAGGATCGAGGCCAGCAGGTCTATGGTGCGCTCGGGCGTGAGGCTGTCCACGCAGAGCCGCTCCATGACCTGGATGTAGGCGTCGACGTCGTCCCGCTTGTCCAGGTACAGCGCACTGGTGAGCTGCTCCAGGTAGACCACGTCCGCGAGGTCCTGCTCCGGGAAGCGCAGGATCGTGAACGCCCCGGACTCGCCCGCGTGCGCACCGAAGCGGAAGGGCATGACCTGGATGACGACGTTGGCCTGCTCGGCGACGTCGATCAGGTACTGCACCTGACCGCGCATCACCTTGGGCCCGCCGACCGGACGGCGCAGGGCGGCCTCGTCGATCACCGCCCACAGGCGCGGATTGGCGCCCTCGGTCAGCAGCTTCTGGCGGCGCAGGCGGAGGCTGACCCGCCGCTCGACCTCCTCCTCGCTGATGACCGGCCGACTCTGGCCGAAAACCGCCCGTGCGTACTCCTCGGACTGCAGCAGTCCGGGGATGAACTGCACCTCGTAGGTGCGGATCAGCTGGGCGGCCTCCTCCAGGCCGACGTAGGTCTGGAACCATCCCGGCAGCACGTCGTTGAAGCTGTGCCACCAACCGGACTTGTTCGCCTCGCGGACCAGGCCGAGCAGGGCCTCCCGCTCGATGCCGTCGTCCACCCCGTACAGGCTGAGCAGGTCGGCGACGTCGCGCTCCTTGAAGCTGACGCGGCCGAGTTCCATCCGACTGATCTTGGACTCGGAGGCGCGGATCGCGTAGCCGGCATCCTCGCGCGTGATGCCGCGCGTCTCGCGCAGTCGGCGCAACTGGGAGCCGAGGAGGATCCGGCGGACCATCGAGCCGCCGCCCGGCTGAACTGTGGTCATGCGGTCGAAACCTCCACCTAGGGCAAACAGCGCACAGTCTGCCATCAGTTGAGCGCTCACGGTGCCGATACTGACGGATGTTCCTATCAGTTCCGCACTCCACGTACCAGGATGCACGTGCAGACGGCGCTTGCATATGCCAATAGTGCGACTGCACGTGAATCGACTCTTGCATCTGCAGTGAGCGCACACCACCATGGTGCACGTGCACCTGCACATCCCTGGCAATCCCGCGGGCTCCGCGTCGACCCCACGCGCGACTCCGTGCACCGACTCGGCAGCGTCCCCGCGCCACCGGGCGTTCGAGTGCGCGCGCGCCTGGTCGAGGGGGCGGCCGAGCGGCCGAGCGAGTCGGAGGTGACCGGCATGACCCCGGCGGGTCCAGCCGTGTCCGCCCCCTTATGGGAGGAGCTCTTCATGAGCACCGGTACGGCTTTGGCGGTTGACCCCCATGTGGTCACCTGTACGCTCGCTCCTCGCTTCGAAGCCGTCAGAACCGCACGCGACTTCGCCAGAACCTCGCTTCAGCGCTGGGGCCTGATGGAGCTGTTCGACGACGTCGCACTGGTGGCCTCGGAACTGGTGACCAACGCGCTGCGGCATGCGGTCGGCGCACGGCCCGACCCGACGGGCGGCGCCCCGGGCGAGTACGACTTTCCCACACAGCCCACCGCGGACGGCCGGCTGCCGATCCGAATAAGCCTCGTCCACCGCTCCCCCCAGGTGGTCTGTGCGGTGAGCGACCCGAGCAGCATCGGCCCGGTCGCCCGCGAGGCGGACTTCGTCGCCGAGTCCGGCCGCGGACTCCACCTGGTGGAGTCGTTCAGCCAGTCCTGGGGCTGGCACCCGCTGGGCAGCGGCAAGGTCGTCTGGGCCCTGTTCGAGGCGGAGCCGCTCGTCGGCTCCGAACTCGGTGGACGGCACCGGCGCTCGGCCTAGGGCCGGGCGGCGCGCGGCCGGCCGCCGACGGCACCGGGAGGACGGCACCCCGGGCCGCGCGGACCGGTGCGACGAACCGGGCGCGACCTCCTTACCGGCCCCGGCACGCCCCGCGGGCCGATCGGCCGCGGCGATCCGCCGAAGAGGCCGTGCGACACATTCCCGTGCAGTTCGGGCCGCGTGTTCCGGCGCCGGCGGCACGACGGAATTCCGGTGGAACACCGCTCGCGGCGGAATCCGGGCGGGCACCCCCGCGCCATTACCGGAAAGCGCACCGGAAAAGACAAAGGCCGTCGTGGTGTCAGCACCCACGACGGCCCCCCGATGGCGATGCGGCGGCCGGTCAGACCGCCAGGTGGTCGAACTCCCCGTCCTTGGCCCCCAGCAGCAGGGCGGCGATCTCGGCACGGGTGTAGATGAGCGCCGGACCTTCCGGGAAACGCGAGTTGCGCATCGCCACATCGCCCCCCGGCAGGGCCGCGAACTCGACGCAGTTCCCCTGGGAGTTGCTGTGCAGGCTCTTCTGCCAGACCACCCCCTTGAGGTCGGCGGCCGCCATCCCGTTGTAGGTGTCGTACGAGCCGTGCGTGTCCTGCGAGTCGTGCATAGAAATCTCCCGAAGAGCTCCGGAGTGGTCGTCCAGCGCGGCGCCCCCGGCACCCGCCGAACGAACGGACCGGCCCCGTACCGGCCCGGAACAACGCCTCACTTGACGCGATGATAGCTGCAGTGCACGTGCATCAGCACGGGACGTTGCAGGTGCACGATGCTTTTCACCGGCGGCCCCGAACTCTTCACGGACCCTTTTCCTGACGGTACGTAAACGGACATAGCCGACTGAATCGACGAAGTCCCGATAACCGGCCGTGAGCGGACCCCCGCTGAATGTTGATCTTCGAATGCCGGGAGTCGCACTCCTGTGACCCTCCGTCAGACGCATCGGACAGCACCTCCGCGCTGTGAGACATCTCACGCACCGCACGTGCAACGCGCAGCCCCGTCCGGGACGTCACGGCAACCACCGGAGCCCTTCCGGGGGTTGGGTGAGATATGTCCGCATTGCTGTGGATCCGCCCGGATCGGCACACGTCGCGCACCGCGCGCGCACCGCGGCCGCGCGGAACCCGAACGGCAGCCGACTGCAGGCCCGACCGGCCGATGTCCTACGATCTCCGGCATGAGCACCGCAGCCATCCCGGGCGCGCCACTGCCCGTCCGCACTCCAGGCTCCCGTGCGCGGGGGCGCCACCGCCGTCCCGAGCGCCCCGAGATTCCGACCGGCGCCCCGGCCCTGGTGCTGGCCGTGCCCGCGACCGCAGGGCCCGAGTCCCGCTCGGTCGTCGAGGAACTGCTGTCGATCGTCCGCAGCGAGCAGGCCGGCGTCCGCACCGCGGTCGGCTACCTCCCCGGTGGGAACACCGAGGCCGACGACAGCGAGGACCGCACCGTCGCCGAGCTCCTGGCCATGGCCGCCGAGGCCGGCCTGCCGGTGCCCGTCGTGGTCCCGCTGGTCCCCGGCCCGCACGGCTTCCTGACCGAACTCCACGCCCTCGCAGCGGAGTACGGCGCGTCCGTCACCGACGTGCTCGGCCCGCACCCGCTGCTCGCCGAGGCCGTCCACGTGCGCCTGTCCGAGGCCGGGCTGGCCCGCGCCGACCGGGCCAGGCTGTTCGCCATCGCGACCGCCGCGGACGGCGTGGTCCTGACCACCGTCGGCGGCGAGGAGGCCGCCGCGGCGGCCGGCATCACCGGCGTACTGCTGGCGGCCCGGCTGGCCGTCCCGGTCATCCCCGCCGCGCTCGACGTGCCCGGCTCGGTGGCCGCGGCCGTCAACCACCTCAAGGAGACCGGCTCCCTGCGCCCCGCGCTGGCCCCGCTGGTGATCGGCCCGGAGGCCGACTCCGAGCTGCTCGCGACGGCCGCCGAGGAGACGGGCTGCCCGTCCGCCGCTCCGCTGGGCGCCTACCCGACGGTCGGCCAGCTGATCGCCTCGACCTACCTGGCCGCGCTGCCGGCGCCCTCCCCGGAGGAGCTGGCCCAGGCCGAGGCGGAGGCCGCCGCGGAGGCCGCTGAGGGCACCCACGGCGCCCACGCCGCCGCCGGGGGGCCCGAGGAGTAGTAGCGGGACACCACGCGCACCGAAGGGCCCGGAACGGCTTCGTTCCGGGCCCTTCCGGCTTGCCCCGTACGGGAGTTAAGGCGTGAATAGGCGTGATGTCCGTTCTGTTGATGTTTGATCGGTTCTGCCCGGGGCGCGGGCCGGCGGCCGGGAATCGGCCGCGCCTCCCGCATCGCGGACGCGCCCGATCGCACCCCGACGCGTCGTCAGCCGTTTCCTGAGGAACGGCCAGTTGTGCGCACCCGTGGCGCCGTTGCGGGAAAACGATCATTTCGGATCATGACGGACAGCGGAAACGATCATTCTCGCCAAACCGTGATGCGCATCACAGTGTTTGCGGTTTGAACTTAAGTCTGCTTAACGTGCTCCCCGTTCGTGACCACACGGACCCAGTTCATCCGCAACGCCGAGTCCTGCCGTCGGATGCCCTGGCAGCGCGAAAACGCACCACGGCAGGAGCGGGGGACCCACAGGTAAGTCGCCCCGGACTGTTCCCAGGAACGGTTCAGGGCTAGGGGTGAAGCCGCGTCCACAGCGCGGCCGGGCAACTCCAGCCCGAATCCGACAGCTCACCTCGCAGGCGTGGGAGAGGACCACGTCTTCATGCTGCCCACCAACGGCACCCGTCTGTCCAGCCGCACCCGCCGCGTCATCGCCGCCATCGGCGTCGCGGGCGTCGGCCTCACGATCCCCTGCCTCACCACCGGCACCGCCTCCGCCGCCTCCGTCGCGACCTGGGACAAGGTCGCCCAGTGCGAGAGCAGCGGCAACTGGAGCATCAACACCGGCAACGGCTTCTACGGCGGCCTGCAGTTCACCTCCAGCACCTGGGCCGCCTTCGGCGGCACCGCGTACGCCCCGCAGGCCAACCTGGCCACCAAGGACCAGCAGATCGCCGTCGCCGAGAAGGTCCTCGCCTCGCAGGGCCCCGGCGCCTGGCCGGTCTGCTCGGTCCAGGCCGGCCTGACCAAGGGCGGCGCCCCGGCCGCCGTCGACACCTCCGCGGGCTCCACCGCCGGTGCTACGGCCGCCAAGCCCGCCCCGGCCGCCAAGCCCGCGCAGACCCCCGCCCCGGCCACCAAGCCGGCCGCGCCGGCCCAGGAGCAGACCTCCGGCGACTCCGCCAAGAGCACCTGGACCCAGAAGCACCAGGAGCAGACCCAGGGCGGCGCCCAGGCCGAGAGCGACGACTACACCGTCGTGGCCGGCGACTGGCTGTCCTCCATCGCCGACAAGCACAACATCGACGGCGGCTGGCAGCGGCTCTACGAGCTCAACCGCGGCACCCTGACCGACGGCCCGAACACCATCTACCCGGGCCAGCACCTGTCCTTCAAGGACGCCGGCCACGGCCGGCAGGCGGCCACCGCGACCAAGTCCGGCTCCGACTTCAGCTGGTTCGACCGTTCGAAGAAGTCCGGCCAGACCACCGACGGCGGTGCCGTGAACGCCAAGCCGGCCGCGCAGACCCAGGCCCCGGCCGCCCAGGCCCCGGCCCAGGCCGCCACCGGCAGCATGGCCGCCGCGGTCTCCTTCGCCGAGTCGAAGGTCGGCCAGGCCTACGTCTACGGCGGCACCGGCAACGGCGGCTGGGACTGCTCCGGCCTGACCCAGGCCGCGCTGCGCGCCGCGGGCGTCTCCATCCCGCGCGTGGCCGCGGACCAGGCCGCCGCCAGCACCCACGTCTCGCTGGACAACCTGCAGCCGGGCGACCTGCTGTTCTGGTCCAACAACGGCCAGGACTCCGGCGTCTACCACGTCGCGATCTACGTCGGCGGCGGCAAGTACGTCGAGGCCGCCAACCCGAGCTCGGGCGTGCGCGAGCAGACCGTCGCCAACTGGGCCCCGGACTTCGCCGGCCGGGTCTGAGGCACACCGGCGGGCCACGGGCGGCACGGCACAGCCGACGGCTGACGGCGAACAGCTGACGGCGAACAGCTGACGGCGAACAGCTGACAGATTTCAGATTTCAGATTTCAGCCGACAGATTTCATCATCTGAAACCCGTCATCTGTCACCCGCCCCCGTCGCCCGCCACACGGAACCCCCGGGGGAGAGCCCGATCGCTCTCCCCCGGGGGTTCCGGCGTACCCGCCCTCCGCCGGCCGAAGGTCATGGTCAAAGCCGGCCACACCGGGCATGCTGCTGCTCTGCACCCGAGGAGGAGCCACCATGGCCCAGGTCACCGTCACACTCGACGCCAACCTCGCGATCGACGCGATGCTGCTCTCCGGCACCAAGAACCCGCAGGACGCCGTCGAACTGGTCCTGCGGGACTACCTGGCCCGCGGCCGCCGCACCGGGACCCGGACCGGCGACCCCGCCGGCGACCGGCGGCTCACCCGCAGCCGCCCCACCGACCAGCAGGGCTGACCCGCCCCACCCGCCGCCGTCCGCGCCACCCCCGCACACGGCACACGGCACACGGCACCCATGCGAAACGGGCCCCGGGGAGCGGTCGCTCCCCGGGGCCCGTCGGCCGTCCACGGCCCGTCGCTCAGCGCGCGCAGGCCCCCGTCGAGCCCCGCATGACCAGCTCCGGCTGGAACATGAACTCCCCCCGCTGGGCCGCGTTGCCGCCGACCTCCTCCAGCAGCGCGTCCACCGCCGCCGTGGCCATCGCCTCGACCGGCTGGCGGATCGTCGTCAACGGCGGCTCGGTGAAGGCGATCAGCGGCGAGTCGTCGAAGCCGACCACCGACACGTCCTGCGGCACCGACAGCCCGCGCTGGCGCACCGCCCGGATCGCCCCGAGGGCCATCATGTCGCTGCCGCACACGATCGCCGTGCAGCCCTTGTCGAGCAGCGCCCCGGCGGCCGCGTGCCCGCCCTCGACGCTGAACAGGGTGTGGTGGACGAGGTCCTCGGCCTCCTCCGCGCTGCGCCCGAGCACCTCGCGCATCGCCGCCGTGAAGCCCTCGATCTTGCGCAGCACCGGCACGTACCGGCGCTGCCCCACGGCCAACCCGATCCGCTCGTGGCCGAGTTCGGCCAGGTGCTGGACGGCCATCCACATCGCGGCGCGGTCGTCCGGCGAGATGAACGGGGCGGCGATCCGCTCGCTGTAGCCGTTGATCAGGACGAAGGGCACCCCGCGGCCGGCCAGCCGGGCGTACCGGTCGTGGTCGGCGGTGGAGTCGGCGTGCAGCCCGGAGACGAAGACGATGCCCGCCACGCCCCGGTCGACCAGCATCTCCACCAGTTCGTCCTCGGTGGATCCGCCCGGCGTCTGGGTGCACAGCACCGGGGTGTACCCGTGCCGGCTGAGCACCTGCTCGATCACCTGGGCCAGCGCGGGGAAGATCGGGTTGCTCAACTCCGGCGTGATCAGCCCGATCAGGCCCGCACTGCGCTGGCGCAGCCGGGTCGGCCGCTCGTAACCGAGCACGTCGAGCGCGGCCAGCACGGTCTGCCGGGTGGCGGCCGAGACGTTCGCCTTGCCGTTGAGTACGCGGGAGACGGTGGCTTCGCTGACCCCCGCCTGCGCCGCGATGTCTGAGAGTCGCGCCGTAGTCACGGTCCCAGAGCCTATTGCAACCACGTCAGACCGCCCACCAGCCGGTGCTGTCCGGTGCGAGCACCGTCTCGCCGCCGTCCACCACCGGGTCCGCCGAGGAGAGCAGGAGCCGCCCGGGCACGGGTATCCGGACCGGCTCGCCGGTGGTGTTCACCGTGCAGACGAAGGCGCCGCGGCGGAACGCCAGGGTGCCCTCGGGGCCCTCCAGCCACTCGACCTCCGTCCCGGCGCCCAGGTCGGCCTGGGAGCGGCGGACGGCGAGCGCGCTGCGGTAAAGCTCCAGGGTGGACGTCGGGTCGCCGGTCTGCGCCTCGACGCTGAGCTCGGCCCACTGCGCCGGCTGCGGCAGCCAGGAGGGCCCGCCGGCGACCGGGCCGAAGCCGTACGGGGCCTCGGTGCCGGACCACGGGATCGGGACGCGGCAGCCGTCGCGGTAGCCGTCCTGCCCGGCCTGGCGGAAGAAGGACGGGTCCTGGCGCACCTCGTCCGGCAGGTCGGTGACGTCGGGCAGGCCGAGCTCCTCGCCCTGGTAGACGTACGCCGAGCCGGGGAGCGCGAGCATCAGCAGGGTGGCGGCGCGGGCGCGGCGCAGGCCGAGCGCGCGGTCGCCGGCGGTGCGGATCTGGGTGCCGAGGCCCGGCTCGTTGGCGAAGCGGGTGGCGTGCCGGGTGACGTCGTGGTTGGAGAGCACCCAGGTGGTGGGGGCGTCGACCGGGCGCATCGAGTCGAGCGAGACGTCGATCACCTCGCGCAGCGCGGCGGCGTCCCAGTCGGTGCCCAGGTACTGGAAGTTGAAGGCCTGGTGGAGCTCGTCGGGGCGCACGTAGTTGGCGGTGCGCTGGACGGTCGGCGTCCAGGCCTCGGCGACGCCGATCCGCTGGCCCGGGTACTCGTCGAGGATCTTGCGCCAGCTGCGGTAGATCTCGTGAACGCCGTCCTGGTCGAAGAAGGGCATGACGTCGTTGCCCAGCAGCTTGAGCTGGTCGGAGCCGCCGAGGTCGGGCAGGCCGGGGGCCTTGACCAGGCCGTGGGCGACGTCGATGCGGAAGCCGTCCACGCCCATGTCGAGCCAGAACCGCAGGATCGAGCGGAACTCGTCGCCGACGGCCCGGTTCTCCCAGTTGAAGTCGGGCTGCTCGGGCGCGAACAGATGCAGGTACCAGTCGCCCGGGGTGCCGTCGGGGTTCTCGGTCCGGGTCCAGGCCGGGCCGCCGAAGATGGACTCCCAGTCGTTGGGCGGCAGTTCGCCGTTCTCGCCCTTGCCGGGAAGGAAGTGGTAGCGCTCGCGCAGCGGGGACGCAGGACCCTCGCGCAGGGCGCGCTGGAACCACTCGTGCTGGTCCGAGGAGTGGTTGGGGACGAGGTCGACGATGATCCGCAGTCCCAGCTCGTGGGCGTCCCGGATGAGGGCGTCGGCGTCCAGCAGGGTGCCGAACATCGGGTCCACGGCGCGGTAGTCGGCGACGTCGTAGCCGGCGTCCGCCTGCGGCGAGGCGTAGAACGGCGAGAGCCAGACCGCGTCCACGCCGAGGTCGCGCAGGTACGGCAGGCGGCTGCGGACGCCGGGCAGGTCGCCCATGCCGTCGCCGTTGGAGTCGGCGAAGCTGCGCGGGTACACCTGGTAGATGACCGCGTCCCGCCACCAGTCTCTGGAGGCGCCGCCAGTCGCAGGAGCCGGGGTGGCCGCCTCGTGGGCGGTGGCGTCGGCGGCAGGCCGGGAGGTGTCGGCCAGGTTCTGGGTCATGGACGGTATCCCTTGGGGACTAGAGGAGCGAGGAGCGTTACGACTTGGAGGCACCGGCGGTCAGGCCGGTGACCAGGTGGCGCTGCACCAGGTAGAAGAAGACCGAGGACGGGATGGCGATCAGCACGGCGGTCGCCGCCATGAAGTTCCACTGCGCGTCGTGCTCGCTGACGAAGGTCTGCAGGCCCACGGCCAGCGTGTACTTGTCGGAGCTGAGCATGAAGGTGGAGGCGAAGGCGACCTCGGCCCACGCGGTCAGGAAGGAGTAGAACGCGGCCACCGCCAGGCCCGGGCGGGCGAGCGGCAGGACGAGCCGCCAGAAGGTGCCGATCGGGGTGAGGCCGTCGACCCGGCCGGCCTCGTCGATCTCCACCGGGATGGTGTCGAAGTAGCCCTTCAGCAGCCAGGCGCAGTACGGCACGGTGGTCGTCGAGTACACCAGGATCAGGCCGGTGTAGCTGTCCAGCAGGCCGAGCTCGGAGAGGATCGTGTACATCGGCACGATCAGCACCGCGATCGGGAACATCTGGGTGACCAGCAGCGACCACATCAGCGGCTTGTGGCCGGGGAACTTCATCCGGGAGACGGCGTAGCCGGTGGTGGCGGCGACCATGACGCCGAACACCGTGGTGACGCCGGAGACCAGGAAGGCGTTGCCGAACCAGGTGAAGAAGTCGGTGTCGAACAGCACGTGGTGGTAGTTCGACAGGGTCAGCTTGTCGAGGATCCCGCCGGGGTGCAGGTAGTCGGTCTTGTCCGGTCCGAGGGAGATGTAGAGGATCCACAGGACCGGGAAGAGGGCGACCAGGCTCGCCAGGATCAGGGCGCCGTGGGACAGCGCGGTGGCCAGCGGGCTGCTCCGGCCGCGGCGGCGGACCTTGGCGGGCCGGGCGGCGGGGGTCGCCGCCGGCGCCGCGGCGGGGCGTTCGGTGGTGGTGCTCATCGGGGTTACCTGCCTTCGTGGGTCAACTGGGTCCGGGGCCTCAGCCGTTGGCCTGCTCGTTGCGGGCGAGCCAGCGCCGGTAGAAGGCGGTGAAGACGATGAGGATGGACAGCAGGATCACGCCGTACGCGGCGGACTGCGCGTAGTCCCGGGGCTGCTGGCCGAAGCCGAGCCGGTAGGCCCAGGTGACCAGCAGCTGGGCGTCGGAGCCGCCGCTGGTGCCGAACAGCAGGAAGATGACGGCGAACTGGTTGAACGTCCAGATCACGCCGAGCAGGACGACGGTCGAGGAGACGGTGCGCAGCCCGGGCAGGGTGACGTGCCGGAAGCGCTGCCAGGCGGTGGCGCCGTCCATCTCGGCCGCCTCGTACAGCTCGGCCGGGATCGACTGCAGGCCGCCGAGGAGGGAGATCATCATGAACGGCACGCCGACCCAGGTGTTGACCAGGATCGCGGCCGCCTTCTGCGCCAACGGGTCGTCCAGCCAGCCGGGTTGGGGCAGGTGCAGGGCGGAGAGCAGGCCGTTGACGGCGCCGCCGTCGGCGAGCATCAGGCGCCAGGAGAAGACGGTGACGAAGGTGGGGACGGCCCAGGGCAGGATGAGCAGCATCCGGTAGACGGCGCGTCCGCGCAGCTTCTGGTTCAGCAGCAGGGCGAGGCCCAGGCCGATGGTGTAGTGCAGGACGACGCAGAGCGCCGTCCAGGTGATGGTCCAGACGAAGTGCGACCAGAAGCGGTCGTAGGAGCCGGGGCCCCAGAGGATGTCGGCGTAGTTGTCGAGGCCGACGAACTTGTAGGACGCCGGGATGTGGTTGACGCCGATCGTGCGGGCGGAGTTGAGGCTGTTGGCGTCGGTGAGCGTGAGCCAGACGCCCTCGACCAGCGGGTAGATCACCAGCACGCCGAGCACCAGCACCACGGGGGCGATCATCGCGTAGGCGTACCAGTGCTTGGCGTAGGAGCGCTTGAGGCGTTCCAGCAGGCCCGGACGCTGCTCGCGCTCCCGGCTGCCCTTGCCGGTGGCGCCCTGCACGGCGACTGACATCGATTGCACCTTCTCGGGGTGAGGTCTCGGGGAGAGCGGGTCCGGCCGTCGGGCCCGCCGTGCACGCGGCGGGCCCGACGGCCGGGGGGGGACTACTTGGCGAAGCCCGGCAGGAGCTTGGCGTAGTCGGTCGCGATGGTGCTCAGGGCGTCCTGGGTGCCGGTGCCCTGGACGGCCTTGCCCAGGTTGGTGCCGAGCGAGGCGAACAGCGAGCTGTACTCGGGCAGCTCGGGGCGCGGCTTGGCGCTGGGGAGGACGGCCTGGAAGCCGGCGATGCCCGGGTCGGCCTTGACGTCGGCCGTGAAGGCGTCGGAGCGGGTCGGCAGGGTGGAGTTCTTCTGCGCGATGAAGGCCTGGCTCTCCGCCGAGGTCATGAAGGCGGCGAACTTCTCGGCGGCGGCCTTGTGGGCCTGGTCGGCACCGGCGTAGACGGAGATGTTGTGGCCGCCGGTGGGGGCGCCGCCCTTGCCCGCGGAGCCGGCCGGGACGGGCGCGATGCCGAGGTTCTTCTTGTCGGCGAACGCGGCGCCCTTGTAGATGTTGGTGATCTCCCACGGGCCCTGGATGATCGCCGCGACCTTGCCGCTGTTGAAGGCGTCCATCATGTGCGCGTAGGCGTCGGTGGTGACGTCGGCCTTGGCCATGCCCGGCGCGGTGAACATCGTCTTGTACGTCTCGACGGCCTTGACGGCCTCCGGCGAGGCGACGGTGATCTTCTTGCCGGCGGCGTCGACGGTGTCGGTGCCCTCGCCGAACAGGAACGGCATGGCGTAGTAGCCGTCCGCGGCCTTCAGCCAGAAGCCGTCGACGCCCGCCTTGTCCTTGAGCGCGGCGGCGTCGGTCTTCAGCTCGTCCCAGGTCTTGGGGGCGTCGGTGATGCCGGCCTTGGCGAACAGGTCCTTGTTGTAGAGCAGGCCCAGGGTGTCGGTGACCAGCGGCACGCCGTAGAGCTTGCCGTCGTACTTGGCCTGCTGGATCAGGCTGGGCTGGAAGGCGGAGGTGTCGGCGGCGGCCGGGGTGCCGTCCAGCGGCTCCAGGTAGCCGGCCTTGGCGAAGGCGGCGGTCCAGCCGACCTCGGAGCGGAACACGTCCGGAGCGCCCTTGGCCCCCATGGCGGTCTGCAGCTTGTTCTGCGCCTGGTCGAACGGGACGTTGACGAAGTCGACCTTGACGTTCGGGTTGGCGGCCTCGAACTTCTTGACGAGCTCCTGGTAGTTCGGCGCCTCGTTGGTGGCGTTCGAGGTGTCCCAGTACGTGAGGGTGACCGGCCCGTCGGCCTTGCCGTCCGAGCTGGAGCCGCTGCTGCCACAGGCAGCCATCGAGACCGCGAGGGCCACAACGAGGGCAGAGGCCGCGATGCCACGCCGCATGAGAACTCCTTGGGAGGGTGGGGGTGCCCGAGATGTTCGGAGACAGGCGCATAATGGCTGCCTCGTGCCGACCGCACCGTTGCTGCCGTCGGGCTCGGGAAGGAAGTTAACAGCGGCGCAATAGCGACGGAAAGTCCTTGCAGCAAGTTTCTGCAAGAAATAGCGATCGTTACGCCCGCGTGTCCTGGACGTAGCCGCACGGTAGTGGACGGCGCGGCCGGATGTCCGACTTGGCAGCAAAGCGCCCGGTACGGCATGGCCGAGGACACCACCCTGCGTGGCTGAAAAATGCTTGCAGCAGACTGGGTGCATGCAGATCAGAGCCGCCTCGAAGGACGAACTCCCCCTGCTGTGCGCACTGGAACGGGCCGCCGGAGCCCCGTTCGCCGCCATCGGCATGCCGGAGATCGCCGAGGACGAACCCCCGACCCCGGACGAACTGGCGCACTTCCTCGACGCGGGCACCGCCCTGGTGGCCCTGGCAGCGCCCGACGGCCCCGTCGTCGGCTACCTGCTGGCCGAGCCGGTGGACGGCGCCCTGCACATCGAGCAGGTGTCCGTCCACCCCGACCGGGCCCGCCGCGGCATCGGCCGGGCGCTGATCGAGCACCTCGCCGCGGGCACCGACGCCCCGGCGCTCACCCTCACCACCTTCGCCGACGTCCCCTGGAACGCCCCCTACTACGCGCGCCTGGGCTTCCACCCGCTCGCCGACCAGGAGCTCACCCCGGGCCTGCGGGAGATCCGCCGCAGGGAGGCCGAGCACGGCCTGGACCGCTGGCCCCGGCTCTGCATGCGCCGCGAGCTCGACGGGCGTCCGCACGCCTAGCCCTGGCAGCACGTGCCCGGCGCGCACCCCGCACGCCGGGCGCACGGGGCCCGCGGTGCGCGGGGTGCTAGTTGGTCCCGAAGCGCAGCACGGTGGTCGAGCGGAACTCCTCCCCCGGCCGCAGCACGGTGCTCGGGAAGGCCGGGTGGTGCGGGGAGTCCGGGAAGTGCTGGGTCTCCAGCGCGATCCCGGCGAACGGCCCGTACGGGACGCCGCTCGCCCCGGTGACCGCGCCCTGGAACTTGTTGGCCGTGTAGACCTGGACGCCCGGCTCGGTGGTCAGCACCTCCAGGGTGCGGCCGCCGACCGGCTCCTCCAGCAGCGCCGCCCGGACCGGGGGACCGTCCGCGGGGCGGGGGCGCAGCACCCAGTTGTGGTCGTAGCCGCCGGGACCGACCAGCTGCGGGTGGTCGTCGTGGACCGACTTGCCGATCGGCGTGGCCACGGTGAAGTCGAACGGGGTGCCCGCCACGGGTTCGGTGCGCCCGTACGGGATCTGCCGCTCGTCGGCGGGGGTGTACTCGTCGGCGTCCAGGGTGAGCAGGTGGCCGAGGACGTCGCCGCTGCCCTCCCCCGCGAGGTTGACGTACGCGTGGTTGGTCAGGTTGACCACGGTCGGCTTGGTGGTGACGGCGTGGTACGCGATCACCAGTTCCCCGGCCGCGTCCAGGGTGTAGGAGACGGTGACGTCGAGCGCGCCGGGGAAGCCCTGGTCGCCGTCCGGGCTGTGCAGCCGCAGTCGGACGCCGCCCTCGATCTCCTCGGCCTCCCACATGCGGTGCGCGAAGCCGTCCGGGCCGCCGTGGATGGTGACGCCGCCGCCGGTCGGGGCGAGCGGGTGCTCCTCGCCGTCGATGGTGACCCTGGATCCGTCGATCCGGTTGGCGTACCGGCCGACCACGGCGCCGTAGTGCCGGGCCGGTCCGAGCAGCTGGGCCAGCTGGTCGGCGGCGAGGAGCAGTTGGGCGGGCCGGCCGGCCCGGTCGGGCGCGGTGAGGGTGTGCAGGGTGGCACCGAGGGTGAGCACGCTCGCCTCGTACGGGCCGGCGGAGAGCGTCCAGCGTTCGATCGCGGCACCCGCGCCCGAGGGCTCCAGGGGGTGGTGCCGCACGCTGGTGGCCTCGCTCGCCATGGCCTGCTCCTCACTGGCGACCGCGGCGCGGCGCGGTCGCCCGGTTCCGGGTCCGTCCGGGGCCGCAGCGGCGCGGCGCCCCCGTGTGCGTCAGCCTAGCGACGGCCGCCCCCGCGGGGGCGCTCCTGCGCCCCCGCGCGCCGCCCGGACGCCCCCGCCCGCCGCCGCGGGACGTCCGTCGTACGTCACGTTCGGTAGCCGACCGCCGTCACCGAACGCCACCGTTCGGCGGTTCCGCAAGGCCCGGCGCGAGGCCCGGTGTGAAGGCCCCGCGTGAAGGCCCCGTGTGAAGGCCTGCCGCGACGCCCGCCAGGGGCACCCGCCACGGGCACCGGCCCCGCGCACCCGACGGGGCCCCGCCACGTCCGTCGCCCCGACTCGGCCTACGCCCCGGCCCCGTCCTCGGGCTCCCCCTCCGGCCGGGCGGTCTGCCGCGGCTGCACCGGCAGCCCGAGGGCGGAGGCGAGGCCGTCCGGCCCGCTGCCGGCCTTGCGGTAGACCGCGGCCAGCCGCCGGTTCACCAGGCTGAGGTGGACGCCGAGCTCCTCGGCGATCCGCTGCGGCGGCAGGCCCTGCACGGCCCGGGTGGCGACGTCCCACTCGGGCTTGCTGAGGGTCTCCCGGAAGTCGGCGAGCCCCAGCCGGTTGGGCCGCAGGCCGTAGTTGGCCAGCTCCCGCCGGGCCTGCTCGACGAGCCCCTCCGCCGAGCAGTGCTGCGCCAGCTCGATGCCCTGGTACAGGTACTCCTGGGCGTCCTCCAGCCGCCCGACCCGGCGCAGCGCGGCACCGAGGTCGACCAGCGCGACGGCGTGCTCGTACCCGGCCGGCGACTGCCCGAGGTGCATCACGGCCTCCTCCAGCAGCTCGACCGCCTGCTGGCCGTCCTCGATCTGGGCGTGCAGCCGCAGTGCGGTGCCGATCGCGGAGGCGGTGCCGAAGGTGCGGGCGTCGTGAACGGCCTTCTGGGCGTACTCGCGGGCCCGGTCGGGCTCGTCGGCCGCGATCGCGATGGCGAGGTGGCCGGCCCAGGGCGCCCAGACCGTGTTGTGCCAGCCGCGGGCCTCCAGCTGGGCGCCGGCCTCGGTGAGCGCGGCGGCCGCACCGGCGTGGCGCTTCATGGCGATCAGCAGCTTGCCGTACAGCGAGGCCGCGTCGGGCAGCACCATCGCGGTGGCGTGGTACGGCGGCTGGAAGCCGAAGGAGCTGGCGAGCTCCCAGGCCTCCTCGACCCGGCCGCGGGCGAGCAGGGTGTCCGCCAGGACGCCGACGGCGTCCCAGGCGAGCGGCAGCTTGGGGCCGATGCGCTCGGAGAGCCGCAGCGCGCGGCGCAGGAAGTCCTCGGCCTCGGCGAGCAGGCCGCGCCGGAAGCGGGCCAGCCCCATCAGGAAATAGGCGAACCCGCGGTGGGCGCCGCTCCACCCGGCCACCTCGAACTGGATGATGGCGTCGGCGAACAGCCGCTCGGCCTGGGCGATGCGGTCGTTGTAGGTGTAGGTGAGGCCGAGCATGGAGGGCAGTTCGAAGCCCCAGGTGCTGTCGGTCCAGCCGAGGCCCTTGGGCAGCCGGCCGGCGTCGAGGACGGCGTCGGCGTGCGCCAGGGCGTCGACGGAGGGCTTGCCGCGCAGGGTGAGGTCCCAGGCGCGCATCGCGAGGACGGCGCGGTCGGCGGCGTCGCGGCCGGCGGCTTCGCGGCCGGCGAGTCCTTCGCACATCTCGCCGAGCCGGGCCGAGCGGCCGGGGCCGTCCTCCTCGGACTTGCGGAAGGCGTGCCACATGAACGAGGCGGCCTGGAGGCGGCGCCTGCCGTCCGGGTCGACGGTGTGTTCGGCTTCCTCCTGGCAGACCAGCGCGGCCTGCCGCAGTTCGCCACTGTGCGCGAGCACCTCGGAGAGCCGGAAGGTGGCGTCGACCCGCAGGGCGGGGCGCAGCGGCACCTCGTCGGGGTCGAGGGCGAGCTTGAGCTGGTTGACGGTGGCGACCGGGTCGGTGAGCAGCGCGGAGCAGCCGAGTTCGTAGAGCACCTCGGCCTTGAGGTCGTCGGCGGGCGGCTCGTTGAGCGCGCGGTGGAGGCAGCGCTGGGCGGCCTCGGGGGCGCCGATGAGCAGGTGTTCGGTGGCGGCGCGGCGCAGTTTGCGCACCGTCCGGTCGTCGCCCTCGCCGGAGAAGGTCTCGACGAGGTGGCGGGAGGCGGCGAGCAGGCCGAGTCCGGCGTTCTCGATCTCGGCGGCGGCGACGCCGTGCATGCCGGTGCGGGTGGCCTCCGGCATGGTGTTGTAGATCGAGCTGCCGATCAGCGGGTGGACGAACTCGAGGTTGCCGTTGGGGGTCTGGGTGAGCACGCGCTGCTTGCGCAGCTGTTTGATGGAGTCGCGGGCGCCCTCGGCGCTCTGGGTGGAGATCCGGGTGGCGAGGTCGACCCGGATGTCGGTGCCGAGCATCGCGCAGGCCCAGGCGAAGCGCAGGGTGGAGGCGCCGAGCCGGTCGAGCCAGCTCTTGAGGGTCATCCCGGTGGCGTCGACGGCGAGTTCGCGCAGCTGCTGGGAGTTCTCCTCGACGGGTTCGAGGTCCTGGTCGCGCACCTGGTCGAGCAGGGCGACGGCCTCGAAGGGGTTGCCGTTGACGACGTTCCAGAACTCGTAGCAGAAGGCGTCCTCGGCCTTGTCCCCGAGTTCGGCGCGGATCATGTCGGTGACGGAGACCAGGGAGAGCCGGTTGAGCTCGTGCTTGCGGGTGGCGCGGCCGAGGACGTCCTTGCGGTGGTCCAGGATCCCGGCCGGCCAGTCGTTCTCGTCCTCGCGGAAGGCGAAGACCAGCAGGACGGGCAGTTCCCGGGAGCGGACGGCGAACTGGGTGAGCCAGGACAGCGACTCGGCGTCGGCCCAGTGCAGGTCGTCGACGATCATCACCAGCGGGGCCCGGCGCGGGGCGAGCTGGGTGAGGACGTAGTCGAGGCCGTCGCGGACGCCCTGCGGGTCGAGGCGGCGCGCGCCCGCCTTGGGCTGCTTGAGGCCCATGGCCGGTCCGACGACCTCCTCCCAGGTGCCCATGACCTGGCGGAACTCGTCGGCCTCCAGGCTGGTGAGGGCGGGTTGGAGGAGCTGGCGCAGCACGTGGTAGGGCTCTTTGAACTGGCGTTCGCCGCCGCGGGCGAACAGCACGGTGGCGCCCTCGCGGAGCTTGGCGATGCGGCGCACCTCGTGCAGCAGGCTGGTCTTGCCGATGCCGGGCCGGCCGGAGAAGGCGAGCAGTTCGCCGATCTCGGTGCCGCCGGCCGCGAAGTCGCGGCAGAGTTTGTCGACGGCCGCCTCGACGGAGCGCAGTTCGGCGTCGCGGTCGCGGAGCCTGGTCCGCGGTGCGGCGTTCTCGCCGTCCCGGACTGAACCGGCTCCCGCCCGAGACTCGTTGTACTGATCGGTCACCGTCGCGCCTCCGCCTCGCCGTTCGCGTCACAGCTCGCGTCACCGTTCGCTCACTGCTCGTGGAGCCGAGGTTAGCGCTGCGTGGCGCTCACCGTGGGGCATTCGCGCAGGCTGGGGCGGACGGTGAGGGTTCGGACGGCTTGCCAAGGGCAATTGCCCTATACCCCTAACGTCGGATCATTACATCAGATACCCTACGGCCCGCGAGGCGCAGATGATCTTGCGAATCCACCTTCGTCCCCGGAGCCTCGCCGCGTCAACTCCCCCCACATCCCCACCCGATCAACGCCCGAACCACAAGCGCCCCCACCCTCCGCTGCACCGGGAGTCCGATGTCTGACGACACCTCACTTCAGATTCCGTTCCCGCACCGCCGCAGCCCGCACGGCCCGAAGGCCACCGCGCTGCACCGCGCCTGGCTGACCCGCCACCCGCTGCTCCCCGACGTCGACCACCCCGGCTACGCGCACTGGGACGTGGTCGACCTCGCCGCCCTCGGCTACCCCGACTCCGGCCCGGAGGAACTCGCCCTCGCCGCCGACCTGATGGGGTTCTACTTCCTCTTCGACGACCAGTTCGACGGCCCGCTCGGCCGCCGCCCCACCGAGGTCGCCCCCATCTGCGAACGGCTGATCGCCGTCCTCCACGGCGCCCGCCCCGACCAGGGCTCGCCCGTCGAGACCGCCTTCGCCGACCTCTGGGACCGCAGCGTCCGCGGCATGCCCGCCCGCTGGCAGGCGCGGGCGGCCTACAACTGGGAGTGGTACCTGGCCAGTCATCCGGCCGAGGCCGCCGGACGGATCTCCACCCGACCGCCCGACCGCGACGGCTACCTCGTGCTCAGACGGGGCACCGCGGCGATGGAGACCATCTTCGACATGGTCGAGCGCCTCGGCCAGTTCGAGGTGCCCGCCGCCGTCCTGCACCACCCGGTGCTGCGCCAGATCCGGCAACTGGCGGCCGACATCCCCTCGCTCAGCAACGACGTCCGGTCCCTCCCGCTGGAGGCCCCGCGCGGCGACGTCAACAACCTGGTGATGATCGTCCAGCGCGAGCGCCGCTGCTCGGCCGAGGAGGCCTGCGCGGTCGTGCTGGAGGAGGCCCAGCTGATGGTCGGACGCTGCCACGAGCTGCACGGCCGGCTGCCCGACGTCTACCGCGAACTGGGCCTGTCCCGGGTCGAGCAGCGGATAGCGCAGCGGTACGCCGACGGGCTGCTCACCTGGCTCGCCGGCTACCTGAGCTGGGAGTCCCGCACCGGGCGCTACCACGAGGTCTGACCGCACCGAGCGATCCCGCCGACCCGGGGGCGGCGGGCCGCACACCCCGCTCCGCGCGCGTCGGCGCCGCACCGCGCACGGCCCGCCGCGTGGCTCCGCACCGCGCGGCACCGCACCGCGTGGCACTGCACGGTCTGCGACCGCAACGACCGGGGCCCACAACGGCCGGAACGCACACCCTCCGTACGGGGCTCCCGCACGGACCGTAGCCGCACCCGCGTCCGGCGGCTATCGTGCTCGGCGGCGGACGCCCCGGCGGGCGCCGCCCCGAAGTGCGTGTCCGACCCCTCCCGCCGGAACGCCCCCAGCCGGGGCGTTCCGGCGAGCCGCCCGCGCCGCGCGCTCCGGGCGGCGCCCGACGTCGCGAGGAGACACCCGAGCATGACGGTCTACCAGCCCCCCGGCAGCCCCGGAAGCATCGTCGCCTACCGCTCCCGGTACGAGCACTGGATCGGCGGCGGATGGACGCCGCCGGTGCGCGGCGAGTACTTCGGCGACCCGACCCCCGTCACCGGCGAGGTCTTCACCGAGGTCGCCCGCGGCACCGCCGAGGACGTCGAGGCCGCGCTGGACGCCGCCCACGCCGCCGCCCCCGCCTGGGGCCGCACCCCGCCCGCCGAACGGGCCCTGGCCCTGCTGCGGATCGCCGACCGGATGGAGGCCAACCTGGAGCAACTGGCCGTCGCGGAGAGCTGGGAGAACGGCAAGCCGGTGCGCGAGACGCTGGCCGCCGACCTCCCCCTCGCGGTCGACCACCTGCGCTACTTCGCCGGCGCGCTGCGCGCCCAGGAGGGCGGCCTCTCCCAGCTCGACGAGGACACCGTCGCGTACCACTTCCACGAGCCGCTCGGCGTGGTCGGCCAGATCATCCCGTGGAACTTCCCGATCCTGATGGCGGTCTGGAAGCTCGCGCCCGCGCTCGCGGCCGGCAACGCCGTGGTGCTCAAGCCCGCCGAGCAGACCCCGGCGTCGGTGCTGCTGTGGGCCGAGCTCACCGCCGACCTGCTGCCGCCCGGCGTGCTCAACATCGTCACCGGGTTCGGCGAGGAGGCCGGCGCCCCGCTGGCCTCCAGCAGCCGCGTCCGCAAGATCGCCTTCACCGGGGAGACCACCACCGGCCGGCTGATCGCGCGCTACGCCAGCGACAACCTGATACCGGTCTCGCTGGAGCTCGGCGGCAAGAGCCCCAACCTGTTCTTCGGGGACGTCGCCGACGCCTCCGACGCCTTCTACGACAAGGCCGTCGAGGGCTTCGCGATGTTCGCCCTCAACCAGGGCGAGGTGTGCACCTGCCCCAGCCGCGCGCTGATCCAGTCCTCGGTCTACGACCGGCTGCTCGCCGACGGCCTGGAGCGGGTGCGCGCGATGCGCCAGGGCGACCCGCTGGACACCGGGACCCAGGTCGGCGCGCAGGCCAGCGCCGAGCAGCTGAAGAAGATCCTCTCCTACTTCGAGATCGGCCAGGCCGAGGGCGCGAAGGTGCTGGCCGGCGGCGAGCGGGCCGACCTCGGCGGGGCCCTGGCCGGCGGGTACTACGTGACCCCGACGGTCTTCGAGGGCGTCAACAGCATGCGGGTCTTCCAGGAGGAGATCTTCGGGCCGGTCGTCTCGGTCACCCGCTTCGAGGACTTCGCCGAGGCGATCGGCCTCGCCAACGACACCCAGTACGGGCTCGGCGCCGGCGTCTGGACCCGAAACCTCAACACCGCCCACCGCGCCGGGCGCGCCATCCAGGCGGGCCGCGTGTGGACGAACTGCTACCACGCCTACCCCGCACACGCGGCCTTCGGCGGCTACAAGAACTCCGGCATCGGCCGGGAGAACCACAAGGCGCTGCTGGAGCACTACCAGCAGACCAAGAACCTGCTGGTCAGCTACTCCCCCGACGCGGTCGGCCTCTTCTAGGGCGCAGCGCGCGCTCCCCGCTCCTCCTGCTCCCCCGGGATCGGCGGAGCGGGAGGCCGCTCCCGGCCTCCCGCTCCGTCGCGCCACTCCCCGTGGCCCGCGCCGGGCGCCCGTCCGGACGCCGACGCCGTGCAACCCCCTCGATCGGGCGACCCGCGGCCCGGACTCCCCCGGTCAGGAAGCGCACCGCCCGGCAAATCACCCTTTTCGGGATCTAAGCACATGAATCCTCGATTTTCGTGACGCGCCGCCGACATGCCCGGACGCGCCCGGCGAACGCCTTAGACAGGAGTCCCGCACCCGACTTCCAGGAGCCCAGGAGCCCCCCATGACCATCGCCCCCGCCAAGCTCTCCGACCCGATCGTGCGCGCCTTCGTCACCGCGGTCAACGCCGGGGACCGGGCCGCCTTCCTGGCCACGCTCACCCCGGACGCGACCATGTCCGACGACGGCTCGGACCGTGATCTCGACCAGTGGATCGACAAGGAGATCTTCACCGTCCGCGGCCGGATGGACGTCCAGTCCGAGTCGGACGGCGGGCACGCGCTGGTCGCCGCCTTCACCAACGAGACCTGGGGCGAGATGCGCACCGCCTGGCGCTTCACCGTCGCCGACGGCCGGATCAGCCGCTTCGAGACCGGCCAGGCCTGAGCCGTCCGCCCACCCGCCGGCCCGGGCACGGCCCGGGCCCCGGCCCTGCCGCTGCCCCACCGGCCCCTGGCCACCCGCCCCGCCGGCCCGGGCCCCGGCCCTGAGCGGCCCGCGGCCCGGAGCCCGTCCGGTCCGGGTGTCAGACCGGCAGCCCCAGGCAGCCCCGCACCGCGCGGATCAGGTTGCGCGAGCGGATGTCCCCCGTGACACCGGGCTGCATGCCGTTGGTCACGTAGCCGAAGCCCAGCCCGAGCTCCGGATCGGCGAAGCCCAGCGAACCGCCCCGGCCCGGGTGGCCGAAGCTCGCCGGGGAGGCCATCGGCGCCGTCGGGCCGTGCCGCCAGAACCCCAGGCCGAAGGTGGAGTTGACGATCAGCACCCGGTCCGGCCCGCTCACCGCCGGCCCGACGGCACGGGTCAGCACCTCGGGGCCGAGCAGCGGCGGCAGCAGCGCGCCGGAGCCGTCCGGGCGGTCCGCGGCGCCGATCAGCGCCGCGTAGAAGCGGGCCAGCGAACGGGCCGTGCCGATGCCGCCGGCCCCCGGGATCTCGGCGGCCTGCACCGCCGGGTCGTTGAGGTCCACCCCGGGGAGCACCGAGGCGAAGGACCGCGCGGTCAGCGAGGCCGGGTCCTGGTAGGCGTCCCGGACCGACTGCTTGGGCCGCAGCCGCAGCCCGCTCGGCCCCGTCCTGGCCTCCTCCGGGGCGGGCAGGTCGACCAGCCGGCCGACCCGGGGCGCGGCCCCGGCCGGCAGCCCGATCCACAGGTCCAGCCCGAGCGGCCGGGCCACCTCGTCGGCGAAGTACCGGCCGACCGTCCGCCCGCTCACCTGCCGCACCACCTCCCCGACCAGCCAGCCGAAGGTGTACGGGTGGTAGCCGTGCGCGGTGCCGGGCTCCCAGGCCGGTGCCTGAGCGGCGACGGCGGCGGCCGCCCGCTCCCAGGTGAGCACGTCCTCCAGCCGCAGCGGCACGTCCAGCGCCGGCACCCCCGCCTGGTGCGACAGCAGCCAGCGCACCGGCACCCCGCCCTTGCCGGCCGCCGCGAACTCGGGCCAGTACGAGGACACCGGAGCGTCCAGGTCGAGCAGGCCGCGCTCGGCCAGCAGCAGCGCGGTGGTCGCGGTCAGGCCCTTGGTGACCGAGCGCAGCACCTGCGCGGTGTCCGCCGTCCAGGGCACCGCGGGAGCGGGCCGCCCGCCGACCTCCGGCCGGGCGTCACCGCCCCACAGGTCGACCACCTTGCGGCCGCGCACGTACAACGCGAAGGCCGCCCCCAGTTCGCCGTACGCGTGGAAGTTCCGCGCGAAGGCCTCCCGTACGGGCTCGAACCCCTCGGCCGTCTCGCCCCAGATCTCCACCGCGCGCCATCCTCAGACTGTCCGGTTGCTCCGCCTGCCACCCGCGTTCGACCTGCCGCAGGAGCGTTCGAGACGGGCCCCGAAACCCTAACCTGTCCGTCATGACCAACCCTGCCGAAGACCCTGCCGAAGAACTGCTGGACGTCGTCGACGAGCACGACCGGGTGATCGGGACCGCGGTGCGCGGGGAGGTGTACCGGCTGGGGCTCACCCACCGGTCCGTCTTCGTCCTGGTCCGCGACCGGGCCGGGCGGATCTTCGTCCACCGCCGCACCGACACCAAGCTGTTCGCCCCGGGCGCCTACGACATGTTCGTGGGCGGCGTGGTCGGCTCCGGCGAGACGTACGCCGACGCCGCCGTCCGCGAGGCCGAGGAGGAGCTCGGCGTGCACGGGATCGAGCCGCGCCCGCTGTTCAGGTTCCTGTTCCGGGAGGACGACCTCTCCTGGTGGTGCGACACCTACGAGGCCGAGTGGGACGGCCCGGTCTCGCCGCAGGAGTCCGAGGTCGCCTGGTACGGCTGGCTCACCCCCGCCGAACTCGCCGACCGCCTCACCCGCGACGACTTCGTCCCCGACGGCCGCGAGGCCTACCGCCGCTACCTGGAGCTCCGCGGCTAGGGCCCGAGGGGGGAGGCGGGCACGGTCGCGGTCGCCACGCCCGGGAGGCGCCCGCCACCGTGCCGGCCCACCCCCGCCCCCGGCGCCATGGGCCCCGACCGGCCCGACGGATAGGGTGGCCGCATGGCCTCCCGCACGCCGTCTCCCACGACCGCCCGCGCCGAACGGACCCCCGCCCCGGACCGCTCCCCCGGCCGGACCGCGGACCGGAACCCGGACCGGACCGCGGCGGGCGAGCGGCCCCGCCGGCGGCTGAGCGTGGACGAGCGGCGCGAGCAGCTGATCGCCGTCGCCCTGGAACTGTTCAGCCGGCGCCCGCCGGAGGACGTGTCCATCGACGACATCGCCGCCGCCGCGGGCGCCTCCCGGCCGCTGGTCTACCACTACTTCCCCGGCAAGCAGGCCCTGTACGAGGAGTCGCTGCGGCGGGCCGGGCGGGAGCTCTCGGCGCGCTTCGAGGAGCCCTCCGACGGGCCGCTGTCCGAGCGGCTGCACCGGGTGATGGGCCGCTACCTGGACTTCGTGCAGAGCCACGGCCCGGGCTTCGCCGCACTGCTGCGCGGCGGCTCGGTCGCGGCCAGCCCGGACACCTCGGCGGTGATCGACGAGGTCCGGCGGGCGGCCCACGACCAGATCCTCTCCCACCTCGCCATCGCCGCCCCCAGCCCAGGGCTGCGGCTGACCGTCCGGGCCTGGATCGCCAATGCCGAGATCACCTCGCTCGAGTGGCTGGCCGACCGCTCGGTGCCGCTGGAGGAGCTGCAGCTTCACCTGGTCCAGGAGTTCGTCGCCGCCCTCGTCCTCACCGCCGCGCGGGAGCCGGCGCTCGCCGCCGAACTCGCCGGGTTCCTGGCCACCGAGCGGCCCGACGGCCCGACCGGGCGCCTGGTGCGCGAGCTCGCCGCGCTGTTCACCGTCCCCGGGATGACCGAGGCGGTCACCGCCCTCGCCGCCGCCCCGGCGGGCGAAACGTCACCGCAGGCCACGGAGGGATCCGCCGCGGGCCCCGTCGGGTGATCCGCGGGTTCGGCACCGACAGCGGGCTCTGATAGGAATGGGCGGGGATCCGGCGGCACGCCACTGCGGGCGGGCCAGGACCGACCCTAACCAGCGACCGCAGACGGAGCAGAGCGGGGGGCTCACCAGTTGACCCAGGACGTCCAGTTCAGCGCGGAGGCCAACCCCTTCGCGGCGGCGGAGCAGGTCTGCGCGACCCTCGGCACACTCACCGACGCCCTCTTCGACGAGCACACCACCCGCCACCCGGCGGGCTCCCTGAGCGCCCTGCGCCCGGCCGAACACCCCGCCGCCGAGGCACTGTTCGGGCTCCCGCTGGCCCCCAACGGCCCGGTGCACGCGGCCCTGGACGGGCTCGGCACGGTGATCACCGCGGGCACCGGCCGCCCCGGCACGGGCGCCCGGGTCGCCGAGCGGGTGACCACCGCGCTGCACCACCGCTACGGCGGCGGCGCCGTGCGCGGAGCGATCGCCGACCGCGGCACCACCTCGGCCGCGCTCTTCCAACTGCCCGTCACCGGCGAGTTCGCCGACCCCAAGCTGCGGCCGCCGTTCGCCCCGGCCCTGGCCGCGCTCGCGGCCGGGCAGCAGACCCGCCAACCGGTCGAACTGGCCACCGGCGCCGGCGCCGAGGTGCGCCTGGTGGTCCCGCCCGGCTTTCACCCCCTGACCTCCCCGGGCGGCCCCGCCGGGATCTCGGCCCGTACGGTGCCCGCGCCGACGGGTGCGGCGGCCGGCGACGACCCGGCCACCGTCGCGGCGGCCGAGGAGCTGACGGCGCACCTGGCCGAGGTCGCCGAGGAGCTGTTCAGCGGTGGCGGCGCGCAGCCGCGCCGCGACTTCGCGGTCATCGCGGCCACCCTCGCCGACCTCGTCCACGACGCGGGCGCCGTCTACGCGGGCGTCTGCGCCCTGGAGGTCGAAGACCGCGCCTCCGAGGCCGCCCTCGTCGTCTCGCTCGCCCGGCACCCTCAGCCGATCACCGCGCTCGCCACCGAACTGGCCACCGTCCGTCGGCACGCCGAGGTGTGGACCGTCCTGCTGCCGGCCGGACCGGCCGCCGTCCTGGTCGAGGGGCGGACCGCGCCGGTGCCCGGGCCGCTGGCCGGCGACGGGCAGCGGCGCTGGGTGGTCACCTCGGCGGTGGAGGCCTTCGTCCCGCTGCCGGACGGCGGCACCGTGCTGTGCGTCCAGCTGTCCACCGCGCAGCCGGAGGACTGGGAGCTGTACACGGAGGCGTTCGCGGAGCTGCTGAAGAGCGTGCAGTTCGGCTGGGACGGGGAACCGGCCCGGACCTCCGCCGGCACCCCCGCGGCCGCCCCCGACGCCGCCGCTGCGGTTGCGGCTGCCGCCGCCGACCCCGTCGTGACGGAACCCGAGCAGGCGCCGGTGGGCGGGCGCGGCACGCCGGTGCTGGTCCCGCCCGCGGACTTCGACCCCTTCGCGCCGGTCGCGGACGCACCGGTGGCCGACGCCGAACCGCAGGAGCGGGCTCCGCGGAAGGGCACGCCGGTCATGATCCCGCCGCCGGACTTCGACCCCTTCTCACCCGAAGCCGTCGCCTCCCTGCTGAACGACACCCCCGCCCCGGTCGCGGCCGCCCCGGCCACCGACCCGTTCGGCACCGTGACGGCGGAACGCTCGGACCCGTTCGGGACGACGCTCGCGCCGCAGGGCCCGGCCGTCCCGCCGCCGCCCTCCGCGCCACCGACCGTGCCCGCCCCGGCGGCCCCTGCGGCCCCGGCGGCGGAGGCGCCCCGCAAGGGGACCCCGGTGATGATCCCGCCGCCGGACTTCGACCCCTTCTCCCCCGAAGCCGTCGCCTCCCTGCTGAACGACACCCCGGCAGCCGACCCCTCGGCGAGCACCCCGGAGACCAGCCCCTTCGGCTGAGCCCGAGCATCCGGGGAGCGGCGAACAGATAACAGATGACAGCGAACAGATAACAGATTTCGAAATCTGTTATCTGTTCGCTGTCATCTGTCGGCTGTCATCTGTTCGCAGCCGGCTGTCGACGGCCACCTGCCGCCCCTCAGCCGTTCGCCGCCCCGGCCCGGCGCTCGATCACCACGCCGATCCCGTCGAGCATCCGCGCCATCCCGAACTCGAAGAGCGCATCCAGCCCCAGGTCGACCTCCGGCCCCCGGGTGAGCTCGTCGAACATCGGGAAGCGCTCCGGGTCCGCCAACAGCTGATCGTGGTCCTCCCCCTCCAGCCGGTCCATCCACTCGTCCGCCGACATCCCGCTGTCCTGCTCGGCCTGCGCCTCCCGCTCGAAGTGGACGGCGAGCCCACAGACGAAGGCCGCCAGCGCGACGGAAGCCTGGGCCGCCTCCTCGACACTCAGTCCGAGCCCCGCCAGGGCGGCCAGCGACCGCTCGGTGTGCACGGCCGCGTCGGGCGCCAGCACCGGCCGGGTGAACGACATCGTCGAGGCCAGCCAGGGGTGGCGCCGGTAGATGCTCCACTGCAGCCGCGCGACCTCCTCCAACCCCTCCCGCCAGCCTCCGGGCAGCCGGTCCGGCAGCGGCTGCTCGCGGAAGGCCTCGTCCATCATCAGCCGCAACAGGTCGTCCTTGCGGGGCACATGACGGTAGAGCGACATCGTCGCGGCGCCGAGTTCCGTCGCGACCCGGCGCATCGACAGCGCCGCGAGGCCCTCCGCGTCGGCCACCCGGACGGCCGCCGCGACGATCCGCGCCCGGGTGAGGTCCCGCTCGCCACCACCCCGGGCCCGCCGCACCCCGACGCCCGCACCGCTGCCGGCGGCGCCCCGCCCGGCCTCCCCCTCGACCCCCTCGGCCCCCTCGGCCCCCTCGGACTGCCGCCCTGCCGCCCGCGACGTGGACGAAGCACCACCCGGCCCGACCACCACCGTCCCCACCCCGGGAACGGCCCGGACCAGGCCCTCCTCCCGCAACCGGGTGAGCACCCTGGTCGCGGTGGCCATCGCCACGCCCCACTCCCGGGTGATCCGCCGGGTCGAGGGCACCCGCGCCCCGGGCGCCAGCTCCCCGCAGGCGATCCGCCGCCGCAGTTCCGCCGCGATCCGCTCCGACGGCGTCCCGCCCTCCACCACGCCCACCACTCCTCCGCCCTACCACCCGGCCCGGCTCCACGCCGCACCGCACATCCGACACCTGACGCCGCACACCGCACACCGCACACCGCACTAGTGCACCAGCCCGTCCGAGGCTAGCACCCACCCACCCCACCCAACTGGTACAGACCTATTGCGAGTTGGCGACCGGCTCCCTACCCTCGGGAGCACAGGACCCTCCGCGCACCCCGACGGCCCGAGGCTCCGTCCCGGCCGCCCCCAGGCCGGGCTCCCGCACGCACCTGCCACCTCCCCACAGGTATCGGGGCATCCGGGCCCCTCCGGCCGCCCCGGGACAGGAGCCACTCCATGCGCAGACGTCGGATCAGACTGCCGCTGCTCGCGGCCGGAACCCTGCTCGTCCCGATGCTCGCCGTCGCCCTCCCCCAGGCGTCCGCGAGCGCCGCCGGCTCGGCCACCGCCACCCTCACCAAGGGCAGCGACTGGGGCAGCGGCTACGAGGGCTCGTACACGATCACCAACGGCACCAGCGCCCCGCTGAACGGCTGGACGCTGGAGTTCGACCTGCCCGCGAACAACACCGTGGCCTCGCTCTGGAACGCGACGTACACCACCGCGGCCTCGCACGTGACGGTGAAGAACCCCGGCTGGGCGAGCCCGATCCAGCCCGGCGGCACCTACGGCCTGGGCTTCAACATCGCCTACTCGGGCAGCTACCAGCCCCTGCTGAACTGCAAGTTGAACGGCAAGCCGTGCGACGGCGGCGGAAACGACCAGACCCCGCCGAGCACTCCGGGCGGCCTCCGCTCGACCTCCGTGACGCAGACCTCGGTCGGGCTGGCCTGGGCGGCCAGCACCGACGACGTGGGCGTCACCGGCTACGACGTCTTCCAGAACGGCGCCAGGGTGGCCACCACCGACGGGTCCACCACCGCCGTCACCGTCAACGGCCTGACCGCCAACACCGCTTACCAGTTCACCGTGCAGGCCTTCGACGCCGCCGGCAACCGTTCGGCGGCCGCCGGCCCGGTCAGCGTCACGACCCAGCCGACCACACCGGACAACCAGCCGCCGACCACCCCCGGCACCCCGACCGTCACCGGCTCCGACTCCAGCAGCATCTCGCTGAGCTGGGCGGCGAGCACCGACAACGTGGGCGTGGTGGCGTACGACGTCTACGCCGGCACCGCCCTCGCCGTGACCGTCACCGGCACCAGCGCGACGGTGGGCAACCTGGCGCCGAACACCTCGTACACCTTCACGGTGAAGGCCCGCGACGCGGCCGGCAACGTCTCACCCGCCTCCGGCCCGGTCACCGCCGCGACCAAGCCGGGCGGCGGCACCCCGGGCGGCGCGCTGAAGATCGGCTACTTCAGCCAGTGGAGCATCTACGCCCGCGGCTACAGCGTGAAGCAGTTGGACACCTCCGGCTCGGCGGGCCGGCTCACCACGCTGAACTACGCCTTCGCCAACATCCACCCGACCACCAAGCAGTGCTTCATCACCAACAAGGCGGCCGGCAACGACTCCGACCCGAACGCGGGCGACGGCGCCGGTGACGCCTGGGCCGACTTCGGCAAGGGCTGGGACGCGGGCAACTCGGTGGCCGGGACGACCGACACCTGGGACCAGAAGCTGGCCGGCAACTTCAACCAGCTCAAGCAGCTCAAGGCGAAGTACCCGAACCTGAAGATCCAGATCTCGCTGGGCGGCTGGTCCTACAGCAAGTGGTTCTCGGACGCGGCGAGTTCCGACGCCTCCCGCAAGGCGCTGGTCAGCTCCTGCATCGACATGTACCTCAAGGGCAACCTGCCGGTGATCGACGGCCGCGGCGGTCCGGGCAGCGCGGCCGGCATCTTCGACGGCATCGACCTCGACTGGGAGTGGCCGAACTCCGACGGGCACACCGGCAACATCTTCCGGCCCGAGGACAAGGCCGACTACACGCTGCTGGCCCAGGAGTTCCGCCGCCAGCTGGACGCGCTGGGCGCGACCACCGGCAAGCACTACACGCTGAGCGCCTTCCTCCCCGCCGACCCGGCGAAGATCTCCGCCGGCATCGACGTCCCGGGCCTGTTCGGCGCGTTCGACTTCGCCACCATCCAGGGCTACGACTACCACGGCGCCTGGGAGATGACGACCAATCAGCAGTCCGCGCTGAAGGTCGCGGCCGGCGACCCGAGCACCCCGGACCGCCGCTTCAGCTCCGAGATCGCCATCAACGCCTACGTCAACGGGGGCGCCCCGAAGAGCAAGCTGACACTGGGCATCCCGTTCTACGGCCGCGGCTGGACGGGCGTGCCGCGCGGCAGCACCAACGGCCTGTTCCAGAGCGCGACCGGCCCCGCACCGGGCAGCTACGAGAACGGCTTCGAGGACTACCACAAGCTCAAGGACATGGCCACGAGCGGCGGTTACACCCTCTACCGGGATCCGGTGGCCGGCTTCGCCTACATCTACAACGGCACCGTGCTCTACACCTACGACGACCCGACCGAGATCGCCCGCAAGACCGCCTGGATCAAGGCGCAGGGGCTGGCCGGCGCCATGGTGTGGTCCTTCGACGGCGACACCGCCGGCGGGGAGCTGATGGCCGCGGTGGACAACGGCCTCAAATAGCGCCCGCCGCGGCGCGGCGCGCGGTCAGCCCGCGCGCCGCGCCAGGTGGACGACGTCCGGCACGCCCCGGCTGACCGGGATCTCCAGGGTCGCGACGCCGGAGAAGCCGGCCGCGCGCAGCGCCTCCTCGAACGCCGCGGAGGGCTGCGCGCTCCACACCGCCAGGACCCCGCCCGGCTGCAGCCGGTGCCAGAGCACCGCGAGGCCGTCCGCGCCGTACAGTCCGGCGTTGGAGTCGGTGACGGTCCAGTCCGGGCCGTTGTCGATGTCCAGGCAGAGCGCGTCGTAGCGCTCGCCGTCGGCCGCGGCCAGGTACTCCAGCAGGTCGGCGTGGAGCACCCGGACCCGCTCGTCCTGCAGCGCGCCGGCGGAGAAGGCGCCGAGGGGCCCGCTCCGGTGCCAGTCGATGACGGCGTTCTCGCGCTCGACGACGGCGATCCGCCCCCAGCGCGGTTCGGCCGCCGCGTGGGCCAGCGAGAAGCCGACCCCGAGGCCGCCGATCAGGACGGACGGCCGCCCGGCGGTGGCGCCGTCGGCGGTGCGGTCCAGTTCGTCCAGCGCCGCCTGGATCAGCAGCCGCTCGGAGCGGCCGTCGGCGGTGTCCATCAGGAAGCACCCGTTGGCGATGATCTCGAAGTGCCGTCCGCGGCGGCGCAGCACCACCTCTCCGAACGGGCCCTCCCGCCGGTCGACGGTGCTGACGGCCTCGCGAGCGTCCCGTTCGGGCAGTGCGGTGGACATACGTCTTCCTCAGCGGACTCGGGTGCAGGAGCGTCCCGGCGGACGAGTACCCGCCCGACAATAGCCGAGTCCGCCGCCCCACCCGTCAGGTCGTGATCAGCACCCCCGCGTACGAGACGCCGGCGACGACCACCCAGGAGCCGAGCCCGAGCAGGGCGATCCGGCCGCCGGTGCGGGCCATCGTCGGCAGGTGCACGGCGCTGCCGAGACCGAACAACGCGGCGGCCAGCAGCAGCTCCTGGGCGTCCCCGGCCAGGGTGAGGGCGTGCTCCGGCAGTACCCCGGTGGTCCGCAGGACGATCATCGCGAGGAAGCCGGCCACGAACAGCGGGACGATCGGCGGGCGCTTCGCACCCATGGCCGTTTTGTTACCGGTATGTCCACCGATGCCCGCCTCGTCCCGCCCGGACGGTTCGTCCTGCCCGTCCCGCCCGGCCGCCGGCGAGCCCCAGCGGGACCGGCGCCGCACCGCGACGGCCACCCCGGCCACGAGCGGCGCCAGCAGCACCACGCGCATCAGCTTGACCAGGACGGCCTCCCGCAGGGCGCCCGCCCCGCCGGTCTGGGCGGTCGCGACGACCTGCCCGACGTCGTGGACGCTCGCGCCGACCCACCGCCCGAACTCCAGCTCCCCGAGCCCGAGCGGCTGCTGGAGCAGCGGCAGCACGGCGATCGCCAGCGTCCCGCACAGGGTGACCAGGGCCACCGAGGCGGCGACGTCCTCCTCCTCGCTGCCGGCCGCCTGGCTGACCGCGCCGATCGCCGAGGCCCCGCAGATCGAGTACCCGGTGGCGACGAGCAACGGCTGGTCGCCGGGCAGTCCGAGGCGGCGGCCCAGCCACATCGTGCCGGCGAAGGTGGCCGCGACCACCGCGAGCACCATCGCGACGGTGGCCCAGCCGAGGCCGAGCACGTCGTCGAGGCTGAGCTTGAGTCCGAGCAGCACGATGCCGAGCCGCATCAGCCGCTTCCCGGCCGTGGACAGTCCGGGCCGGGCCACCCCGCGCACCACCGGGCGCAGCCCGGGCAGGTGTGCGGCGGCCATGCCGAGCACGACGGCGGCGGTGAGCTTGGGCACCGCGGGCACGGCCGCGTGGACGGCCAGCGCGGCGGCCACTCCGGCGGCGGCGAGCAGCAGCCCGGGGGCGTCGCCGCCGAGCGGGGGGAGCGAGCGGGTGCGGGTGGCCCGCTCCCTGATGGTCAGCGCCACGCCGGCCTCACTGCTGCTCGTCGGCGGGCAGCCGGTAGACGCGCCGGATGCTGGTGCCGAGCCGCGAGACGTCCGCGCCGTACACGTGGATGGAGATGGCGGTGGTGCTACAGGCGTTGCGGACCAGGTGGATGTCGCCGGGCGGGGCGAAGGCGGCGACGGTGCCGGCCGGGCCGGCGACGTGCTCGGTCTCGACGAGCCGGGCGGTGCGGCCGTCGGAGACCAGCCGGTAGCGGGTCTCGCTCTCCTGGCCGCGGTGGACGCCGGCCACGCACCAGGAGACGTGGTCGTGGATCGGGGTCTGCTGGCCGGGCAGCCAGACCAGGGCGACGACGGAGAAGCTGCCGTCCTCCTCGGCGTGCAGGACGTGCTGGCGGTAGCGCTCGGGGTCGCCCTCGGTCTGCTCCGGGGTCAGCAGCGCGTCGGGCCCGTGGGGGTCGGCGTGCAGGTGCGGGGCGAGGCGTTCACCGACCAGGTAGGCGGTGAGCTCCGGAGGCAGGCCGCGGTCGACGACGGCACGGATCTCGCCGATCAGGGCGGTCATCCGCTCGGTGAGGTGGTCGCTGCCGACCGTGGCTGAGGGTGTCATGGCAGCAGGTTCGACCGAACCCACCTATCACGTCCAACGAGGGTTCTTAAGCTCTCCCCCAACTATAGCTTATGGAATCGGTCGCCCTCAGCACCCCACCCGGCTCGCCGCCGCCTGCCGCAGGTGGTCGAGCACCAGCCCGGTGGCCGGGATCCGCCGGTGCTCGCGCAGCACGTACGCGCTCACCTGCCGCCGCAGGTGCGGCTCGACGGCCCGCCCGGTGACCTTGCGGTGGCACATGAAGGAGAGCACCAGCGCCGGCATCAGCGCGATGCCGACGCCCGCGGCGACCAGGCTCTGCACCGCCAGGTTGTCGTCCGTCGAGAAGACGATGTCCGGTGCGAAGCCCTCCTCCGCGCAGACGTGCAGCAGGTTGGCCCGGCAGCGCGGGCACCCGGCGATCCAGCGCTCGCCGTCGAGGTCGGAGAGCCGGACGGCGTGCCGGCGGCCGAGCGGGTGCCCGACCGGCAGCAGCACGGTGAGCAGGTCCTCCATCAGCGGGATCTCGTCGACCCCGTCCGGCACCTCGGTCGCGGCGCCCGGGTAGCGGAAGGCCAGGGCGATGTCGCACTCCCCGCGCAGCAGGCGCTGGACGGACTCCGGCGGCTCGGCCTCCAGCAGTTCGACCCGGACTCCGGGGTGCTCGGCGAGCAGCCGGGCCATCGCCTCCGGTATCAGGGTGGCGTTCGCGCTGGGGAAGGCGCAGACCCGCACCCGGCCGGCGCGCAGCCGGGCGAGGGCGGCGAGCTGCTGCTGGGCGGCGGAGAGGCTGCCGAGGATCAGTTCGGAGTGCCGGGACAGCGCCTCACCGGCCTCGGTGAGCCGCAGGCCGCGCCCGGCCCGGGTGAACAGCGGGACGCCGACGGTGCGTTCGAGCGCCTTCATCTGCTGGGTGATGGCGGGCTGGGTGTAGCCGAGCTCGCGCGCGGCGGCCGAGTAGGAGCCCGCTCTGACGACCTCGTGGAACGTCCTGATGTGCCGTGAGTCGAACACCGGCTCCATGGGCCCTCCGTCGGGTCGTCGTCCAGCCTCCGCAATCATAAGAGGAAATTGGAGACGCCCGGCCGATCCCCACCCGCACCTATGGTTCCGCGGAGAACCAGGGCCCTCACTGCTGCACGGAGGGCGGCAGACCCATCGCCACCTCGGCCTTGGCCACCGGTGCGCCGCCCCGGGCGCTCGGGCTGCGCCGGCTGCGGCGCTCGACCCAGCGGGCGAACCAGGAGAGCAGCAGGCACATGCCGATGTAGACCGGTGCGATCACCATCACCACCGGGATGAACGGCAGGTCGTAGTCGAGGTTGGTGGCGATCAGCTTGCCGGCGTGCAGGAACTCCTCGTAGGTGATCAGGAAGCCCAGCGAGGTGTCCTTGAGCGCGACCACCAGCTGGCTGATGATGGCCGGCAGCATCGCCCGGTTGGCCTGGGGCACCAGCACGTAGGCCATCACCTGGGTCTTGCGCATGCCGAGCGCGAAGGCCGCCTCCCGCTGCCCCCTTGGCACGGCGAGCACCCCGGCCCGGAGCACCTCGGCCAGCACCGAGCCGTTGTACAGCACCAGCCCGGTCACCAGCGCCCACAGCGGCGGGGCCTTGAGCGCCACGAAGACGAAGAAGATCATCACCAGCAGCGGCATGGCCCGGAAGAACTCCACCACCAGCGTGCAGACCCAGCGCACCGGCCGGTGGTCGGACAGCCGGCCGGCGGCGAACAGCGCGCCGAAGGGCAGTGCCAGGAGCACCGTCCAGCCGAAGGCCTTGAGGGTGTTGCCGAGGCCGCGCAGCAGCAGCTCCTGGACACCCCGGTACTGGAAGGCCGTCCACTTCTCGTACGTGAACTGCTGCGTGTGGAAGAGCATGTAGACGATCCAGCCGATCAGCGCCGCGATCAGCAGCAGCGCGATCCCCCCGTACAGCCGGTGCCGGGCGAGCGCCCTGGGGCCGGGAACGTCGTACAGCGCGGAGGATTCGACCGTCATCGCGACACCGCCACCCGTCGTTCCAGCAGGTTGAAGACGAGGCTGACGGCCAGCGTGATGATCAGGTAGCCGACGGCGATCCAGACGAAGGTCCAGACGATGCCGTAGCCGAGCTCGTTGATGGTCCGGTAGGTGCCGAGCAGCTCGGTGACGCTGAACGAACCGGCGATCGCCGTGTTCTTCGCGAGCGCGATCATCACACTGCCGATCGGGGCGACCACCGACCGGTACGCCTGCGGGAGCACCACCAGGCCCATGGTCTGCCCGAAGCCCATCCCCAGGCTGCGCGCCGCCTCCCCCTGCCCGGTCGGCACCGTGTTGATGCCCGCGCGCATCGCCTCGCAGACGAAGGCCGAGGTGTAGCAGCCGAGCGCGGCCACCGCGAAGGTGAAGAACGGCAGCGTGATGTCGAAGCGCGGCAGACCCAGCACCACGATGAAGAAGAGCAGGGTGAGCGGCGTGTTGCGCAGCAGCGTCACCCACACCGCCCCGAACACCCGCAGCGGCCTGACCGGCGAGACCCGGAAGCCCGCGATCAGCACGCCCAGCACCAGCGACACCGCGGCGCTCACGAGGAAGAGCTGCAGCGTGCCGAGGAAGCCCTCCCAGTAGGTCGACCAGTTGTCGATCAGCGTTTTCACGGCGCGGCCCTCTCAGTACCGGTCGATCGGCGGCGGGGTCGGCGCCGGCACCCCGGACAGGCCCAGGGTGGCGTCGTAGGCCTTCCGCCAGTCGCCGTTCTGCTCGTGGCGGGCCAGCGCGTCGTCGAGCGCGTACCGCAGCGCGGTGTCGCCCTTCGGCGTGCCGATCCCGTACGGCTCCCGGGAGAACGGCTGGCCGACGACCTTGAGCTCGTCCGGCACCTTGGCGGCGTAGCCCATCAGGATCGTGTCGTCGGTGGTGACGGCGTCGACCTGGCCGGTGATCAGGTTGTCCACGCAGGCCGAGTAGGTGTCGTAGCCGATCAGCCGCGCCTGCGGGTACTGCGACTGGATCCGCTGGTACGGCGTCGAGCCGGCCGCCGAGCAGACCTTCCGGCCGTTCAGGTCCTCCGGGCCGTGGATCCTGTCGTCGTTCCGGCGCACCAGCAGCGACTGCCCGGCCAGGTAGTAGGGCCCGGCGAAGCCGACCAGCTTCTTCCGGTTGTCGTTGATGGTGTAGGTGCCGACGTAGTAGTCGACCTGCCCGTTCTGCAGCGCGGTCTCGCGGTTGGCGGAGGCGATGGTCCGGAACTGGATCCGGTCCGGCGCGAAGCCGAGGTCGGCGCCGACCATCTTGGCGATCTCGATGTCGAAGCCGGAGTACTCGCCGGTGGCCGGGTTCTTCGAGCCCAGGTACGGCTGGTCCTCCTTGGCGCCGACCACCAGGTGGCCGCGGGCGCGGGCGGCGTCCAGCGTCGGCGAACCGGTGACGGCGGCGGCGTCCTGCACGGGGTAGCCGGGCAGCGCACTGGCCTGCGGGCCCTTGGGCGGCGGGGTCCCGGGCTTGCCGCAGCCGGCCGCGGCGGCGGTCAGGAGGGCGGTCAGGAGGGCGGCGGCGAGCCTGGTCTTCCTCGTCACGGCGCCGCCTCAGTGCTTGAGGATCTTGGACAGGAAGTCCCGGGCGCGCTCGCTCTCCGGAGCGCCGAAGAAGTCCTCCGGGGTGCGGTCCTCGACGATCCGCCCGTCGGCCATGAAGACCACCCGGTTGGCGGAGGCCCGGGCGAAGCCCATCTCGTGGGTGACCACGACCATCGTCATGCCCTCGTGGGCGAGCTGGCGCATGACGTCCAGCACCTCGTTGATCATCTCGGGGTCGAGCGCGGAGGTCGGCTCGTCGAAGAGCAGCGCCTTCGGGTCCATCGCCAGGGCCCGGGCGATCGCCACCCGCTGCTGCTGGCCGCCGGACAGCTGGGCCGGGTACTTGGCGGCCTGCGCCTCCAGTCCGACCCGCTCCAACAGCGCGCGGGACCTCGTGTCCGCCTCCGTCCTGGACCGCCCGCGCACCTTGACCTGGGCGAGCGAGACGTTCTGCAGCACCGTCTTGTGCGCGAACAGGTTGAAGGACTGGAACACCATGCCGACCTCGGCCCGCAGCCGGGCGAGGCCCTTGCCCTCCTCGGGCAGCGGCTCGCCGTCGATCAGGATGGTGCCCGCCTCGATCGGCTCCAGGCGGTTGATCGCCCGGCAGAGCGTGGACTTGCCGGAGCCGGACGGCCCGATGACCACCACGACCTCGCCGCGGCCGACGGTCAGCTCGATGTCCTGCAGCACGTGCAGGTCCCCGAAGTGCTTGTTGACGCCGCGCACCTCGATCAGCGGTGCGAAGCCCGCGGGTCCCGCCGGGTCCGGACCGGGTCCGGTGATCACCGGTCGCGACGCCCCTTCAGCAGCCAGCCCAGCGCCGCACCGGCGACCAGGGTGGCCAGGAGCGCGATCCACAGCGGTGCGGTGACGGTGAAGACCCAGAACTGGATCTGCACCCGGTCGAGGTTGGCGAACAGGAACCACACCGCGAGGACGACGATGACGCCGATCCCGATGTAGCGGGTGGGGACCCCACCGATCTCGCTGCGCTTGGAGGACGATCCGTCCGAAATCTTGGTCACCGGAGCAGTCTGCGGGCGCCGGTGCCGATTTGCCCGGTTACGCGCCCTTGCGGGTCGGCGAGTAACCCGTACGGGGCAATCCCGCCCCGTACGGGTTTACCGCGCCGCCGCTACCGTTCGTCCCGCCAGGAGCGCCACAGCGCCGCGTACGGGCCGCCGGCCGCCACCAGCTCCGGATGGCTGCCGTACTCGCTGATCCGGCCGCCCTCGACCACCGCGATCACGTCCGCGTCGTGCGCGGTGTGCAGCCGGTGCGCGATGGCGATCACCGTGCGGCCCTCCAGCACCCGGGCGAGCGAGCGCTCCAGGTGCCGGGCGGCCCGCGGGTCCAGCAGCGAGGTGGCCTCGTCCAGCACCAGGGTGTGCGGATCGGCCAGCACCAGCCGGGCCAGGGCCAGCTGCTGCGCCTGCGGCGGGGTCAGCGCGGTGCCTCCGGAGCCGACCTCGGTGTCCAGGCCCTCGGGCAGCGCGTCCACCCAGGCGCCGGCGTCCACCGCGTCCAGCGCGGCCCGCAGCTCGGTGTCCCTCGCCCGCGGCGCGGCCAACTGCAGGTTGTCCCGCAGGGTGCCGACGAAGACGTGGTGCTCCTGGTTCACCAGGGCGACCTCCGCCCGGACCCGCTCGGCGGGCATCCGCGACAGCGCGGCCCCGCCCAGCGTCACACTGCCGCGCCCGGGGGCGTAGATCCCGGCCAGCAGCCGCCCGAGGGTGGACTTGCCGGCGCCGGACGGCCCGACCAGCGCGACCCGGCTGCCGGGGGCCACGTCCAGGCTGATGCCGTGCAGGACGTCGGCGCCCTCGCGGTAACCGAAGCGGACGTCCCGGGCCTCCACCCGGCGCCCGTCCGGACGGGCCGACTCGTCGCCCTCGTGCGGCTGCACTTCGCGGACGCCGACCAGCCGGGCCAGCGAGGCCTGCCCGATCTGCAGCTCGTCGTACCAGCGCAGGATCAGGTCGACCGGGCCGGTCAGCATCTGCGCGTAGAGCACCCCGGTGGTCAACTGGCCGACGGTGATCCAGCCCTGGAGGGTGAACAGGCCGCCGAGCACCAGGGTCGCCAGCACCGCCGAGGCGTACACCGCGTCGATGGTCGGGAACCAGAGCGTCCGCAGCCACAGCGTGTAGCGCTCCCAGGCCAGCCACTCGCGCAGCTTGCGGTCCGTCAGGGCGATCCGCTGCTCCCCCAGGCGCAGCGCCTCCACCGTCCGCCCGGCGTCCACCGTCTCGGCCAGCACGGTGTTCACCGCGGCGTACCCGGCCGACTCGTTGCGGTAGGACTGCGGTGCGCGCCGGAAGTACCAGCGGGAGCTGGCCAGCAGCAGCGGCAGCCCGACCAGGGAGGTGAGGGCCAGCAGCGGGGAGGTGACCAGCAGGGCCCCGAGCACCAGGAGCAGCGAGACGACGGCGACGGCGAGCTCGGGCACGGCCTCGCGCACCGACTTGTCCAGCCGGTCGACGTCGGTGGTGCCGCGGGAGACCAGGTCACCCGTGCCGGCCCGCTCCAGCACGCCGGTGGGCAGCGCGACGGAACGGACCAGGAAGTCCTCGCGCAGGTCGGCCAGCACCCGCTCGCCGAGGACCGCGCCGCGCAGCCGGGACCAGCCGGTGAAGGCGGACTGCACCACCAGCGCCAGCAGGTACCAGGCGACCGCGGTGGCGACGGCGGCCCCGGCGGTGTCGGTGGCCAGCGACTCGACCAGGGCGCCGAGCACCCACGGCCCGACCAGCCCGGCCAGGGTGGCCACCGAGTGCAGGCCGACCACCGCGGAGAAGCCGCGGCGGTGGCGCCGGGCGAGCAGCCGCAGGTACTCGCGGACGGCGGCCGGGGAGCCGACCGGCAGCGTGGTGGCCGGCCCCTGCTCCTGCTGGACGGGGGGCTTCATGACGTGCTCCTCAACGGTTGGTCCGATCGAACGGACGGCTCGACACGGTCGGCCCGGTGACCACGGTCCCCGCCGGCGGGACGGGCGGAACGGGCAGGGCAGGCAGGACGGCGGGCACGGGCGGGCCGCCCCGAAGAGCCGGACGGCCCGGCGCCCGGGCGGCTCATACCGGCTCCTCCAGCTCCGCCGTCGCGACCCGGCCGCCCGTCGCGGGCCGGCCGCCCTCCCCGCCCCGGGTGCCCTCCGCCGCCCGCACGGTCTCCGCGGCCCGCCCCGCCCCGGCGGCCCCGGCCGGGGCCCGCACCGGTTCCTCGTCGCGGGTGACCACGGCGCGGTAGGCCGGCTCGGTGCGCATCAGTTCGCGGTGCCGCCCGGCCGCGACGGCCCGGCCGTCCCGGACCAGCACCACCCGGTCCGCCTGGTCGAGCAGCAGCGGGCTGGTCGCGAACACCACGGTGGTGCGGCCCGCCCGGGTCTCCCGCAGTCCGCTGGCGATCCTGGACTCGGTGTGGGCGTCCACCGCGCTGGTGGGCTCGTCCAGGACGAGGACCGGCGGGTCGGCCAGCAGGGCGCGGGCCAGCGCCAGCCGCTGGCGCTGGCCTCCCGACAGCGAGCGCCCGCGCTCGGTGATCCGGGCCCGCAGCGGGTCCCCCGCGCAGTCCGGCGAGCCGTCCACCAGGGCGTCCAGCACGTCGTCCGAGCGGGTGGCCGCGAGCGCCTCGGCCACCGGGACCCGGCCGGACGACGGGATGTCGAACAGCCCGGCCAGTGTGCCGGAGAGCAGCACCGGCTCCTTGTCGTGGACCAGCACCGCGGCCCTGGCCTCGGCCAGCGGCACCGCGTCCAGGTCCGTCCCGCCGAGCCGGACGGAGGGCGGCTGCGGCTCGCCCTCGGCCACCGGGACGTGCCCGCCGAGCCGTTCTGCGAGCGCCCCGGCGAAGTCCGGGTCCCCGCAGACGACGGCGGTCAGCTCACCGGCCCGCGCGCTCAGACCGGTCTCCGGGTCGAACAGGTCGCAGTCCCCGGGCCGGTCCAACGCCGCCTCGGCCGTGCCGGTGGTGCGGCTGAGCGAGAGCACCCGGACGGCCCTCCCGGCGGAGACCCGGGCGACGCTCCAGGCGTGCGCGGCCTCGCCCAGGATGCGCAGCGGCGCGGCCAGGAAGGCGGTGGCCCCGTACACCGCGATCAGGGTGCCGACGGCGAGTTCGCCGGCGGCCGCCTGCCGGGCGCCGTACCAGGTGACCCCGACCACGAACAGGCCGGGGAGCAGCACCTGCTGCGCCTGCATCAACGACCACAGCCGGGCCGAGCGGACGGCCGCGGCCCGGACCTTCTGGGAGGCCGCCCGGTACCGTTCGAGGAACAGTTCCTCGCCGCCGATGCCGCGCAGCACCCGCAGCCCCGCCACCGTGTCGGCGGCCAGCTCGGTGGCCTTGCCGCCCAGCGTGCGCTGCTGCTCGTACCGCCGCTCGAAGGGGCCGATCAGCGGCCAGACGGCGGCCGCGAGCACCGGGACCCCGAGCAGCACCCCGAGGCCGAGCACCGGTTCGGCGACCAGCACGGCCGTGCTGACGGCCAGCCAGACGATCACCGCGGCCCGCACCCGGGCGACGAGCTCGACGTACCAGCCGATCCGCTCGACGTCCCCGCTGCCGACCGCGACGACCTCGCCGGTGGCGATCCGGCGGGACAGCCCGGCCCCGAGGTGCGAGGCCTGCCGGGCCACCAGCTGCCGCACCTGGCAGGCGGCGTGGATCCAGTTCCAGACCGCCTGGCGGTGCAGCAGCACGGTGCCGAGCACGGAGACGACGGAGAGCAGCACGGCGAGCGCGCCGGCCCGCCAGATCCCGGCGGCGTCGGCGTCGACGGCGGCCTGCACGCCCCACCCGAGCGGCACCGGCAGCGCGGCCTGGCCGCCCATCTCCAGCAGCGCCCAGCAGGTGGAGAGCACCTGCCCGCGCCGCTGGCCGCGCTGGAGCCAGCGCAGGAAGGCCAGGGGTGAGGAGAGGTCGGGACTGCCGGGGTCGGCCAGCGGCAGGGGGGTGAGCAGCATGACGCTCCGATGCGGGAGGGTGCGAGCGAGGTGCGGGGAGGGCACGCGGGCAGGGCGATGCGCCCTGCGAGGGCGGGTGCGGACGGATACGGGCGGACGGGCGCGGCCGACGGACCGGGCGCGGGACGCACAGCACCGGGAGCCGGACCGGCCCGCCGGGAGGCGCCGGGGACGGCGACGTCACCGCGCCCGGAGCGGGCGCCGCGGGCGGGGAGCACGGGTCACGCGTACCGACCGGTCGAACCGGCGGAGCGGACGGACGGGGGTGGGGGCACGAAGGGCCCGGATCTCAGGAGGCCATGTCAGCGAGCGTGCCAACCGCGATGTGATCCGCGCAACAGGTTTTCCGCCCGTCGGCCCGCGGTTCCGGGCCCCGGCGGCCGCGGGCCGGCGCAGGATTCGCCCGATTGGCGGGAACAATCCCGTCCGAACGCCAGTTGCCCCCTTCTGGAAACACACGGACGACCAGGAGGGCACCCCTTCCCGTGAGCAACATCCCCAGCGTCACCCTGAACGACGGCGCCCAGATCCCGCAGCTCGGCTTCGGCGTGTGGCAGGTCCCGGACGGCGAGGCCACCGCCGCCGTCCGCAGTGCGATCGAGGCGGGCTACCGCTCCATCGACACCGCCGCCATCTACGAGAACGAGGACGGCACCGGCAAGGCGATCGCCGAGGCGCTGGCCGGCGGCGTCGCCCGCGAGGACCTCTACATCACCACCAAGCTCTGGAACTCGGGCACCCGGGACTGGTCCGGCGAGCAGGGCCGCGACGCCGTCCTGCGCGAGTTCGACGCCTCGCTGGCCAAGCTCGGCCTCGACTACCTCGACCTCTACCTGATCCACTGGCCGCGGCCGATGCACGGCAGCTACGCCAACGTATGGAAGGCCCTCGAGCAGCTGAAGGCGGACGGCCGGGTCCGGTCGGTCGGCGTCTCCAACTTCGGCACCGAGCAGCTCACCCGCCTGCTGGACGAGAGCCCGGTCGTGCCGGTGCTCAACCAGGTCGAGCTGCACCCGTACTTCCCGCAGACCGAGCTGCGGGAGTTCCACGCGAAGCACGGCATCGCCACCGAGGCCTGGAGCCCGCTGGGCCAGGGCAAGGAGCTGCTCGCCGAGCCGGCGCTGGTGGAGATCGCCGGGAAGCACGGCCGCACGGTCGCCCAGGTGGTGCTCCGCTGGCACCTGCAGAGCGGCGTGATCGCGATCCCGAAGTCGGTCACCCCCTCCCGGATCCGGGAGAACCTGGACGTGGCCGGCTTCGAGCTGGACGCCGCCGACCTCGCCGCGATCGCCGCCGTCGCCACCGGCAAGCGGATCGGTCCGGACCCGCAGGAGTTCGACTGGAACTGACGGCACCCGCCGTCCGACCACTACGACGGGCCCGCCACGTCGAAAGACCGCCCTCCCCGGCAGGGGCGGGCGGTCCTCGTCGTGTCACGGTCCGCCGGATCCGGCCGCCTGGGTCCCCTCGGCAGGCCGGTCGTGCGGTCCGTCGTGCGATCGGTCGTGCAGGTGGTCCTGCGATCGGCCGTGCGGTCGCGGGTCACTCGGCACCCGGCGATCCGGGTCCTCGTTTCCCCGTGCTCCGCGGTCACCGCGTTCCCCGGTCACCGTCCTGCCCGGTCACCGTTCTCCGGCGACCGCGCTCTTCGGCGACCGCGTTCCGCGGTACGTGAGCCGCTCAGTACGTTGGCGAATCGTTTTGGCTGGAGCTCGAAGAAGGACGGCTAGAGCCTGGCCGCCTTGGCGATGAGCGCCAGGGCCGGCGCGTGCTCGCCCTCGTCCAGCGGGGCCAGCAGCAGTCGCTGCACCTCGCCGACGCCGGCCGCCGAACGGTGCAGCAGGTCCTGACCGGCCGGCGAGAGCGACAGCAGGTTGCGGCGGCCGTCCGAGGGGTCGCGCCGACGCTGCACCAGGCCGCGGCGCACCAGTCGGCTCACCATCTCGGCCATCGTGGCCTTGTCGAGCGAGGCCAGCTCGCCGACCGTGCGCTGGTCGGCGCCCGGCTCCAGCTCCAGCGCGTCCAGCACCGCGTACTGCGGCGCCGTCAGCTCCGCTCCGACGTGCTCCGACCAGAGCTTGGTGTGCACCTGCTGGCTCACCCTGATCAGGTAGCCGATCGCCCGCTGGGCGTCCAGTATCGGCCGCGCGTCCGAGAAGACGGCGACCGCGGCGGGCTCCAGCCTGGCTATCTTGGCCATCACCCGCACGATCTCGACCTGCTCCTCCGCCGTCAGCGGCTCGAACAGGGTGCGCTGCACGCGGACCACACCACCGGTGGCCTCGCGCACCGCCTGGGCGCCGCCCTGCGAGAGGGCCAGCAGCTTGCGCCGGCCGTCGGCCGGGTCTCGCCTCCTCAGCACCAGGCCGCGGCGGACCAGCCGCGCGACCATCTCGGCCATCGTGGCCTTGTCCAACGAGGCCCGCTCGCCGACCGTGCGCTGGTCGGCGCCCGGCTCGAGGGCCAGGACCAGCAGGACCGCGAACTGCGGAGCCGTGAGATCGGCTCCGACATGCTCCGACCACAGCCGGGTGTGAACCTGCTGTGCAACGCGAATCAGGTGCCCGGGCGACTGCTGCAGTCGCGCGGACACGCGGGTCGTCGGGATCTCCCCCAGCACCATGTATCCGTCCCGATGTCACACCCGGTGTGTGTGGGACACCCGGGTGGGGCAGTAACGGCGAGTGGGCGTCCAGCTATGAGGGAGGGCGCTCCAGCCGTGCAGCCGGTGGCTGCTGGCGGACACTATACAAACGGCGGGCCCTTGCTGGCAGGCAGGGGCGGATAGTAGACGCAGGTTCGGCAACATTGGCATATTTACGCGCCCGCCACGCCCTCTCGGTAACCCGTTCTCAGTAGAAAGCCGACCGGTCGGTCCTTACCGACCGTCACCTGCGGCTCTCCGGCCCTGGCCGCCCTCCCTACTCACCGGTAGGGTGTGGCCACCCTCCCGGGGCGCTCCCCGCGGAGGCCTTCCCGAGAGAGACGAGAGCGAGCATGACCGAGCAGAGCACCGCCACCCGGGTCGCCGTCGTCACCGGCGCCGCGCGCGGCCTGGGCGCCGCCACCGCCGAGCGCCTGGCCGCCGACGGCTACGCCGTGGCCGTCCTCGACCTGGACGAGGCCGCCGGCAAGGACACCGTCGACCGGATCACCGCGGCCGGCGGCCGGGCCCTGGCCGTCGGCGCCGACGTCTCGGACGCCGCGCAGGTGCAGGCCGCCGTCGACCGCGTGGTCGCCGAGCTCGGCGCCCCGGTCGTCCTGGTCAACAACGCGGGCGTACTCCGCGACAACCTGCTCTTCAAGATGTCCGAGTCCGACTGGGACACGGTCATGAACGTCCACCTCCGCGGCGCCTTCCTGATGACCCGCGCGGTGCAGAAGCACATGGTGGACGCCGGCTTCGGCCGGATCGTCAACCTGTCCTCCTCTTCCGCACAGGGCAACCGCGGCCAGGCGAACTACTCGGCCGCCAAGGCGGGGCTTCAGGGCTTCACCAAGACTTTGGCCATCGAGCTCGGGAAGTTCGGCATCACCGCCAACGCCGTCGCCCCCGGCTTCATCGCCACTGACATGACCGCGGCCACCGCGGCCCGGGTCGGCATGGACTTCGAGGACTTCAAGCGGGCCGCGGCCTCGCAGATCCCGGTCCAGCGGGTCGGTCTGCCTGAGGACGTGGCCCACACCATCTCGTTCCTGGCGAGCGAGGGCGCCGGCTTCGTCTCCGGCCAGGTCGTCTACGTCGCCGGCGGCCCCCTCGACTGAGCACTGAACCTACACAGGGTTACCACGGAGTGGGAAGCCGGACCGGCCGGCCTCCCGCTCCGCTTTTCTTTACCGGGGCTTTTGCTGAATCATTCGAACACCACACGGACATTCGATATGAGAATCATTGAAATCACTCCCCGGGTGCGATCACGGACCTCCGATTGTCGATTTCTCGGGTAAATGACAATAACCCCCGGAATGGGCTCGGCCGGCTGGGTAAGGTCACCCCCGTGCAAGCCCCGAGTACCCCCGCGCCCCGTCCGGACCAGGGGCCGGAGCAGCTCACCGCCCACCCGGACCTGCGCCGCCGGACGGACCGCGACGAGCCCGGCTGGCCGCCGATGGGCCGCCGGCAGGCCGCCCTCCTGGCCGCCACCTGCGGCGCCTACCTGCTGGTCCTGGCCGGTGTCCTGCTCAACACCGCCCTGGTCGACCTCGACTGGGACGTGCGCCTGTTCCGCCCCTACGCGCACTGGCCCAGCCTGGAACCGCTGCTCGACACCTGGGTGGTCGCCGGCCAGCGCGGCCCCTCCGCCGTCGCCGCCTTCGCCTGGCTCGCCTGGCGCGCCCACCGGCTGGGGCGGCTGCGCCCGCTGCTGGTGATGGCCGTCGCCCTGCTCCTGCTGAACGTCACGGTCGGCGCGGTCAAGATCGTCACCGGCCGGCTGGGCCCGCACTACGCCCAGTACGTCGGCTCGCCCGAGCTGTTCTCCGGCGGCACCATCTTCCCGTCCGGTCACACCGCGAACGCCGTCGTCACCTGGGGCGTGCTCGCCTACCTCGCGGTCCGCTGGCGGCGCACCGGCGCCGTGCTCGCCGCGGCCACCGCCTGCTCGATCGGCCTGACCACGGTCTACCTCGGCACCCACTGGGTCACCGACGTCCTGGCCGGCTGGGCCGCCGGACTACTGGTGCTGCTCTCGCTGCCCCTGGCGGAACCCCTGGTGACCGCCGCCGAACGACGGCTCGCCCGGCGCCGGGGCGGCCGGCCCCACCCGGCGGTCAGCCTTCCCAGCTGCGCTCGACCAGACCGTCGCGCACCGCGAGGTTGAGCCGCCCCTCGCGGTGGTCCATGGTCGTCATCGCCCCGGGTTCGAGCACCCGGACCGACGCCCAGCCATGCCGCCGGGCCAGTTCCCTGGCCCGCTCGATCCGCAGGCCCGCGTAGCCCTCGGCGTCCGTGCCCGCCGTGTCCGACCCCGTCATCACGCCTCCCCGTTCCCCCCTCGGACGTACGCTGGAATCGTAGCCCGCACCCACGCGGTCCGGAGGTGAAAGGGCATGCGCACCACCATCACCACGCCCCGGCGGCGCTGGCGCAGCGGCACCGAACCGTCCACCGCCCGCAGCGACCTCAAGCTCCGCTACCTGCTCTCGCTCACCTTCACTCCGCTGTTCGCGCTGGCCACGGTGGGCTTCGCGGTCTGGGCGGCGGCCTCCCCCGCCTACGGCGCCCCCAGCCGGGGGACGCTCACCGGCTTCGCCATCGCCTGCGGGCTGCTCACCCTGTTCGCCGCCGTCGATCTCGTGGTGGTCATCCGGCGACGCCGGACCGAGCTCTGACGCGGTGTCTCCCACGGAGTGGGAAGTCGGCCCGCCCGACTTCCCACTCCGCGCACCTCGCCCGCCGATCCCGGTGTCCCGTTCCGCGCACCTCGCCCGCCGATCCCGGTGTCCCGTTCCGCGCACCTCGCCCGCCGGTCCAGGCGTCCTGCTCAGCGGTTGCCGACCGCCTGCTTGACCAGGGTCCGCCCGAAGTCCCACATCAGACCGGTCCCCCGGTGCGCGTCGTCCATGACGTCGGTGAACGCGGCCACGAACCGGTCCACGTCCCGGTCGGTGATGATCAGCGGCGGGATCAGCTTGATCACCTCCAGGTGGTCGCCGGACACCTGGGTGAGGATCCGGTGGCGCTGGAGCAGCGGGACGACCACCATCTGGGCGAACAACCCCTTGCGCGCGGCCTGCAGGGCGGTCCATCCGGTGCGCAGCTTGAGCGACCTGGGCCGGCCGAACTCGATGCCGATCATCAGCCCGCGGCCGCGGACCTCGGCGAGCAGCTCGTACCGGTCGACCAGCTCGGCCAGCCGCTCCCGGAAGCGGTCGCCGACCTGGCGGGCGTTCTCCACCACCTTCTCCTCGCGCATCACCTCCAGGGTCGCCAGTCCGGCCGCCATCGCCTGGGCGTTGGCGCCGAAGCTGGCCGAGTGCACCAGCACCCGGTCCATCGAGGAGTACACCTTCTCGAAGATCCAGCCCTTGCCGAGCGTCGCGCCCACCGGCACGTACCCGCCGGACAGCGCCTTGGCCGCGCAGACCAGGTCGGGCAGCACGCCCTCCTCGTGCTGGTAGGCGAAGAACGCGCCGGTGCGGCCGATGCCGGTCTGCACCTCGTCGCAGATCAGCAGCGCCTTGTGCTCGTGCAGCAGGGCCTGCGCGGCGCCCAGCCAGCCGGGCGGCTGAGCCTGGACGCCCTTGCCCTGGATCGGTTCGACGATCAGCGCCGCGACGTCCCCGCGCTTCAGCTCCTTGGCCAGTGCGCCGAGGTCGCCGAGCGGGATGGCGGTGTCCGGCAGCAGCGGGTCGAAGCCCTTGCGGAACCCGCTCTCGCCGTTGACCGAGAGCGAACCGGCGGTCAGACCGTGGAAGGCGTGGTCGGCGTAGAGGATCCGGCGCCGGCCGGTGGCGTACCGGGCGAACTTGAGCGCGGTCTCCACCGCCTCGGTGCCGCTGTTCCCGAAGAACACCCGGTCCAGTCCGGGCGCGTGCGAGAGGAGCCGCTCGGCGAGCAGTCCGGGCAGCGGCGAGCAGTCGAACCGGACCAGGTCGGGCAGGTCGAGGTCCATCACCTGCTGCACCGCCGAGCGCACCACCGGGTGGTGGCGGCCGAGCGCGAAGATGCCGAAGCCGGCCAGCATGTCGAGGTACTCGTTGCCCTCGGCGTCGTAGAAGTACGGGCCCTCGGCGCGCTCGTAGTACTTGTCGAAGCCGATGGTGTGCAGCATCCGCGGCAGCTGCGGGTTGAGGTAGCGGCCGTGCAGCTCGTAGCGCTCGGCGCCGCGTTCGGCGATCAGGGCGGCGAGGTCGAAGGCGGGGCGGTCGGGTTCAGCCGGCATGGCGCTGGTTCGCTCCTCGGTTCGGCAGCAGGGTCTTCGCGAAGACGGCGGTCTGGGCGGCGACCCCGGTGCCGGTCAGGCCGGCCTCCTCCAGGATCTCCCCGCGGGCGGCGTGGCCGAGGAACTCCTGCGGCAGGCCGAGCACCCGCACCGGCACGTCCACGTCGGCGTCGCGCAGCGCCTGGGCGGTGGCGGCCCCGACGCCGCCGGTGCGTCCGTTGTCCTCGACGGTGACGACCAGCCGATGGGCGGCGGCGAGCCGCGCCAGTGCCGGGTCGACCGGCTTGACCCAGCGCGGGTCGACCACGGTCGCGGTGAACCCCTCGGCGAGCAGCAGCCGGGCGGCGTCCAGGCAGGCGGCGGCCGTGGTGCCGACGGCGACGAGCAGGATCTCCGGTGCCGGCCCGGTGCGCAGCAGGACGTCGACGCCGCCGATCCGCTCGACCGCGGGGACGCCGGGGCCGATGTTCCCCTTGGGGAAGCGGATGACCGTGGGGGCGTCGGCCACGTCGACGGCCTCGCGCAGCTGGGCGCGCAGCTGGTCGGCGTCGCGCGGGGCGGCGAGCCGCAGTCCGGGGACGACCTGCAGGACGGACATGTCCCACATGCCGTTGTGGGAGGCGCCGTCGCTGCCGGTGACCCCGGCCCGGTCCAGGACGAAGGTCACGCCGAGCCGGTGCAGGGCGACGTCCATCAGGACCTGGTCGAAGGCCCGGTTGAGGAAGGTCGCGTAGACCGCGACCACCGGGTGCAGGCCGCCGGTGGCCAGGCCGGCGGCGCTGGTGACGGCGTGCTGCTCGGCGATGCCGACGTCGAAGGTACGCTCCGGGTGGGCCTTGGCGAAGCGGGCGAGGCCGACCGGCTGGAGCATCGCGGCGGTGATCGCGACGAGGTCCGGCCGCTCGGCGCCGAGCGCGACCAGCTCGTCGCCGAAGACCGAGGTCCAGGAGACGCCGCTGCTGGGGTTGATCGGCAGGCAGGTGTAGGGGTCGATCGGGTTGACGGCGTGGAAGCGGTCGGCCTCGTCCTGTTCGGCGGGCCGGTAGCCGCGCCCCTTGACGGTCAGGCAGTGCACGATGACGGGCCCGCCGAAGCCGCGCGCCTGGCGCAGCGCCTGTTCGACGGCGCCGACGTCGTGGCCGTCGATCGGGCCGAGGTACTTCAGCCCGAGGTCCTCGAACATGCCCTGCGGGGCGAAGGCGTCCTTGAAGCCCTTCTTGGCGCCGTGCAGGGCGTCGAAGATCGGCTGCCCGACCAGCGGGGTGCGCTGCAGCGCCCCCTTGCCGAGGGCGAGGAAGCGCTCGTAGCCCTGGGTGGTGCGCAGGGTGGCCAGGTGGTTGGCGAGGCCGCCGATGGTGCGGGCGTAGGAGCGTTCGTTGTCGTTGACGACGATGACCAGCGGCCGGTCCCTGGCCTCGGCGATGTTGTTGAGCGCCTCCCAGGCGAGCCCGCCGGTGAGCGCGCCGTCGCCGATCACCGCGACGGTGTGCCGGTCGTGCTGGCCGAGCAGTCGGGCGGCCTTGGCGAGGCCGTCGGCGTAGGACAGGGCGGTGGAGGCGTGCGAGTTCTCGACCAGGTCGTGTTCGGACTCGCGGCGCGAGGGGTAACCGGACAGGCCGCCCTTCATCCGCAGCCGGGAGAAGTCCTGGCGGCCGGTGAGCAGCTTGTGGACGTAGCTCTGGTGGCCGGTGTCGAAGACGATCCGGTCGTAGGGGGAGTCGAAGACCCGGTGCAGGGCGATGGTCAGCTCCACCACGCCGAGGTTGGGTCCGAGGTGTCCGCCGGTGCGGGTGACGGCGTCGATCAGGAAGGCGCGGATCTCGTCGGCGAGCAGCGGGAGTTCGGCCGCCGGAAGCTTCCGCAGCTCGGCCGGGGACGTGACGCTGGAGAGCAGTGACATGGGTACACCTCACGACTCGGAGTGGTGCGGTGGTGCCGCCGCCCGGCGGGGGCGGGGCCGGCCCGGGCGGCGGGCCCGGGCCGGGTGGCGGTCCGCGGGGTGCGCGGACCGCCCGTTCAGCGGCCTCGGTCGGCGCCGACGGTCTCGGTGATGGCGCGCAGCGACTCCTTGAGCGAGCCCATGGTGGCGAGGACGGCGGTCGGCTCGTAGCCGCAGTGCGCCATGCAGTTGGCGCAGCGCGGGTCCTTGCCGCGGCCGTACTTGGTCCAGTCGGTCTTCTCGACGAGTTCGCGGTAGGTGGGCACGTAGCCGTCGGCCATCAGGTAGCAGGGCCGCTGCCAGCCGAACAACGAGTAGTTGGGGATGCCCCAGGGAGTGCACTCGAAGTCGGCCTTGCCCTCCAGGAAGTCGAGGAAGAGCGGGCTGTGGTTGAGCCGCCAGCGGCGCCGGTTGCCGCCGGCGAAGGCCTTGCGGAAGAGGTCCCTGGTCTGGTCGACGCCGAGGAAGTGCTCCTGGTCGGGGGCCTTCTCGTAGGCGTAGGCCGGGGAGATCATCATCTCGTCGACCTTGAGCTCGTCGTTGAGGAAGTCCAGCACCTCGATGATGGTCTGCGGGGTGTCGGTGTTGAAGAAGGTGCTGTTGGTGGTGACCCGGAAGCCGCGCCGCTTGGCCTCCTTGATGGCCGCCACCGCCTCGTCGAAGGTGCCCTCCTTGGCGACCGACTCGTCGTGCCGCTCGCGCAGGCCGTCGATGTGCACGGCCCAGGTGAAGTACGGCGAGGGCCGGAACTTGTCGATCTTCTTGCGCAGCAGCAGCGCGTTGGTGCAGAGGAAGACGTACTTGCGGCGCTCCACCAGCTGTCGGACGATCTCGTCGATCTGCGGGTGCATCAGCGGCTCGCCGCCGGCGATCGAGACCATCGGCGCGCCCGACTCGAGGACCGCGCCGACGGCCTGGGCGACCGGCATCCGCTGCTTCAGGACGCCCGCCGGGTGCTGGATCTTGCCGCAGCCCTCGCAGGCGAGGTTGCAGGCGAACAGCGGCTCCAGCTCGACGATCAGCGGGAACTTCTCCCGCCGTTTGAGCAGCCTCTGCTGCATGAGGTAGGTGCCGACCCGCACGGTCTGGCGCAACGGCATGGCCATGGCTAGCTCGCCTCCTGGGGGAGCGTCGAGGATGTGGGGTGGTTCGGTTCGGCGGGGGCCGGCCGGGCCTCCTGCCGGTACCAGTCGACGAGGGCGGGGACGGTCGCCCGCAGGGTCCGCCAGGCGCGCGCCCCGGCCGGGAGGGTGCCGGGCCGCAGCAGCTCGCGCTCGGGGGTGTCCACCACGACCCGCAGGACGGCGGCGGGCAGGGCCGGCCGCCGCTCACGCAGCGCGGCGAGCACCGCGGCCGCCTCCATGTCGACGGCGAGCGCGCCCTGCAGGTGCAGGGCCCGGCGTTCCAGGCCGCGGACCACGTGGTCGGCGGTGTGGTGCACCCCGGTGTGCACGGCCAGGCCCTGCTCCTTGAGGGCCCGGGCGAGCTCCGGACCGGAGTCGACCGGGTACAGGTGCCCCTCCGCGTCGCGCACGCCGTCGGCGACCACGACGTCCCCCGGCAGCACGCCGGGGCCGACCGCGGCGCCGAAGCCGGCCACCACGAGCGCGCCGTACCCGCCCGGGGCGGAGTCGAGCAGCCCGCGCACGGCGAGCGCGGCGCGGCGCCGGCCCATGCCGGTGCGCACCAGCACCGGTGGCCCGCCCGCCGCTCCGCGCCAGTCCCCGCCACGCAGGGCCCAGACCTCGGGGCCCAGCGCGCAGAGGACCAGCAGGGGTGCGGTGGTCACCGCGTCGCCCCGATCGCCGGGGCCCCGCCGTCGCCCCGGCCGATCACCGGGTTGCCGTGCAGGTAGCGGCCGAGTGCGGTGACCGGGAAGACCAGCCGGTAGAGGTGGTAGTTGATGGAGAAGTCCCAGGGGAAGCCGGTGCCGGTGAACTGCGGTTCGTCCCAGGTGCCCTCGGGCAGCTGGGTGCGCACGAGCCAGTCCACGCCGCGCTCCACCGCCGGGTTGGCCCGGCCGTCCGGCCCCTCGCCGGCCGCGAGCAGCGCCATCAGCGCCCACGCGGTCTGCGAGGCGGTGGAGTCGCCGCGCCCGGCCCAGCGGGCCGGGTCCTCGTAGGAGCGCATGTCCTCGCCCCAGCCGCCGTCGGTGTTCTGCCGGTCCTCCAGCCAGCGGACGGCCCGGCGGACGGCGGGGTGCTCGTCCGGGACGCCGGCCGAGGCCAGCGCGGGCAGCACCGAGCCGGTGCCGTAGATGTAGTTGGTGCCCCAGCGGCCGAACCAGGAGCCGTCCGCCTCCTGGTTGCGCAGCAGCCACTCGACGCCGCGCCGGGTGCGGGGGTCGCGGGCCCGGCCGGTCTCGGCGAGCATCTCCACCACGTGGGCGGTGACGTCGGCCGAGGGCGGGTCGACCACCTCGCCGAAGTCGCAGAACGGCAGCTTGTTGGGCAGCGTGCTGGTGTTGTCGACGTCGAAGGCGCCCCAGGCGCCGTTCTTGGACTGCATCCCGAGGTTCCACAGCACGCCGCGCTCCGCCGCGGCCTCGACCTTGGCCGGGTCGGGGTGGGCGACCCGGCGCAGCGCGAGGACCACCTCGGCGGTGTCGTCGATGTCGGGGTAGGTGTCGTTCTCGAACTCGAAGGCCCAGCCGCCGGGGGCCAGCGAGGGCCGCTGGACGGACCAGTCGCCGTTCTTGCGGATCTCCTCCTGGAGCATCCAGTCGACGGCCGAGACCAGCGCCGGGTGGTCGGCCGGCAGTCCGGCGTCGACCAGGGCGATGGTGGCCAGGCAGGTGTCCCAGACCGGGGACTGGCAGGCCTCCAGCCAGCGCCGGCCGTCCTCGGTGTGCACGGTGAAGCGGTCGAAGGAGGAGAGTCCGGCCTGCATCACCGGGTGTTCCAGCTCATAGCCCTCGAGGTGCAGGGCGATCAGCGAGTAGACGGCGGGCGGCTGGATCCCGCCCCAGCAGCCGTCGGCCTCCTGCCGTTCGATGATCCAGCGGCAGGCCTGGGAGACGGCGAGCCGGCGCAGCGGGCGCACGGCCCGCCGGTGGTAGGCGTGCAGGACCTTGTCGAGGCGTTCGAAGAGGCCGTCCCAGCTGGTGGCGGGGGCGAGCGGCCGGTGGGGGTAGGGGTCGTCCGGGTCGGTGTGCAGCTCGGTCAGCGGGAAGGGCGCCGGTCGGACGGGGCGGTGGGCCGAGACGATGGTGAGCGGGACGATGGTCTGGCGGGCCCAGCAGCCGAAGGCGTAGATGTTCAGCGGCAGCCACCTGGGCAGGAAGATGATCTCGGGCGGCATCTCGGGCAGCCGTTCCCACGGCCACCAGCCGAAGAGCGCGAGCCAGATCCGGGTGAAGACCCGGGCGGCCGCGATGCCGCCGGCGGAGCGCACGTACCGCGCGGCGGCCTGCATGTGCGGGGCGCCCGGGTCGTCGCCGGCCAGTTTGAGGGCGACGTACGCCTCGACGGTGGTGGACAGTTCGGGCGGCCCGCCGTGGAAGGTGGCCCAGGTGCCGTCCTCCCGCTGCTGGGAACGGATCCACTCGGCGGTGGCCTTGGTCTGGTCCTCGGTCCGGATCCCGAGGAACTGCCGGAGCAGTAAGTCCTCGGCGTCCATGGTGACGTTGGTCTCCAGGTCCCCCTTCCACCAGCCCTCGGAGCTCTGCAGCGAGAGCAGGTGGGTGGTGGCGCGGGCCAGGGCCTCCCGCGCGTCGGCCGGTACGGGGCCCGCCCCGTCGGCCGGCCCGGATTGCTCGCCGTCCTCGGGCCGCCACCGCCCGGCGCCCGACAGCGCCGGGGGGCGGTCGCCCACCGCGACCGGCTCGGGATCGTACTCAGGGTCGAGCCGGCCGTCCGCGGTTGCTGTCAACGTAACGTCACCTCTCTCGTACCACCACGAATTCGGCGAGTGCGACGAAGTGCTCGCGCACCTCGTCGGACATGGGCACCTCGTCCAGGGCGGCGAGGGCAGTCGTGTGCTGGCGGCGGGCCTCCTCCTGGGTCCAGGCCCGGCCGCCGGCCTCCTCGATCAGGGCAGCCCGGGCGGCGAGCTCGGGCTCGCTCTCCTCGCCGCGGCCCTTCGGATCGGCCAGTTGCCCGGCGAGCCGGCGCGAGGCGGCCCCGCCCTCGGCCAGCGCGGCGGCGACCGGCAGGGACTTCTTGCGCTGGCGCAGGTCCCCCCAGTGCGGCTTGCCGGTGACCTCGGTGGCGCCCCAGATGCCGAGCAGGTCGTCCACCGCCTGGAAGGCCAGGCCCAGGTGGTGGCCGTAGCGCTGGAGGGCGTCGGCGACCTTGTCGTCGGCGCCGGCGAGGACGGCGCCGATCGCCGAGGCGGCGGCCAGCAGGGCCGCGGTCTTGCCGCCCTCCATCTCCAGGCACTCGGCGACGGTCACGCTGTCGCGCTGTTCGAAGGCGACGTCCATGGCCTGGCCGTCGATCAGCCGGCGGGTCGCCGTGGTGAGCAGCCGGACGGCGCGCGCGGCGTCGGCGGGGCTCGCGCCACCGGTCACCGCGGCGTCGAGCAGCACCTCCGTGCCGAGCGTCGCCAGGGCGTCGCCGACCAGGATCGCCTGGGACGGGCCGAAGACCGTCCACGCGGTGGCCCGGTGCCGCCGGGTCTCGTCACCGTCCATCAGATCATCATGGAGCAGCGAGAAGTTGTGCACCAGTTCAACGGCCACGCCCCCCGGCACGCCGGCCTCGGCCGGGGCTCCGGTGGCCTGGGCGGACAGCAGGGCCAGGGCCGGGCGCACGGCCTTGCCGCCGTCCCCCTTGACGGCGGTGCCGTCGCGGTCGATCCAGCCGAAGTGGTAGGCCGCGACGGTGTCCATCGGTGCGGCCAAACGGGCGACGGCGGCCCGCAGCGGCGGGGTGCAGAGCGTACGGCTGCGGGCGAGCAGCTCCGGCACCGAGACCGGTTCGGCGTGCGCCGTGCCTCCGACGGCGATGCCGGTGCGTGACTCCACGTGCGTTCCCTCTCCCTCGTGGTGCCGGACCGCACGGGGCGGCCGGGTCTGTGCGCTGTCGGTGCGGGTGGTGTCGGTGGGGCCGGTGTCGGTGGGGCTGGTCCCAGTGTCGCCGTTGTCGCCACGGCCGGGGCGGCCGGTACCGCCGACGGTGGAGCGAACGGCTCTGGCGGGCTCTCCGGCGGCGGGGCCCGCCGTCACCGGGGCCACCTCCCGTCGCCCCGGTCGGCCGGGATCCGGCCGCCGGCCGCGGCGAGGGCGGCGTCGGCGGCGGCGTGGCCGCTGCGCACGGCGCCCTCCATGGTCGCGGGCCACCCGGTGGCGGTCCACGCACCGGCCAGCAGCACGCCGGGGACGCCCGTCGCCGCCGACGGGCGCAGCGCCGCGCTCCCGGGTGCCGGGTCGAAGGTGGCGGTGCGCTCGCGGGTGACGAAGAAGTCCAGCACCCCGGCGCCCGCGGCGGCCGGGAGCAGCCGGCCCAGTTCCGGCAGGTAGCGGCGGCGCAGTTCGGCCACCGGCAGGTCGATCTCGTCCTGGACGGCGGACTGCGAGAGCGCCAGGTACTGGGCTCCGGGGTGGCTGCGCCCCAGCTCCGTGCCGGCCAGGCCGGAGTGGGTGGTGCGGTCGAAGACCCACTGCACCGGGGAGCCGAGCGCGGCGAAGAACGGCCGGCGCAGCACCTTGCGGTCGTAGACCACGTGCACGTTGAGGATCGGCGCGGTGCCGAACCCGTCCAGCCGGTCCTGGCCGGGGATCGCGTTCGGCGGCAGCAGGGCCGCCGCGGTGTCCTGGGCGCCGGCCAGCACCACCGTCTCGGCGGCCAGCGGCTCGCCGTCCTCCAGGAGGACGGCGTGCTGGGGCGCGGCCGGCTTGAGCCCGGCGACACGGGTGCGCAGCAGCACCTTCACGCCGGCGCGTTCCAGTTCGGCGAGCGCCCGGTCGTGGTGGATCACGCCGAGCGGGACGGCGGCCATGCCGATGTCGGAGGCGCCGGGGTTGGAGAGCAGGCCGGTCTTGAACACCATCGCCGCCAGCGCCAGCGAAACCTGGTCGGCGCGGGCGTTCAGGGTGGCCACCCCGACGAGGTCCCAGAGCGCGGCGAGGGTGGCGGTGTTCTGCCCGTTCCCGCGCAGCCACTCGCCGAAGGAGATCCGGTCCAGCGCGGGGTCGGCGAGGTCCAGGCCCTGCAGGGCGAGCGCGCCGCGGACGACCCGGGCGCGGTCGGCCGGCCCGAGGTGCGGGTATCGGGCGAGGCTGCCGGCCAGGTGCAGCGGCACGGGCAGGCCGGAGCGGCGCAGCCGGCCGAGGGTGCGCACCGGGGCCGATTCGGACCCGGAGACGGAGAGCACCGGGACGTCCAGCCGCTCCTGCAGGTGGACCAACCGGGTCGCGCCGAGCCGGTCCAGCAGGCCGCGGTAGGCGGTGCAGCAGCGCAGGTACACGTGCTGGCCGTTGTCGACGGCCAGCTCCCCGCGCTGGAAGGAGAAGGCGAGGCCGCCGAGCCGGGGGCGGCCCTCCGCGAGGGTGACCCGGTGACCGGCCTCGGCCAGCCGCAGCGCGGCGGTGATCCCGGCCAGGCCGCCGCCGACCACGACGGCGGCCGGGCGCGCGGCATCGGCTCGCCCGGTCATCGGCCCTCCCCCTCGACGTCGCTGGACCGCACCGCGGCGGTCACCGCGGCCGGCCAGGTCGCGGTCGACACGGCTCGGCCCGCATGTGATTCCCCGCTGACACAGCGTGACAGAACTGGGACGAGAATCAAGAACGCCCCCCGGCGAGCCCGGAAAGCGCCACGTACGCCTTCTCCCAGCCCGGCAGCGAGACCCGGCCGCGCAGCACCGACTCGGGGTCGGCGGCGATCCGGCCGAGCAGCCGGTGGTAGATCCCGGCCATCGCGGCGGTGCAGGCCCGGCTGCGGCGGTCGAGCAGGGGCAGCAGCCGCAGGCCCTCCTCGAAGGCGGCCTGGGCGCGGGCGGCCTCGAAGGCCACCAGGCCGGCGAAGTCGGCGCCCGCGGCCGGCCTGGGCAGCGCGAAGCCGTCCTCGCAGCCGTACCGGGCGAGGTCCTCGCTCGGCAGGTAGGTGCGGCCGTTCAGGGCGTCCTCGCGCAGGTCGCGCAGGATGTTGGTGAGCTGCAGGGCCAGGCCCAGGGTGTCCGCGTACTGCGCCCCGCGCTCGGGGTCCTCGCAGCCGTAGACGCCGAGGGAGAGCCGGCCGATCGCGCCGGCCACGCAGCGGCAGTAGACCTTCAGCTCCTCGTACGTCTGGTACTCGGCGCCCTTGAGGTCCATCTCGACGCCGTCGATCAGCTCGTCGAAGCCGCCCAGCGGGATCGGGAAGCGCCGGGCCGCGTCGGCCAGGGCGACCTTGATCGGGTCGGTGTCGTCGTCGGCCACCACCCCGGCGCGGACCTCGTCCACCAGTTCCCGGGTGCGCAGCAGCGCCTCCGCCTTGCGGTCGGCCGGCAGCTCCCCGTCGCCGATGTCGTCCACCCGGCGGGCCAGGGCGTACAGGGCCGACATGGCCAGCCGCTTGGACTCCGGCAGCAGCCGGATGCCGTAGCTGAAGTTGCGCGCCTGCAGTCCGGTGACTGCCTCGCAGTACCGGTACGCCGCCATGACCTGGGCCGACGCCAGTGGTGATGCCGCCACGCGGGCGTTCACCTTCCCTTCGCGAAGATGGCCGCCGCCTTCGCTGCGAGGCGGCGCTTGTCCGGCTTCGCCTGTCGCGCGAGCACGTCGTACCCGGCGTCCTCGACGGCCGCCAGGGCCGCGTAACCGCCGGCGGTGAATCCCGCCAGGAGCAGTCGAAGCCTCCCCCGAACCGTACCCACCAACGGCGCGCCGCGGTCGAGCAGGGTGCGGGCCCGGTGCACCTCGAAGGCGATCAGCTCGCGCACCGGGCCGGAGGCGGTGGGGGCGGCGAGGTCGGCCTCGGTGACGCCGAAGCGGTCGAGGTCCTCGGTCGGGAGGTAGATCCGGCCGCGGGCGAGGTCCTCGGCGACGTCCTGCAGGTGCTCGACCACCTGGAGGGCGCTGCAGACCGCGTCGGAGAGCTCGATCCGCTCGGGGGTGGAGACGCCGGCGATGGCCAGCACCAGGCGGCCGACCGGGTCGGCGGACAGCGTGCAGTAGCCGATCAGGTCGTCGTAGCTCGCGTAGCGGGTGGTGGTCTGGTCCACCCGGTTGGCCTCGATCAGACGGCGGAACGGCTCCGGGGTGAGCCCGTGCCGGTCGACCAGCGGGACGAGGCCGCGCATCAGCGGGTGGCGGGGCCCGTCGGCCGTCCCCGGGTGGAGGGCCGTCTCGAACACCCGGTCGAGGTCGCGCTCCAGCCCGTCCAGCAGGGCGAGGCGGAAGGCGGTCTCCTGCGCGGTCGGCGGGCCGGACTGGGCCGAAGGGGTGGTGCCGGGCCCGCCGTCGACCCCGAGCAGGGCCGCGGTGGCCGCCGGACCGGCCAGGTCGCCGTCGCCGGCGTCGTCGACCAGCCGGGCGAAGCCGTAGACGGCCATCAGGTCGCCCCGCCACGCCGCGGGCAGGAAGAACGGCGCGACCGGGAAGTTCTCCGCGGCCGCCTTGTCCAGGGTCCGGCCCGCGGACCGGTTCACCGACGTATCTCTGGGCTGGGCCGAAGCCGACACTGCTGTCACTCCCCCGTTCTACACCGCTCGGCACCACCGGCCCGACTCGGACACGCGTCCGAGCAGGGGCGTCACGTCCGGCACACCGCCCCCGCGCCTACAGCCTGACACCACGGGCCGCGCCGGAGAAGGGCGCCCCGCCCGGCGCACGGGGCGCTCACCCCGCCGGCGGCGGGCCACCCGGGTTACCGGCGGCGGGCACGACGCGGGGGGCCGGCCCCGGGAACCCCCGGAACCGGCCCCCCGGACCGTTCGGTGCTACGGGCGCTCGCCGCGCTCGTAGCGGCCCACGACCTCCTCGGTCGGGCCGTCCATCACCAGCTCGCCGTGCTCGATCCAGATCGTCCGCTCGCAGACCTCGCGGATCGAGCTGTTGTCGTGGCTGACCAGGAAGACCGTACCGGCCGACTGGCGCAGCTCCTCGATCCGCTTCTTGCTGCGCTGCTGGAACGCCTGGTCGCCGGTGGCCAGCGCCTCGTCGATCAGCAGCACGTCGTGGGTCTTCGCGGCGGCGATGGAGAACCGCAGCCGGGCGCCCATGCCGGAGGAGTACGTGCGCATCGGCAGCGAGATGAAGTCGCCCTTCTCGTTGATGCCCGAGAAGTCGACGATGTCCTGGTAGCGACGCCGGACCTCGGCCGGCGGCATGCCCATCGCCAGGCAGCCGAGGATGACGTTGCGCTCACCCGTGAGCTCGTTCATCAGCGCCGCGTTCACGCCCAGCAGCGAGGGCTGGCCGTTGGTGTAGATGCCGCCCTTCTCGGTCGGCAGCAGGCCGGCGATGGCCGCGAGCATCGTCGACTTGCCGGACCCGTTGGACCCGATCAGGCCGACCGCCTCGCCCTTGTAGGCGGTGAAGCTGATGCCGCGCACCGCGTGCACCTCGCGCACGCCCGAGCCGCGCTTGCGGCTGACGATGCGGCTGAGCGCCGAGGTGGCGCTGCCCTTGCCGGAACCGGCGCCGTGCACCCGGTAGACGATGTGCACGTCGTCGACGACGACGGTGGGCTCGCGGGCGACGTCGGTGTCGCGGACGGTCGCCGTCTTGCTCAGGTCGATGTCAGCCACGGCCGTACTCCTCCTCGGCCTTCCAGAAGAAGACGTATCCGATCACGAACATCACGACCGCCCAGCCGATGCCGTAGGCCCACTGGTGCGGCGGGAGGTCCTGGTGCTGGGGCTGGTGCTTGTTGTAGATGATCGGCGCGAAGGCGTGCCGGAGCAGGTCCATGTAGACCGACGCCGGGTTCACCTGCATCAGCACCTGGATGGAGTGCGGCCAGGTGCTGATCTTGTCCTGGATGCTGAACATCACGCCGGACAGGAACATCCAGGCCCGCATCACGAACGGGATGAGCTGGGAGATGTCACTGGTCTTGGCGCCGATCCGGGCCATCACCAGGGCGATGCCGGTGTTGAACATCATCTGCAGCAGCAGCGCCGGGACGATCAGCAGCCAGGTCCGGCCCGGCTCGATGCCGCTGATCAGCACGGTGGCGACCAGCACCACCATCGAGATCAGCAGCTGCTGGAGCTGGATCACCGTGAAGGCGATCGGCAGCGAGGCGCGCGGGAAGTGCAGCGCCCGGATCAGCCCGAGGTTGTCCGAGATCGCCCGGGTGCCGGACTGCACGGCGTTCTGGGTGAACTGGAAGACGAAGACGCCGATGCAGAGCCAGGCGATGTAGGTGTCCGGCGGGAAGTTGTCCTTGCTCGCCAGGATGACACCGAACACCAGGTAGAAGACCGCGCAGTTCAGCAGCGGGGTCACGACCTGCCACAGCTGGCCCAGCTTGGCGTCGGTGTACTGCGCCACCAGGCGGGCGGTGGCGAAGGCCCAGATGAAGTGGCGCCGGGCCCAGAGCTGCTTGGTGTAGGCGATCAGGCCGGGCCGTCTGCCGCTGACCGACAGGCCGTACTTGTCCGCAAGCTGCTTGGGGGTCAGGCCCGCGTCCGCCCCCCTGGGGGCTGAGAGGCTGACGGGTTCACTCACTGTCGACACATTCGTCCTTCACGCGGGATCGGTCGGGGCGGCCGGTCGACGGGGGTCCGCCGGCCTTGCGCCGATGGGGATCCACTGGGATCACGGGGGAAGTCCGGCCGGTGTGTGACCACCGACCGCAGCGATCGATCATTCGATCAGATGACCGGTGGCCGGCCCAGCCTGGTCAGTCGCCAAACGGTACGCCATCGCATCGGCCGCCGCGGACCGCAGGGTTCGCGCCAGCCTGCCCGGAACCCGCCCCACCAGGCCTTCAGCGCCTCCGAGGAGGGGCGGCGGGCCAGGGTGAGCAGGAACCAGGTTCCCAGATAGAGAGGCACCAACAGGCCCGGAAGGTTCCGCCTCGCGAGCCAGACCCTGTTCCGGGCGATGTTGTGGAAGTAGGCGGCGTGCCGGGCGGGCGACGTCGCGGGGTGGTGCAGCACCACGTCGGCCCGGTAGTCGATGCCCCAGCCCGCGTCCGCCGCACGCCACGCGAGGTCGGTCTCCTCGTGGGCGTAGAAGAACTCCGCGGGCAGCTGCCCGGCCTGCTCGAACACCGTGCAGCGCACGGCGCTCGCGCCGCCCAGGAAGGTCGTCACCGGGGAGGAGCGCAGCGGGTCGCGCGCGCGCAGCCGGGGGACGTGACGGCGCTGGGTGACGCCGGTGTCGGGGTCGGCGATCCGGAAGGACACGATGCCCAGCCCCGGATCGGCCGTGAAGGCCTCCCGCAGCAGCCGGGCGGAGTCGGTGCGCGGCAGGTGCCCGTCGTCGTCCAGGAAGAGGACGGCGTCGACGTCCTTCCCGTCCCGGCCGAACAGCTCGATGCCGACGTTGCGCCCGCCCGGGATGCCCAGGTTCTCCGGCAGCTCCACGCTGCGCACGCCCTCGGGCAGCGGCGGCAGCTTGGCGCCCTGGCCCACCACCGCCAGCTCGACGGCCGGGCCCTCCTGGGCGCGGACCGACTCGATCAGGGCGGCCAGCTCCGCGGGGCGGTTGCCCATGGTGATGATCACGGCGCCGAGGCGGAACCCCTGGGCACCCGTCCCGGCGTTCACCCGGTCACCTCGTTCTGCTCGCTCATGCGCCCCCTCCAGGACGGACTCGCCGGGCCCGCTCATCGCAGCCTGCTGGACAGGACGATGCTCAGCAGGTGCAGCACGGTCTGCAGCATGGCGATCGCGGCCAGCACGACCACCGCGACCCGGGTGAAGAACAGCCCCCCGTGGACGGCGTCGGCGACCCCGGCCGCGAGGATGAACAGCGAGGCCTCGACCGCGCCGACCAGGCGGTGGAACTTCAGGAAGGAGGCCGCCCGGCGGGCCCTGGCCACCGAGGACGAGCGCGGCACCGAGGCGCTGTCCTCGACCGCCGTCAGACCGCTGCGGGCCCGGGCCACGTCCACCAGGTCCGTCTCGGACTTGATCAGGATCGCGCCGAGCGCGGCCAGCGTGCCGAGGAACGCCCACTCCCAGTGCGAGCCGCCGCCCTCGCGGTGCAGCAGGTCGGTGGCGCGCAGGCCCAGACCGGTCAGCAGGGCCGCCTCGGACATGTAGTGGCCGACCCGGTCCAGGTAGACGCCGGTGAGCGAGGTCTGCCGGCGCCAGCGGGCCACCTCGCCGTCCACGCAGTCCAGCAGCAGGTAGACCTGGATCAGCAGGGCGCCCAGGACGGCGCCCACGATGCCCGGGACCACCAGCGCGGCACCGGCCAGGATGCCGGTGAACATCATCAGGTAGGTCAGGCCGTTGGGCGTGATCGCCGTCACCGTGGACAGCACGCGGGTGATCCGCAGCGAGATCTTCCGCATGTACAGGCGCCCGGCCCAGTGCTCGGCGCTGCGGCGCTGGAGCATGCCCTCCGGGTGGATCACCGCGCGCAGCTCCTCGATCGAGGGCCGGCGGCTCAGGTCCACCGGGGGCCGCTCGGCGCCCGCGGTGGAGGGGTCAGCTGTTGAGGGCTTGGACATAGTCGGCGTACGCGTCCCTGATTGCGGAAGGGGAGAGGTCGAGGTGCTCAAGGATGGTGAAGCGCCCCGGGCGGGTGTTCGGAGCGTAGTGCACCGCATCGGTGAACTCCGCCTCGGTGAAGCCGATCTGAGCCGCGGTCACCGGCAGTCCGTGCCGCGCCAGGCGCTCCACGATCAGACCGGTCAGCTCGCGCTCGCCCCGCAGGAAGCTGGCGAACGCGGCGCCGAGGCCGACCTGTTCGCCGTGCTGGGCGGAACGCTTGGGGTACAGCACGTCCAGGGCATGCGAGATCTCGTGGCAGGCGCCCGAGGAGGGCCGGGTGCTGCCAGCGATGTTCATCGCGATGCCGGACAGTACCAGGGCTTCCGCGAGGGCTGTCAGCAGGTCCTGATCCTGAATGTTTCCTGGGTGCCGCAGCAGGTTCTCGCCCGCCGAACGGGCCATCGCCACCGCCAGTCCGTCCACCGGCTCGCCGGTGACCGCGTGGGACAGCTCCCAGTCCGCGCAGGCCGAGATGTTGGAGACCACGTCGCCGATCCCGGCCGCCACGAAGCGCGGCGGCGCCTGCCGGATCACGTCCAGGTCGACGACGATGCCGATCGGGCTGGGCACCCCGTAGGAGCCGCGCCCGGCGTCGTTGTCGAGCGTGGACACCGGCGAGCAGATGCCGTCGTGGGCCAGGTTGGTGGCGACCGCGACCAGCGGCAGCCCGACCCGGGCGGCCGCGTACTTGGCGGCGTCGATGATCTTGCCGCCGCCGAGCCCGACCATCGCGTCGTAGTGCCCGCCGCGCATCGCCTCGGCCAGCCGCACCGCGCTGTCCAGGCTGCCGTCGTCCACGTTGTACCAGTCGGCGCCGGGCAGGGCCGGCTCCAGGCGGCGGCGCATCGCCGCGCCCGAGCCGTTGCTGATCGCCACGGCGATCCGGCCCGAGGCCGACAGCCGCTGGTCGGCGAGGATGCCGCCGAGCGCGTCCAGCGCGCCCGGGCGGACCTCGACGAACAGCGGCGACGGGACCAGCCGGGTCAGTACTGGCACGCGATCTCCCGCGCCTTCGCCAGGTCCTCGTGGTTGTCGACCTCGACCCAGGACACCTCGCCGATCGGCTGCACGTCGATCCGCAGGCCCCGGTCGACCATCTCCTGGTAGCCGTCCTCGTAGTACAGCTGCGGGTCGCGCTCGTAGGTGGCGCGCAGCGCGTCGGTGAGGTCGGCGGCGGCGGCCGGGTTGATCACGGTCACGCCGATGTACTCGCCGGTGGCCTCGGCCGGGTCCATCAGCTTGGTGATGCGGCGCATCCCGGCGGCCGGGTCGACGACCACCTTCATCTCCTCGTCGGCGAGCTTCTTCACCGTGTCGAGGGCGAGCAGGATGCCGGGCTCCCGGCCCGCCTCGACGAGGCGGGCGTTGCCCTCCAGCATCGTGCGCTGGACCGAGGCCGGGTGCACGGTGTCGCCGTTGGCCAGCAGCAGGCCCTCGGTGAAGAGCTCGCGGGCGCACCAGAGCGAGTAGGCGTTGTTCCACTCCTCGGCCTTGTCGTTCTCGACCAGGTGGAGCTTGACGCCGTAACGGGACTCCAGGGCGTCCTTGCGGTCGTACACCGCCTCCTTGCGGTAGCCGACGACGATCGCCGCGTCGCGCAGCCCGACCTCGGCGAAGTTCGCGAGGGTGAGGTCCAGCACGGTCCGCTCCCCGTCGACCGGCACCAGCGCCTTGGGGAGGGTGTCGGTGTACGGGCGCAGCCGCCGGCCGGCGCCGGCTGCCAGAACGAGGCCGATCATGCGGGGTCTCCTGATCCGTCGTGCGGTGCGCGGGCGTGCCGGGGCACCGGCTTGCGTCCGGGGCCCTCCGGCCGGGCCCGGCGCGCCGGTCCCGTCCGGCTCCCGGGCCCGTCCCCGTCCGGGTCTCCCCCGTCCGGCCGGGCCGCGAGTCGGCGCGCCGGTGCCGTCGCAGATGCGGGCACCGTGTCGTAAGTGATGGTAGGCGACCGGGGCGACCAGCCCGAACGCGGCCGGGGGGCCGGGAGGTGACGGGAGGATGGCGGAGCGTCGATCGAACGCAATTCGAACGCCTACCGAACAGTCCTGCTATTCCAGGGCCCCTTCCGGGGCCGGCCCGTGCCCGTCTCCGCCCGGATTCGGCCTCCCTGCGGTCATGATCCGCCCGGTTGTGCGTGGGACCCCTACCGACCGCCACCCATACGGCAGACTGGAGCCCGACGCCGGCGCCGGTGCCCCCGCTGCGTCCGATGCAACCGGTGTACCGGACGCACCCGATGCCCCCGTTGCTCCCGCTCCCGAAAGAGGCCTCATGCCCCAGAGTCTGCCGACCGACCCGACCAACCCGACCCACTTCGACTCCGAGATCGACACCGGTCTGGACGTCGAGACCGACGTGGCGGTCGCCCGGGGGATCTCGGCCGGGACCGGCGACGCCACCGGCACCGAGATCCTGCTGGAGCTCGTGGACGACGAGGGCAACACCATCGGCACCGCCGAGAAGCACTGGGCGCACCAGCAGCCGGGCCGGCTGCACCGCGCCTTCTCCGTCTTCCTCTTCGACCGCCAGGGGCGGCTGCTGCTCCAGCGGCGGGCACTCGGCAAGTACCACTCCCCCGGTGTCTGGTCGAACACCTGCTGCGGCCACCCCTACCCCGACGAACCGCCGTTCGTCGCCGCCGCCCGCCGCACCGCGGAGGAGCTCGGCGTCGCACCGGCGCTGCTCTGCGAGGCCGGGACCGTCCGCTACGACCTCCCGGACGAGGCCTCCGGGCTGATCGAGCGGGAGTGGAACCACCTGTTCGTGGGGCTCGTCACCGCTCCGGTCACGCCCAACCCGGACGAGGTCGAGGACTTCGCCTTCGTGACCGCGCAGGAGCTGCGGGAGCTGCGGGCCGAGCGGCCCTTCTCGGTCTGGTTCGACACCGTCCTCGAGGGGGCGCTGCCGGGGATCCGGGAGATCGCCGGTCGGGACTGGTAGCCGGTCGGGGACTGGTGGCCGGCCGGGACCCGCTCGTCGGGGCCCCGGTCCGCTGTGGGGCGGGGCCCCGGTCCGTTGTGGCGCGGGTCCGGTCGGTTGCGGGGCGGGTCCGGGGGCGGGCCGCCGCCTCAGTCCTCGTCGAGCTCCGGGGGGATGGGCAGCGAGGCCCAGATGACCTTGCCGCCCTCCCCGGTCCGTTCCACGTCGCACACCCCGCCGGCCTGCAGCGTCACGCTCTTCACCAACAGCAGACCCCGGCCCCCGGTGCGGCCGGTGTCGCTCTCCAGGGCCTTCGGTCGGTACGGGTCGCCGTCCTCGACCGACACCCGCACCCAGCCCCGGCGGACCGAGAGCTCCGTGGTCACCTCCGGGGACAGCTCGGCGGCGTGCGTCACCGCGTTGCCCACCAGCTCCGAGACGATCAGCAGCAGGTCGTCCACCAGCTCCTGGTAGCGCACCCCGGCCATCCCCTGCGCCAGCAGGCGGTCGCGCACCGCGTGCCGGGTGAGCGGCACCGAGGACTCGGCCGCCGGCACCGGGAAGCGCCACACGCCCTCCACGGGGGCCACCGGAGCGCGGCCCGGGGCGCCGCGTCTCGGACCTGCCTTCGCCGCCCCGCTCATCTGCTCCACGTCCAGCCGCCCTTCGTCCGCTACCCGGGGATGTCCGCGACCCGGGAATCAGGCGTTCCGCTCATGGCGCCCTCGGTCCACAGAGGCTAGGAGAGGCGTCGGCGGCACCACGGCACCGTCGACAACTTGCCCGTGTCGGACCGCTTCCGGCCGGATCCGACCGCGCCCGCCACCGGGGCCGACCGTTTCCTTCGCGCTCGGCACCGCTTCGGCCGCGGTTCGCGCGCCCTGGCGACCCGTCCCAGCCAGTCGGACCTCCCGACCGGCCCGGGCGCCCCGGGAGCGCGACCGGCACCGGGGAAACGCAGGTGAGAAGCACTCCAGAACCCTGGTAATGTTCTCTCTGTCGCCGAGGGGGCGAGAAAAACCCCGAAGCACACACCCTGTCCGGGTGGCGGAATGGCAGACGCGCTAGCTTGAGGTGCTAGTGCCCTTTATCGGGCGTGGGGGTTCAAGTCCCCCCTCGGACACAGCCGAATTCCCTGTGGGATCCGAAAGGAACCCACAGGGAATTTTTGTTTTCCCCGGGGATCTTCAGGGCTGTTCGGGCTGCGTGGGCCGGTGAGGCCTGGGCGGGCCGCTCGGGCCGCGTCGGCCGGTGGGGGCTGGGCGGGCCGGTTCGCAGAGCCTCCGAGGTGTCCGGCACAACCGAAAGCCGGACACGAGATGGCAACGATCGGACGGTTTGAGCTTCCCCTGAGGTATTCGCCCGATTTCGGCCCATAGGCTGCTTTCCGTTTGTCCGGAATACCGAGGCAAAGCCGCACATACGCCGACACCACCCGATGAACCCCGAGCGAGAGGACCGATACGTTGAGTGAGCCAGAGTCGCCGACGGCATCACACCACAACTACCGCCGATCGCTCGGCACCATCAGCCTGACCGCCGTCGGGCTCGGGTCGATCATCGGATCCGGCTGGCTGTTCGGCGCCGAGCGCGCCGCCCGGCTGGCGGGCCCGGCGTCGATCCTGGCCTGGGTGATCGGGGCCGCGGTCGCGCTGACCATCGCCCTGACCTACAGCGAGCTGGGCTCGATGTTCCCCAAGGCCGGTGGCATGGTCCGGTACGGCCAGTACTCGCACGGCTCGCTCGCCGGGTACCTCGCCGCCTGGGCCAACTGGATCGCCATCGTCTCGGTCATCCCCGGCGAGGCCACCGCCTCCGTCCAGTACATGAGCTCCTGGCACTTCGACTGGGCGAAGGGGCTGTACGACGGCAAGGAGCTCACCCTCAGCGGGGTGGCGCTGGCCAGCGTGCTGCTGGTGGGCTACTTCGTCCTGAACTGGTTCGCGATCACGCTGTTCGCCAAGACCAACACCGCGATCACCGTCTTCAAGGTCGTCGTGCCGACGCTGACCGCCGGCGCCCTGCTGTTCGCCCACTTCGACACCGCCCACTTCACCGACCACGGCGGGTTCGCGCCGAACGGCTGGAGCGCGGTGTTCACCGCCGTCGCGGTGTCCGGCATCGTCTGGGCCTTCAACGGCTTCCAGTCGCCGCTCAACCTCGCCGGCGAGGCCCGCGACCCCGGCAAGTCGCTGCCGAAGGCCGTCATCGGCTCGATCCTGATCGCGCTGGTGATCTACGTCGCGCTGCAGGTCGCCTTCCTCGGCGCCATCCCGGCCGCCGACCTCTCGAACGGCTGGAGCGGCCTCGGCTACACCTCGCCGCTGGCCGACCTCTCGATCGCCTGGGGCCTCAACTGGCTCGCCCTGCTGCTGTACGCGGACGCGTTCATCTCCCCCAGCGGCACCGGCATGATCTACGCCGCCACCACCTCGCGCATGATCCACGGCGTGCAGGAGAACGGCCACCTGCCGAAGGTCTTCGGCAAGGTCGACGCGCGCACCGGCATCCCGCGCCCCGCGCTGGTCCTCAACCTGGTGGTCGCGTTCCTCTTCCTCGCCGTCTTCCGCGGCTGGGGCTCGCTGGCCGAGATCGTCTCGGTGGCCACCGTGATCTCCTACATCACCGGCCCGGTCGCCGTGATGGCACTGCGCCGCCTCGCCCCCGACCTGCCCCGGCCGGTCCGGCTGCGGGCCATGCCCGTCATCGCCCCGGTCGCGATGGTCTTCGGCTCGCTGGTCCTCTACTGGGCCCGCTGGCCGCTCACCGGCAAGGTCATCCTGCTGATGGCCGCCGGCCTGCCGATCTGGGCCTGGTACGAGCTGCGCAAGCCGTGGGCCGAGCTGCGGCCGAACCTGAAGGCGGGCGCCTGGATGGTCGCCTACCTGTTCGTGATGGCGGGTATCTCCTGGGCCGGCAGCACCGACTTCGGCGGCCAGGGCTACCTGCCCGAGGGCTGGGACCTCCTGGTCGTCGCCGCCATCGGCCTCGCCTTCTACTACTGGGGCGTCGCCAGCGCCTGGGCCAACCCGTCGCTGGCCGCCGTCCGGCGGGAGCTGGACGCCGAGGCCGCGACCGCGGCCACCGCGGAGGGCGCGGCCGGCGCCGGCGCCGTGGAGGGCGCCGGAAGCGGCCGGGAGCCGTCGAAGGTCTGATCCCTGATCCCTGTAGGAGTCGAGGGGCCGGTCGGATTGTCCGACCGGCCCTTCGGCGTTGGCGGGGCCCGGGCTCGGGGCGGGCCTTGGGGGGTGGGGGTAGGGAGGCGGGGAGGCGGCGAGTAACAGATGACAGGTTTCAGCGAACAGATTTCAGATGACAGATTTCATATTCTGTTCGCTGACATCTGTCAGTTGAATTCTGTCAGCTGCCGGCTGTCGGCCGTCCACCATCGGTCGCCATCGGCGCTCCGGGCGTTCCGGCTGCTCCGCTCGTCCTGACCGACGCGGTCAGCCCCGGCGGGCGCGGCGGATGGCCGAGGTGAGGACCGGGGGCAGCAGGTCCCGGGCGGCGCGCTTGGCGACGTTGGCGGGGCGGCGCTGGTCGGCGGCACGGGCGCGGCGGGCGGCGAGGTCGCGGGCCGCCTCCTCCTGCGCCTCCTGGACAGCGCGGCGGGACTCCTCGGCCTCGCGGCGGGCGGCCTCCGCGGCCAGCCGGTGCTGGTGCCGCGACGGACGGAAGGACTCGATGCCCTCCGAGCTGCCGGTCATCCGGAGCACCTGCTGCCCGTTCAGGGTCTCGGTGCTCAGGTAGCAGCCCGCGGCCAGGTCCACCCGGTCGAGCAGGTCCCGCTGGAACGGCTCCGGGTCCCCCCAGGTGCCGTAGAACTTGCACTCGGTGAGCATGATCGGCTTCAGCCCGTGGTTGAAGACCGCTCCCCAGGTGGCCGCGGCCACGCCCGGGGTGTGCTGCGATCGGTAGTCGTCCAGCACCACGACGCCCTGGTCCTGCAGCGCGACGCGCGCGACCTGGAGGTCGCCGACGACGTGCTCGTACAGGTGCGAGGCGTCGATGTGGATGAACCGGAACGCGCCCGCGGGGATCCGCCCGCCGGCCAGGACCGAGGTCGGGGCCTGGATGATCTCCGGGAGCCGCTCGTGGAAGGAGAGGTAGTTGGACTCGAAGGCGGAGCGGGTCAGCGACTTGCGGTAGGAGATGTCCATCTCGGCGGCGTTCTCGTCGTCCGGCGCGTCCGAGTCGAAGAGGTCACAGACGGTGAACGTCTCACCGGGCTGGAGGTGCTCGCCGATCACGATCGCACTGCGGCCCAGGTACGCACCCATCTCCAGCAGGTCGCCGGTGACCCCGGCCTTCTCCTGCCGCGCCATGAACCAGTCGAACGAGTGCCGGTCGTGGTCCCAGAACCAGCCCGGGACGTCGTCCAGAACAGCCGGCTCGACAGGCCGCTGAGACTCGTCCTTCAACGCGGCATCGGTCACGGGATGCTCCTTATGCGGTACGGATGACCTGCGGATTTGAGCCAGACCTCAGCCCGGTGGCAGCATCCCGGCGGCTCCTCCGGACACGCGTGTCCCGGCCATGCACACCACTACGAACCACTGGCAACAGTAGTGCCCCGTGGCTGAGTTCGCTGCAATCTACAGTGACGCCCGCCACCGTGAGGAGCTTTTCGCGCGATGAGTTTCGTGATCGGTCGGTTCGCTTCCGGAGGGTGAGCACGGAGCCTTCGGGAGGCTTCGGCCACCGCGCCGCGGCGGCCCCTCCGGCCTCGTCCGCGCGGCGCGGTCCCGGCCGGTCGGCGCGGGCGCCGGGCCCCGGTCCGATCGGCCGGCGGTGCAGCAGCCCGTCCGTCAACTCCGTTCCGGGCGAGGGGCGGTGGGCCCGGCGGCGGAGGGTCTGGCCGCAGGTGACCGGGGTGGTCCCGCGATGGCGCGCCCGGGCGCGGGGCGAGCCGTCCGGGGAGTGCAGCACGGGGTTCGCACCGAGGTAACCGGCTGGTCCACCGGACCGGATTGACTCTTGCGCGCGGCCGCTCCGGCCGCCTTGACTGGCCTACCTACTAGCACTGTTAGTTAATCGGCTGATCGGATGAGAGGACACTCGGTGCAGCAGTACGCGGAGTACCGCGACCAGTACATCGACGGCGCCTGGCGGCCCTGCGGGGACGACGCCGGGACGATCACGGTGCTGAACCCGGCGACCGAGCAGGTGCTCGCCACCGTCCCGGCCGGCGGCACCGCCGACGTCGACGCCGCGGTCACCGCGGCCCGCCGGGCCGCCCCCGCCTGGGCGGCGACCACCCGCGAGGACCGGCTCGCCCTGCTCACCGCGCTGCGGGACGGGATCGCCGCCGCCCAGGAGGAGATCACCGCGACGGTGGTCGCCGAGCTCGGCGCCCCGGTCGGCTTCGCCGCCGCCGTGCACGCCGGGCTGCCCCTGACCGTCGCGACCTCGTACCTGGCACTGCTCGCCGAGCACCCCTTCGAGGAGCGGATCGGCAACTCGCTGGTGCTCGCCGAACCCGCCGGAGTGGTCGCCGCGATCACGCCGTGGAACTACCCGCTGCACCAGATCGTCGCCAAGGTCGTCCCGGCGCTCGCGGCCGGCTGTCCGGTCGTCCTCAAGCCGGCCGAGGACACCCCGCTGGTGGCCCGACTGTTCGCCCGCCTGGTGCACGAAGCGGGCCTGCCCGCAGGCGTGTTCAACCTGGTGACCGGTACCGGAGCGGTGGCCGGCGCGGCGCTCGCCGCCCACCCCGGAGTGGACGTGGTCTCGTTCACCGGTTCCACCGCCGTCGGCCGGCAGGTCGCCGAGACGGCCGGCCGGGGGCTCAAGAGGGTCGCCCTGGAGCTCGGCGGCAAGTCCGCCAACGTGGTGCTGCCCGGGGCGGACCTCGCCCGGGCGGTCAACGTGAACATCGCCAACGTCTTCGCCAACTCCGGCCAGACGTGCAGCGCGTGGACCCGTCTGCTGGTGCACCGGGACCACTACGAGGAGGCGGTCGCGACGGCCGCCAAGGCCGCCGCCAAGTACCTCCCGGGCGATCCGGCCGACCCGCGGACCCGGATCGGCCCGCTGGTCAGCGCCGCCCAGCTCGCCCGGGTGCGCCGCCACGTCGAGGGGGCGCTCGCCGAGGGCGCCCGGCTGGTCGTCGGCGGCGCGGAGCCCGTCCCCGGACTTCCCACCGGCTTCTACGTCCTGCCGACCGTACTCGCAGACGTCACACCGGACATGACGATCGCTCAGGAGGAGGTCTTCGGGCCCGTCCTGGCGATCCTGCCCTACCGGGACGAGGACCACGCGGTCGAACTCGCCAACGGTACCGAGTACGGCCTGGCCGGGGGTGTCTGGGCAGCGGACACCGCTACCGCCGCCGCGTTCGCCCGCCGCCTCGACACCGGCCAGGTCGACCTCAACGGCGGCCGGTTCAACCCGCTCGCCCCGTTCGGCGGTTACAAGAGCTCGGGGCTCGGCCGCGAGCTCGGCCGCCACGGCCTGGAGGAGTTCCTGCAGTACAAGTCGCTTCAGTTCTAGGCCGAACAGGCCCCCGCGGGGATCCTCCCGGGCCCGCACGCGGTTGCGCGGGCGGGCCCGGGAGCGGCTGCAGCTGCACGGACGGACTGGCGGGCCCGGGATCAGGCCTGGGTCCGGGCCTGGTCCCGGGCCCGCTCGCGGCCCGGTCAGACCAGGTCGACGCCCGGGTAGAGGGGGAAGGGGGCGAGGAGGTCCGCGGCGCGCTTGGCGATCCCGTCGCGCACCGTGTCGTCGAGCCGGTACTGGGCCTTGGAGGCGGCGCCGCCGGCGCCGGTGGCCGGGGTGGTGGCACGCAGGACGGTGTCGATCAGCGCGGCGATCTCGTCCATCTCGGCGGTGCCGAGGCCGCGGGTGGTCAGCGCCGGGGTGCCCAGGCGCACGCCGGAGGTGTACCAGGCACCGTTCGGGTCCTGCGGGACGGAGTTGCGGTTGGTGACGACGCCCGAGTCCAGCAGCGCCGCCTCGGCCTGGCGGCCGGTCAGGCCGTAGCCCGTCACGTCGGCGAGCACGAGGTGGTTGTCGGTGCCGCCGGTGACCAGCTTGCCGCCGCGGCGCAGCAGGCCCTCGGCGAGCGCCCTGGCGTTGTCGACGACGGCCCGGGCGTAGGCCTGGAACTCCGGGCGGCGGGCCTCGGCGAAGGCGACGGCCTTGGCGGCCATGACGTGCGAGAGCGGGCCGCCGAGCACCAGCGGGCAGCCGCGGTCGACGTGCTCGGCCAGCTCGGCGGTGGAGAGCACCATGCCACCGCGCGGGCCGCGCAGCGACTTGTGGGTGGTGGTGGTGACGATGTGGGCGTGCCGGACGGGGTCGTGGTCGCCGGTCAGCACCTTGCCCGCGACCAGGCCGGCGAAGTGCGCCATGTCGACCATGAGGGTCGCGCCGACCTCGTCCGCGATCTCGCGCATCCGGCGGAAGTCGACCAGCCGCGGGTACGCGGAGTAGCCGGCCACCAGGATCAGCGGGCGGAACTCGCGGGCGGTCTCGCGCAGCGCGTCGTAGTCGATCAGGCCGGTCACCGGGTCGGTGCCGTAGCTGCGCTGGTCGAACATCTTGCCCGAGATGTTGGGGCGGAAGCCGTGGGTGAGGTGGCCGCCGGTGTCCAGGGACATGCCGAGCATCCGCTGGTTGCCGAGCGCCTGGCGCAGTTCGGCCCAGTCCTGCTCGGTGAGGTCGTTGACGTTGCGGACCTTCGCCCGTTCCAGCGCCGGGCTCTCGACGCGCTGGGAGAGGACCGCCCAGAAGGCGGTGAGGTTGGCGTCGATGCCGGAGTGCGGCTGGACGTAGGCGTGGTCGGCGCCGAACAGGGCGCGCGCGTGCTCGGCGGCGATGGTCTCGACGGTGTCGACGTTGCGGCAGCCCGCGTAGAAGCGGCGGCCGGCGGTGCCCTCGGCGTACTTGTCGCTGAGCCAGTTGCCCATGGCGAGCAGGACGGCCGGGGAGGCGTAGTTCTCGCTGGCGATCAGCTTGAGCGAGGCGCGCTGGTCCTCGAGCTCCTGCCCGATCGCGGCGGCGATCCGGGGCTCGACGCCGGCGACGACGTCGAGGGCGCTGCGGAAGGCGGTGTCGGCCGCGGCGTCGGCGGTGGTGTGGGGGCGGGCTGCGTGCGGAGTGGCCAAGGCTGTCTCCTCAAGGGGATGCGGACGGCCCAGGCGCTCGGCAACTTGACGTGACACTCCACGGAGCCGCTTCCCGATGGTTGATTCCATCCCTACGCGCCAGTCGCAGCCCACCGGGATCGTATCAACATCGGACGGACTGTGGCGGAGGTCTCAGAATGCGGAACGGGCCGCCCGTTTTGGCGGGCTATGTCCTTTCTCGTGCAACGCCCGTGTTGCGGCGAAATGAAGCCGCCACATTTCCCGTAACAGTGCCCAGGAATTTCCGTCCGGGTGATTTGCGGAGCGCCCGCGGCATCCGATCTGATGTCTTTTCGAAGGCCGACGGGAAACCCCCGGAGGCCCCTTAGGAAATGCACACCAGCGCACCCTCACCCACAGGGCGGCGGAGAATTCGGGGAGTACGCCTCTCATGGCCGTGGTCGAAACACCCGCGGGGCCCCGCCCCGCACCCGCCGCGCCGGGGCTGCTCGGCCGCCTCCGCCGGGACCGGGTCGGCGCCGCCGCGCTCGCCGTCGTCCTGCTGTTCCTGCTGCTCGCGCTCGCCGCCCCGCTGATCGCCGCCCTCTACGGGAGGAACCCGGTCGAGCACTACGGCCAGAACACTCCCGGCCTGCTCAGCGACGGCGGCCTGCCGGTACTGCCGAACGGCGGCATCTCCGGCGACTTCTGGTTCGGTCTGGAGCCCGGCCTGGGCCGGGACGTGCTGACCCAGCTGCTCTACGGCATCCGCACCTCGCTCCTGATCGCCTTCGCCTCCGCCGCCGTGACCACCGCGCTCGGCGTCCTGGCCGGGGTCGCGATCGGCTACCTGGGCGGGGCCGCCGACCGGATGTTCGGTTTCCTGGCCAATGTGCTGCTCGCTTTCCCGACCCTGCTCCTGCTGCTCGCGCTCAGCCCGGTCATTCAGTCCCGACTGGTCGACCCGGGCGCCGCGGAACCGGAGTGGATGCAGTTCCTGGTCCTGATCCTGGTATTCTCCGCGTTCGGCTGGATTCCGCTGGCACTTTCCCTCCGGGCCACCGTCCGTTCGCTCCGGGAAAGGGATTTCGTGCAGTCCGCACGGGCCCAGGGCGCGAGCCGCTTCCACGTCGTCGTCCACGAACTGCTGCCGAACGTCCGCTCGCAACTCCTGGTGCACGCCACCATGGCGGTGCCGGCCTTCGTCGCCTCCGAGGCGGTGCTGTCCTTCCTCGGCGTCGGCATCACCGAACCCGTCCCCGACTGGGGGCGGATGATCTCGCGCGGCTCCGAGGTCTTCCAGGCCGACCCGACCTACATGGTCTTCCCCGGTGTGGCGCTGCTGGTCTTCGTGCTCGCCTTCAACCTGCTCGGCGACGCCGTCCGCGACGCGCTGGACCCGCGCTCCGGGCGCTGAGTCCGGACGGCCCACGGCGGGGCCGCGAGGCCACGAGGCCGCCGGGTCCGCCGGGTCCGCCTGACCGGGCAGGTCTGCCAGGCCGGGCAGGTCAACACATCACCAGGCCACCGTCCTGCCGTCATTCCCTCAGCCCCTCAGCCCGCCTTCCCCTCAGCCCGCCTTCCCGCCATCCCGTCATCCCCCGTCGGACACCCGTGTCCGACGTCCACCCCGCGTCCACCCCCGGTCAGGGGGCAAGGAGAGATTCGCCATGCGCTGGACCAAACCGTCCCTCGCCGTCGTCGCCACCGCCCTGCTGGCGAGCGCCTGCTCGGCCGGTGCGGGCACCGGCCCGGCCCCCGCCGGCGCGGCCGCCAAGGAGACCGCCCCGCTGACCGCCGCCCTCGGCAGCGAGAAGGACAGCGCGGGCCCGGCCCCCGCCGTCTCCGGCGCCCGGGCCGGCGGCACCGTCAACGTCTACAACGCCACCGACTTCCGCCACCTCGACCCGCAGAAGGTCTACGCGGGCGCCGCCTACAACGCCTCGCTGCTCTGGGGCCGGCAGCTGACGCAGTACCAGGTCGTCGACGGAAAGGCCAAGCTGGTCGGCGACCTGGCCACCGACACCGGCATCTCCACCGACGGAGGCCGCACCTGGACGTACCGGCTCAAGCCGGGCGTGGCCTGGGAGGACGGTCAGCCGATCACCTCCCAGCAGGTCAAGTACGGCATCGAGCGCAGCTTCGGCAAGGGCTACGAGGTCGGCCCGCCCTACTGGCCGCAGTGGCTCACCGGCGAGGCCAGCTACGAGGACGCCCGCAAGAAGTACGCCGGGCCGCAGGACGGCGACCTCGCCGCCGTCGAGACCCCCGACGACCGCACCCTCGTCTTCCACTTCCCGCAGCCGCAGGCCGACGTGCCCTACATGGCCGCGCAGTCCTCCTCCTCCCCGGTCCGCAAGGACAAGGACACGGGGACCGACTACGACCGCCAGCCCTTCGCCAGCGGCCCGTACCGGATCGTCGAGCACGTCCAGAACACCCGGCTGGTGCTGGAGCGCAACCCGTACTGGAAGGCCGAGACCGACCCGATCCGCAGCCAGTACCCGGAGAAGTTCGTCTTCACCTTCGGCAAGGAGGCGCTCAACATCAACCAGGAGATCCTCTCCGGCCGGGACGGCGGCGCCGACGCCACCACCGTCTCCACCGCCCTCTCCCCCGAGCTGTACCAGACCGCCGACACCGACCCGAAGGCCAGGGAGCTGGTCGTCTCCGGCCGCCAGGGCGCCTTCGTCACCCAGCTGGTGATCAACAACGAGCGGGTGCCGGACGTCGCCGTCCGCAGGGCCCTGCACCTCGCCTACCCGCGCCAGCAGGCGCGGCAGGTCCAGGGCGGCTCCCGGGTCGGCGAGCTCGCCACCACCCTGAGCTCGCCCGCCCTCCTCGACTGGGAGAAGTACGACCTCGACCCCGTGAAGCCCGAGGGCGACCCGGAGGCCGCCAAGTCCGCCCTCGCCGCGGCCAAGCAGCCGCCCGCGCCGCTCACCTACGGCTACGCCAACACGCCCGTCGGGCAGCGCGTCGCCCAGGTGCTGGTGGACGGCTTCGCCAAGGCCGGCATCACCGTCGTGCCCAAGCCGATCGACCCCAAGGCGCTGCTGGACGAGGTGCACCGCGCCGACTCCCCCTACGACCTGTTCGAGGAGACCAGCTCCGTCGACTGGCCGACCCCGTCCACGCTGATCCCGTTCTCCTTCGACGGGCGCGCCGGCAGCGACCTCAACTCCGCGCGCTACCGCAACCCGGCCGTCGACCAGGAGATCGACCGGATCAACCAGATCGGCGAGCCTCGCGCCAAGGCCAAGGAGCTGTACGCGCTGGAGCGGACCGTCATGAAGGACGTGCCGGTGCTGCCGTTCGCCTACCCGACGGTCAACCAGCTGCACGGCTCCAACGTCGGCGGGGCGTTCATCCACCCGATCTACGGCACGGTCAGCCTGGCCTGGCTGTACCTGAAGTCCTGAGCCGACCGCCGGCCCGTCCCCGCTGCCGTCGCGAGAGGTGGCGGGGACGGGCCGGCGGGCCGCACCTCTTCCCGGCGGTCCCCCGCCGTTCCCTCCTGCCCGGCCGCCTGCCTGGCCGCCGTTCCCGACGGCCCCGTTTCCGACCGCCGCTCTCTCCGACGGCCGCTGTTCCCGACGGCCGCTGTTCCCGACGCCCGCTGTTCCCGACGCCCGCTGTTCCCGACGACCCCGGACCGGTCATGCTCTCCTTCGCCCTGCGACGGGCCCTCCAGGCGCTCGCCGTCCTGGTCGCGGTCTCCGCCGCCGCCTTCGCCCTCTTCTACGCCGCCCCCGCCGACCCGGCCCGCGCGGCCTGCGGACCGCGCTGCGACAGCGGCCAGGTCACGGCGGTCCGCCAGAGCATGGGCCTCGACCAGCCCCTGCTCACCCAGTACGGCGACTACCTGTCCGGGATCGTCGCCGGGCGGGACATCAGCGACGTGGACGGCTCGGTCATCCACTGCACCGCGCCCTGCCTCGGCTACTCCTACCGGCTGCACCAGCCCGTCACCGAGGCGCTGCTCGACCACCTGCCGGTCACCTTCTCGCTCACCGCGGGCGCGCTCGCCGTCCTGCTGGTGCTCGGCCTGGGCACCGGGTTCGTCTCCGCGCTGCGCCACGGCGGCCGCACGGACCGGCTGCTCTCAGGGTTCACCCTCGTCGGCGCCAGCGTGCAGATCTACTTCCTCGGGTACGTCGCACAGTGGGCGCTGGTCTACTCCACCGGGCTGCTGCCGTTGCCCTCCTACACCCCGCCGGCCGAGGACCCGGCCGCCTGGGCGGGCGGCATGCTGCTGCCCTGGCTCGTCCTCGGCTTCGTCAACTCCGCGGTGCTCGCCCGGCTCTCGCGCTCCCAGCTGCTGGAGACGATGAACGAGGAGTACGTCCGCACGGCCCGCGGCAAGGGCCTCGGCCGGCTGCGCGCCCACCTCAAGTACACCGCGCGCGGCGCCGCCGGACCGCTGGTGCAGCTGATCGGCCTGGAGGCCGGAGTGCTGCTCGGCGGGGCGGTGATCACCGAGACGGTCTTCGGACTGAACGGCGTCGGGCGGTTCGCCGCCGAGGCGGTCTCGGGTCAGGACCTGCCCGCCGTGGTCGGGGCGGTGCTGCTGGCCGCCTGCTTCGTGGTGCTGTTCGTCGCCCTGGCCGACCTGGTGGTCGCCTGGCTCGACCCGCGTATCCGCCTGAGCTGACTGGAGCCGATTCCGATGACGTCCGCCCTTGAACCCCTTGAACCCCTTGGGCCTGTTCAGCCCCTTGAGCCCGTCCGCTCCCTTGAGGCTGGCCGGCGCCTTGCAGCCGTACGGCCGCCCGGGGCCGTCCCGTCCCGTGGGTCCGCCGGGCCCGGTACGCCGCCCGCGGTGGAGCCGGTGCTGAGCGTCCGCGACCTGACCGTCACCTTCGCCGATCCGCGCGGCGGTGCCCCGGTGGCCGCCGTTCGGGGGCTGTCCTTCGACCTCGCCCCCGGTGAAGTCCTCGGCCTGGTCGGGGAGTCGGGCTCCGGCAAGTCCGCCACCGGACTGGCCGTGCTCGGCCTGCACGACCCGCGCACCACCGCCGTCACCGGCTCGATCCGGCTGGGCGGAGCGGAACTGGTGGGCGCGCCGGAGTCCGTGCTGCGCGGCGTCCGGGGCGGCCGGGCCGCGCTGGTCTTCCAGGACGCGCTCACCTCGCTCAGCCCCTTCCACGGCGTGGGCGCCCAACTCGCCGAGATGTACCGGCTGCACCACCCGGGCGCGGGCCGTGCCGGGGCCCGCCGCCGGGCCGCCGAGATGCTCGACCGGGTCGGCATCCCGGCCGCCCGGGTGCGCGACTACCCGCACCAGTTCTCCGGCGGGATGCGCCAGCGCGTGATGATCGCCATGGCCCTGATGAACGATCCGCAGGTGCTGATCGCCGACGAGCCGACCACCGCCCTCGACGCCCGCGTCCAGCGGCAGGTCCTCGACCTGCTCGGCGAGTTGCAGCGCGAGCACGGGACGGCGGTGCTGCTGGTCAGCCACGACCTCGGTGTCGTCGCGGGCACCACGGACCGCACCCTGGTGATGCGCGGCGGCGCCGAGGTCGAGTCCGCGCCGACCGCCGCACTGCTGGCCGCGCCGCGCGAACCGTACACCCGCGCCCTGGTGGGCGCCGCGCTGACCCTGGACTCCGTACCAGGCGCTCCTCTCCCGACAGTTGACGATCCGTCACCGAAAGCACGGCGCTTCGCCCCCCGCACGGTCGAGCACCCCGCACAAACCGCGCACCCGCTGATCGAGGTGACGGACCTCGCCGTCCGCTTCCCCGGCCGGCGCCGCCTCGGCTCGCTGCGCGCCGAGCCCGTCCGGGCCGTCGAGGGCGTCGGTCTGCGCATCGCCCCCGGTGAGACGCTCGGACTGGTGGGCGAGTCCGGATCCGGCAAGTCCACGACCGCACGGGTCCTGGCCGGCCTCCAGCGGCCCACCAGGGGCCGGGTCCGCTACGACGGCCAGGACGCCACCCGCCCGGACCGGGAGCTGCGGCGCAGGCTCAGCCGGGAGGTCCAGCTCGTCTTCCAGGACCCTTACGCCTCGCTCAACCCGCGCCGCACCGTCGCCCGGACCCTGGACACCCCGCTGCGCCTGCACACCGAGCTCGACGCGGCGCAGCGGCGGGAGCGCTCGGCCGAACTGCTGGAGCAGGTCGGACTGTCCGCCGCGCACCTGGACCGCTACCCGCACGAGTTCTCCGGCGGCCAGCGCCAGCGGATCGGCATCGCCCGGGCCCTCGCCCCGCGGCCGCGCCTGATCATCGCCGACGAGCCGGTGTCGGCACTCGACGTCTCGGTGCAGGCCCAGGTGCTCAACCTGCTCATGGAGCTGCGCGAACGCCTGGGCGTGGCCTTCCTGTTCGTCTCCCACGACCTCGCGGTCGTGCGGCACTTCTGCGACCGGGTGGCCGTGATGCACCGCGGCCGGCTGGTCGAGTCCACCGACAGCGACCGGCTGTTCGACGCCCCGCACACGGACTACACCAGGGAGCTGCTGGCCGCGGTGCACCAGGGGCCGCCCGGGTACCGGTGCTAGCGGGTGCGACCAGGGAGGACGGGGCGTGCGGTCGACCTGCGGCCGGCGTCCGGCCGTTCGCCGGTCGTTCGGCTGCGCGAGCGCGACTCAAGGGGTTAGCGTGCTGGCGTCGCGTGGTGGGGATCGCCGGCCACCGACCTCGCCAATCAAGGGGGCACATTGTCGGACGACCTGCTCATCGCAAAGATCAACCACGGATTCGACCACCTCGACGCCGACGGCGACGGCCTCCTCACCGAGCGGGACCACGTCCTCATGGGCCACTCGGTGGCGCGGTCGCTCGGACACCAGGAGGGCTCGGAGGCGGAGGCCGTCATCGTCCGCGCCTATCTGACGATCTGGCACGACCTGCACCTCGCCAGGCTGCCCACCGGCACCGAGGCGATCACCCGGGCCCAGTTCGTCGCCTCCACCGGCTCGCTCGCCGACGACCCGGAGGCCGCGCGGGCCAGCATCGGCGCGCTCGCCGAGGCCTTCCTCGCCGTCGCTGACGCCGACCGCAGCGGGACCGTCGACGCCGGCGAGTTCTTCGTCTTCCAGCGCGGCCACTTCGTCGGCCTCTCCCGCGACGACTCCGACGAGGCCTTCCGCCACCTCGACCGGGACGGCGACGGCACGCTGTCCGCGGCCGAGTTCACCAGCGCGATCATCGAGTTCTGGACCAGCCGCGACCCGGACGCCCCGGGCAACTGGTGGACGGGCAAGCCGCCGCACGCCTTCTGAGGCACCGGCCCGGCCCGGGCGGCCGCACCCCTCACGCGCCGGAACCGCGAGGGCGGCGGCCGCCCGGCACGGCCCGTCCCGCCAGGGGTCGGTCGTGCGGCGGCGGCCCGGCCAGCCCCGGTCGGCCCGGTCACCCCGCCGGGACGATGCGCTCGACGATGGTGTCGATCAGCGCGGCGAGCGCGTCGGCGCCCGCCGTTCCCAAGTCCGTCGTCTCCGAGTCCGCCGTCTCCGAGTCCGCCACCTTGGCGCTCAACACCCCCGGAAGGGTGAGGTGTTCGACGATCAGCCCGGTCATCGCCAGGTAGAGGACCAGCACCGTCTCGCGGTCCCCGGGGAACCCGCCGTCGAGATGGTAGGCGATGTTGGCCTCCAGCTCCTCCCGGACGGTGCCGGTGAGCTGGGCGCGCAACTCGGGCCGGCGGGTGGCCTCCAGGCGCAGTTCGAGCATGGCGAGGTAGCCCGCGCGGTCGGCGGAGATGCGGCGGATCAGGTCGTGCATCAGGGCCGTCACCAGAGCGCGGTCACGCGGGGCGCGCAGCAGGTCGGCGACGACCTCCGGGTCGGGGGTGAGCCGGTGGTGGATGTGCCGGGCGGTCTGGTGGAGCAGGTGGTCGCGGTTGGCGAAGTAGTTGGAGGCCGTGCCGTTCGGGACGCCGGCCTGCACGTCGACCGCACGGAAGGTGAGGCCGCGGGCGCCCTCCCGGGCGAGGACCTCGATGGCGGCGTCGGCGAGGGCGGTACGGCGGGCGGGATTCTGGACCATGCGGCGATTGTGCCCCTCGGGCGCTGCGCGGCGCCGGGCGGGTGCGGGCGGGCGGGTCGGCTGGTCGGCGGGCGGGCGACGAGGCCGGCAAACAGGCGAGCAGGCCCGGGCGCCGGGGAGGGGCGGCACCATACCCCTTGCCAACCACTACGGTCGGAGTACTATATCCGCAGTGGTTAACCCGGACGGGCCACCCGACCCGCCGATCCCCCTACCCCGAGGACCTGAATGCGCAAGCTCAGCTACTTCGTCGGCGCCAGCATCGACGGCTTCATCGCCGACCCGGACGGCGGCTTCGACTTCCTCATGGCGCACGTCACCGAGGACTTCGCACCGACGCTCTTCTCCGAGTACCCGGAGACCATCCCCACCCCCGGCCGCGCCGGGAACGGCATCGCCGACGCGCCCAACAAGCGCTTCGACACCGTGCTCATGGGCCGCAGCACCTACGGCCTGGGGGCGGACATCGGCCTCACCGACCCCTACGCCCACCTGCGGCAGATCGTCTTCTCCCGCACCCTCGACACCAGCCCGGACCCGGCCGTCGAGGTCACCGCGGAGGACCCGCTGACCCTCGTCCGCCGCCTCAAGCAGGAGGACGGTCTCGGCATCTGGCTCTGCGGCGGCGGCGAACTGGCCGGCCGGCTGCTACCCGAGATCGACGAGCTGATCGTCAAGCAGTACCCGGTGGTGGCCGGATCCGGCGTCCCGCTGTTCGGCGCGGACTTCGCCCCGCACGCCTTCACGCTCGCCGACTGCCGCGTCTTCGAACGCGGCAACGTCATCCTCACCTACGCCCGGACCGCCCCGGGCTCCGACTGACGCTCACCACCAGGCAGACCCCCGCCACCACGATCGCCCCACCCGCGAGCGTCGACCCGGTCAGCGGCTCGGCCAGGATCATCCAGCCCAGCAGCACCGCCACCACCGGGTTCACGTACGCGTAGGTGGCGACCAGGGTCAGCGGCGCGGAGCGCAACAGCCACGCGTACGCGGTGAAGGCGAGCAGCGAACCGAACAGCACCAGGTAGGCGAGGGACAGCCAGGACCGGCCCGAGACGGCCCCGAGGTCCAGCCCCTGGTGCTCCCCGCGCACCAGTCCGATCAGCAGGTCGGCGAGCCCGCCCGCGAGCATCTGGTAGGCGCTCGCCGCGAGCACGTTGCGCGGCATGGTGATCCGCTTGCTGGCGAACGAGCCGGACGCCCAGCACAGCGTGGCGCAGACGATCAGGACCACGCCGGCGGGCGCGATGTCCCCGCCGATCGCGGGGGCGGAGAGCACCCCCAGGCCGACCAGGCCGAGCAGCACCCCGGCGAGCTCGGCGCGCCGGGGGCGCTCGCCGCCGGCCGCCGTCAGGAGGACCATCCACAGCGGGACCGCCGCCACCAGCAGGGCGGCCAGGCCGGACGGGACGGAGGTCTCCCCCAGCACCACCAGCCCGTTGCCCCCGGTCAGCAGCAGCACGCCCACCAGGGCGGCGGAGCCGAACTCGCGCGGGCTCACCCGCAGCGCGGCCGGGCCCTGGCGCACCAGCAGGTAGCCCGCCAGCAGGAGACCCGCGGTGAGGAAGCGTGCGGACGCGGAGAGGAAGGAGGGCATCGTCTCGACGGTGATCCTGATCGCCAGGTAGGTCGAACCCCACACGACGTACACCACGGCGAGCGCCAGCCAGACCGCACCGCTGCTCGGCCGGGAGAACGGACGGGCGTCCTCGACGGGGGCGACCGCGCCGCCCGCCGGGCTCTTGGAGAGCGAGGTCCCGGACCCGGAGGCCTCGACCCCGGAAGCCTCGATCCCGGAGGCCTCGGCCGGCCTGGGCTCGGTGGGTGCTGTCATGTGTCTCCCCCTAGGACGGTACTGGCCGAACCTTGCCATGAGAGCGCATCAGCGGCCAGCCCGCCAGTGGGTATCACGAAGTGGGCGCGAGGACGTACGGTGGGCGCTCCCCGCAGCCAGGAGGTCGAACCCGTGTCCGCGTCCGACGAGGCCCTGCCGTTCTTCGTCTACGGCACCCTGCGCAGCGGCGGCTGCAACCACGCCGCCCACCTCGCGGGCCGCTGCGCCGACATCCGGCCGGCGGTCCTGGACGGAGCCGCGCTGCACGACGGACCCGGCTACCCGTACGCGGTGCCGGACGCGACGCCCGGCCGCCGCATCGTGGGTGAGCTGGTCACGATCCGCCCGGGCGCGTACGCCGGTGCGCTCACCGCCCTCGACCTGCTGGAGGGGTGCCGGGCGGACGGGACGGGCCTCTACGTGCGGCGACGGCTCACGGTGCGGACGGAGGCCGGGGCAGGGGCGGCGACGGCCAGCGCGGTGGGAGAAGTCGGCGGGGCGGGCGCAGTCGGCAGGGTGGGGGCGGGCCCGGGTGAGCTGCGGGAGGCCTGGGTGTACCTCGCCGGACCGGCCGTCGCGGCCAGGCTGCGGACACGGCCGGCGCTGATCGACTCGGGCGACTGGACGGAGCGGGGGGACGGGGCGGGCGGCTGACGGGTGACAGCTGACAACTTTCAGATTTCAGAGTCTGTTATCTGTCCTCTGTCATCTGTTCTCTGTCGGCGGTCGCCTGTCACCTGCCGGCGGGCCACGACTGCCGGCCGCCAGCCGTGGCCCGCAGCGGTCCTCCGGCCGTCGGACGGCCGGATACCGCCAGGTAGGCTGCCCCGGCCGCGTGCTTTCCGGCCCGTCGGCGCGCACACGACCAGACGTCCGCCCCCGCCGAACGACGAGGAGCCCCCGGTGCCCGAGCTGCCACCCCCGATCACCGTCGTCGGGATCGGGGCCGACGGCTGGCCCGGCCTCGCCACCGCCTCCCGGGCCGCACTCGCGGCGGCCGAGGTGGTCGTCGGCGGCCCCCGCCAGCTCGACCTCCTCCCCCCGGGCGAGGTCACCGCCCGGCGCGTCCCCTGGCCGACCCCGCTGCGCCCCGCCGTACCCGGCCTGCTCGCGGACCACGCCGACCGCCGGGTGGCCGTCCTGGCCAGCGGCGACCCGATGTTCTACGGCATCGGCCGCACCCTCGCCGAGACGGTCGGCGCCGACCGGCTGCGCATCCTGCCGCACCCCTCCTCCGTCTCCTACGCCTGCGCCCGGCTCGGCTGGCCGCTGGAGTCCACCGAGGTGGTCAGCCTGGTCGGGCGCCCCCTGGAAACCCTCTCCCTCGCCCTGCACCCGGGACGCCGCCTGCTGGTGCTCAGCGCCGACGCCGCGACCCCGGCCGCCGTCGCCGCCCTGCTCACCGCCCGCGGCCACGGCAGCGCCCGGCTCCACGTCCTCGAACAGCTGGGCGGCGCAGCCGAGCGCCGCCTCGACGGCCCCGCGGACGGCTGGCCGCACCCGCCCGGCGATCCGCTGAACGTCATCGCGGTCGAGCTCGGCGACGGACCCCGCGGCTCGCTCGTCCCCGGACTGCCCGACGCGGTGTACGAGAGCGACGGCCAGCTCACCAAGCGGCACGTCCGCGCGGCCACCCTCGCCACGCTCGCCCCCACCCCCGGTGAACTGCTGTGGGACGTCGGCGGCGGCTCCGGCTCGATCGCCGTCGAGTGGCTGCGCGCCCACCGCGACTGCCAGGCGATCAGCATCGAGCGCGACCCGGTGCGGGCTGAGCGGATCAGCCGCAACGCCGGCACGCTGGGCGTCCCCCGACTGCGCGTGGTGACCGGCCCGGCCCCGGCCGCCCTCGCCGGACTCCCCACCCCCGACGCCGTGTTCATCGGCGGCGGGCTCACCGCCCCCGGCCTGCTGGACAGTTGCTGGGCGGCGCTGCGCCCGGGCGGCCGACTGGTCGCCAACACCGTGACCCTGGAGTCCGAGGCGCTGCTCACCGACCGGTACCGGCGCCACGGCGGCGAACTGCTGCGGCTCGCCGTCGCGCACGCCGTCCCGGTGGGTGGCTTCACCGGGTGGCGGCAGGCCATGCCGGTCACCCAGTGGTCCGCCGTCAAGCCCAACACCCCCCAGGAGGAAGCCTCGTGACCGTCTACTTCATCGGAGCCGGCCCGGGCGCCGCCGACCTGATCACCCTGCGCGGGCAGCGCCTGCTGGCCCGCGCCGAGGTCTGCCTCTACGCCGGCAGCCTGGTCCCGCGCGAGCTGCTCGACGAGTGCCCGCCGGGCGCCCGCCTGATCGACACCGCACAGCTCAACCTGGACCAGATCGTCGCCGAGCTGGTCCGCGCGCACCGGGCCGGACAGGACGTGGCCCGCCTCCACTCCGGCGACCCGTCCGTCTTCTCCGCCGTCGCCGAACAGATGCGGCGCCTCGACGCGGAGGGCGTGCCGTACGAGGTGGTCCCCGGGGTGCCGGCGTTCGCCGCCGCGGCCGCCGCGCTGAAGCGGGAACTCACCGTGCCCACCGTCGGCCAGACCGTCATCCTCACCCGGATCTCCAAGCGGGCCACCCCGATGCCCGAGGGCGAGGACCTGGCCACCCTCGGCCGCAGCGGCGCCCTGCTGGTGCTGCACCTGGCAGCCGGCTACGTGGACGACGTCGTCGAGCAGCTGCTCCCGCACTACGGCGCCGACTGCCCGACCGCCGTCGTCGCGATGGCCAGCCGGCCGGACGAGCTGGTGCTGCGCGGCACCCTCGCCGACATCGCGGAGCAGGTCAAGGCCGCGGGTGTGGTCCGCACCGCGGTGATCATCGTCGGACGGACCCTGGCCGCCGAGCAGTTCCGCGACAGCCACCTCTACTCGGCGGACCGCGAGCGCCCGCACGAGCCCTGCGGGGCCTGATGCGACACGTCCTGGTCCTCGGCGGCACCACGGAGGGCCGGGCCCTGGCGGCCGCGCTGGCCGAGCTGCCGTCCCTGCGGGTGACCAGTTCGCTGGCCGGCCGCGTCGCCGAACCCCGGCTGCCCGCCGGGGAGGTGAGGATCGGCGGCTTCGGCGGTCCGGACGGCCTGGCCGCCTGGCTGCGCGCCGAGCGGGTCGCCGCGGTCGTCGACGCCACCCACCCCTTCGCCGCCGGGATGTCCCGCAACGCGGCCCTCGCGGCCGCCGCCACCGGCGTACCGCTGCTGGTCCTGCGGCGGCCCGGCTGGGCCACCGTCGACGGGGACCGCTGGCACCGCGTCCCGTCGCTGGCCGCGGCGGCCGAGCTGCTGCCGGCGCTCGGGCGGCGGGTCTTCCTCACCACCGGGCGGCAGGGCATCGGCACCTTCGCCCACCTCGACGGCCTGCACTTCCTGGCCCGCTCGGTCGACCCGCCCGAGCCGCCGCTGCCGACCGCGCTCGAAGTCCTCCTGGACCGGGGCCCGTTCACCCTCGACGGCGAACGGGCGCTGCTGCGCGGGCACCGGATCGACGTCCTGGTCACCAAGGACAGCGGTGGCGCCGCCACCGCCCCCAAGCTCACCGCGGCCCGCGAACTCGGCCTGCCGGTGGTCGTGGTGGAACGCCCACCGCTGCCCGCCGGCGTCCCCGTCGCCCCGGACGTCCCGACCGCGACGCACTGGCTGCAGCAGCTCCCCTAGGCTGGCCCCACCGCACCCGGCACCCACCGCGGACGCCGGGCGCCGTGGGGCGGTTCGGGGGCGGCGGTCGGGGTGGGCGCTGAACAACGCGGTGTTCGTCGAGTACCTGGGCACCGGGCTGGACGTGGCGATGCTGCTGGCCGGCCTCGAGGGGTGAGGCCGACCGGCAGCGGTGATGTGACGATCCGTCAGATGTCGCGGAAGGTCTCGATCTGGGCGCCGATGGAGTTGAGGCGCTCGGCGAGGTCCTCGTAGCCGCGGTTGATGACGTACACGTTGCGCAGGACGGAGGTGCCCTGGGCGGCGAGCATGGCGAGGAGGATGACCACGGCCGGGCGCAGGGCCGGCGGGCACATCATCTCGGCGGCGCGCCAGCGGGTGGGGCCCTGGACCAGGACCCGGTGCGGGTCGAGGAGCTTGACGTCCGCGCCGAGGCGGGTCAGCTCGGTCAGGTAGATCGCGCGGTTGTCGTACACCCAGTCGTGGATCATCGTGGTGCCGTGGGCGGCCGCGGCGATGGCGGCGAAGAACGGCACGTTGTCGATGTTGATGCCGGGGAACGGCATCGGGTGGATGGTGTCGATCGGCGCGGTCAGCTTGGACGGGCGCACGGTGAGGTCGACCAGACGGGTGTGACCGTTGTGGGCCCGGTACTCGGCGGTGCGGTCGTAGTCGAGGCCCATGCCCTCCAGCACCGCGAGTTCGATCTCCAGGAACTCGATCGGCACCCGGCGGATCGTCAGCTCGGAGGAGGTGACGACGGCGGCGGCGAGCAGGCTCATCGCCTCCACCGGGTCCTCGGCCGGGGTGTAGTCGACGTCGCAGGTGATCTCCGGGACGCCGTGGACGGTGAGCGTGGTGGTGCCGACGCCCTCGATCCGCACGCCCAGCTTCTCCAGGAAGAAGCAGAGGTCCTGGACCATGTAGTTGGGCGAGGCGTTGCGGATGACGCTGACGCCGTCGTGCCGGGCGGCGGCCAGCAGGGCGTTCTCGGTGACGGTGTCCCCGCGCTCGGTCAGCACGATCGGGCGGTCCAGCGGGACGCCGGGCTCGACCGAGGCGTGGTAGGCGCCGCCGGTGGTGGCGACCTCCAGGCCGAAGCGGCGCAGCGCGGTCAGGTGCGGCTCGACGGTGCGGGTGCCGAGGTCGCAGCCGCCCGCGTAGGGGATGGCGAAGCGGCTGGCGCGGTGCATCAGCGGGCCGAGGAACATCAGCACGCTGCGGGTGCGGCGGGCCGCCTCGACGTCCATCGCGGCGAGGTCGAGCTCGGCGGGCGGGGTGAGCTCGAGGTCGCGGCCCTCGTTGATCCAGCGGCTCTTGACGCCGATGCTGGTGAGCACCTCGAGGATGCGGTAGACCTCTTCGATCCGGGCGACGCTGCGCAGGGTGGTGCGGCCGGTCGTCAGCAGCGAGGCGCACAGGATCGCGACGCAGGCGTTCTTGCTGCTGCGGACGTCGATGGCGCCGGAGAGGCGGGTGCCGCCGGCGACCCGCAGGTGCATCGGGCCGGAGTAGCCGAGGGAGACGATCTCGCTGTCGAGGGCTTCGCCGATGCGGGCGATCATCTCAAGGCTGACGTTCTGCTTGCCCTGCTCGATGCGGTTGACGGCGCTCTGGCTGGTGCCGAGGGCTTCGCCGAGCTGCGCCTGGGACCAGCCGCGGTGCTGACGCGCGGTGCGGATGAGGGTGCCGATGCGGGTGAGGTAGTCGCCTGTCACTCGCCAGACCATATCTCATGGTTGAGATGGCACCAGCGCCAGGGCAGGGCGCGACGCTCCTTTTGTCCATTTCTTTCCTCGCATGGACGTCAGATCTTCACATCACCAGGTGATGTTGTCGCATCTCTGTGACAGTGTCACGGGCCGAGCGGCTCCGCCCGGCCGACGATGGTGCCGGCCCGGTCGATGCAGATGACGTCCACCGCCACCGGCGAGCCGACCAGCACGCCGAGCGCCGTCGCCCGCGCCGCCTCGGCGACGAGGTCGCCGAGCGGCACGCCCGCCGCCCGGCACAACTGCACCGCCTCCAGGCCCGTGTTGGCCGCCGCCACCGCCCCGGCCAGCTCCTCGTCCGCCCCACCGCGCCGGGCCAGGTCGGCCAGGTAGCCCTTGTCGACCTGGGAGCGCGCCGAGTGCAGGTCGAGGTGGCCCGCCGCCAGCTTGGACAGCTTGGCGAAGCCCCCCGCGATGGTCAGCCTGGGCACCGGGTGGCGCTTGAGGTACTTGAGGACGGCGCCGGCGAAGTCGCCCATGTCGAGCAGGGCGTCCTCCGGCAGCCCGTGCACGGCGACCGCGACCTTCTCGGAGGTCGAGCCGGTGCACCCGGCCACGTGGGTGCGCCCCGCCGCCCGGGCGACGTCCACGCCACGGCGGATCGAGTCGATCCACGCGGAGCAGGAGTAGGGGACGACGATGCCGGTGGTGCCGAGGATGGACAGGCCGCCGAGGATGCCGAGCCGGGGGTTCCAGGTGGAGCGGGCGATCTCCTCGCCGTGGTCCACCGAGATCTCCACCACGACGTCCCCGCTGCCGCCGTGCTCGGCGGCCACCTCCGCCACGGCGTCGCGGATCATCTGCCGGGGCACCGGGTTGATCGCGGGCTCGCCGACGGGCAGCGGCAGACCGGCCTTGGTGACGGTGCCGACGCCGGGGCCAGCCCGGAACACCACTCCGGCACCGGGCTCGCCGGGGCGGACCGTCGAACGGATCAGCGCGCCGTGGGTGACGTCGGGATCGTCCCCGGCGTCCTTGACCACCCCGGCCATGGCGCCGACGGTCGAGCGAGCCGCCGCCGGGGGCCGGGGCGGCGCGCCGACCGCCCGGGAGCCCGTCGCCGGCTCGGTCAGCAGCGACTCGGCCGCCAGGGCGAAGGCGGGCTGCTGGCCCTTGGGGAGGGTGATGACGACCGGGTCGGGGAACTCGCCGGTGAGCAGCGCGGTGTAGGCGGCCTTGGTCGCGGCGGTGGCGCAGGCCCCCGTCGTCCAGCCGTGGCGCAGGCCGCTGCTCTTCAGCTGGCCGGCCCGTCCGCCCGCCCCGGCGCCGGATCCGGCCCCCGATCCGGCTCCGTTTCCCGGTCCGGACCCGGTACCGGCTCCCGTTGTGGCCACCTGCGTCTCGCTTCCGGCTGGGTCGACGTGCGGCCGCACCGGCCGTCGGTGCCGATTTTCCCCCATTCGCCTGGTCACGCCCCGACCGGGGCCGGGGGCGGTGTTCGCGGCGCCTCCGCCCGGCCCGCGGGGCGGGCGGGCACCGGGAGGCGGCAGGCGGGTCGCGGGGCGCCGGACGGTGGGTCGCGGGCGCCCGGCGACGGGAGGGCCGGGGCGGGTCCGGGCGGGTTGCGGGGGCGCCGGGGAGGAGCACCGCCGCGCGTTCCCGAAGAGTTCGCCGCACGGCCCTCGCCCCCCGCCCCTACCAGTGAGTAATCTGGCGGTCCGCCAGAGGCGGGTTCATGACACGGGGGCCGACGGCCGGAAGTCCGGCCGGGCCATCAGAATGTGGGGGTTTTTGTGGCAGGGATGAATCGGCGTACGTTCCTCACCGGTACGTCGGTGGCCGCCGCCTGGACGGCCTTGTCGCTGGGCGGCGCACAGTTCGCCTCGGCGGCTGAGCGGGAGCGCGCACTGGCGACCACCGCCGCGCGGGCCGTCAAGGTCACCGGGACCACGCTCGACCAGGTGGCCACGCCGAGCGGCACCGGCGCGTACAAGAGACTGACGGCGGGCCCGGGCTGGCCCCTGATGGTGCGCGGCGACCTGGCGGCGCCGGGCGGCGGGCGCGACGACCGCCGGACCGGCCTGGCCAGCTTCGTCCAGTTCAGCGACCTGCACCTGGTGGACACCGAGTCCCCGTTCCGCTTCGAGTACCTGGCCCGCTGGAACGGCAGCGCGTACCGGCCCCAGGAGACCCTCAACGCCCGCGGCGTCTCCGCGCTCGTCGAGCGGGTCAACGCGCTCGACGGCGGCCCCTACACCGGGATGCCGTTCAGCATGGTGATGGCCACCGGCGACAACACCGACAACCACGAGCACGCCGAACTCGACTGGTACCTCACCGTCATGGGCGGCGGCCGGATGGCCCAGAGCACCGGTGACCCCAACCGCTACGAGGGCGTGCAGAACTCCGGCAACGCGGCCTACTGGAACCCCGAACTCGCCTACAGCGACGGCTACAAGGCGAAGGGGTTCCCGCAGATACCCGGCTTCCTCGACGCCGCCGGACGCCCCTTCGACGCGCCGGGCCTGCGGACGCCCTGGTACACGACGGTGGGCAACCACGACGACAGCCTCGAGGGCACGCTGCCCGACCTCGGACTGCTGAACGACGTCTACACCGGCCAGTACAAGCTGGAGGGCTGCAACGACGCCGACGCCGCCCAGCTGATGGACTCGCTGCGGCGCGACCCGGCGGGTGCCGCGCTGCTGCTCGCCAAGCTGATCGCGAGCGGCGACGCCGTGCGCCGGATCACCCCGGACGAGCGCCGGCGGCCGTTCACGCTCAAGGAGTTCGCCAAGGCCCACCTGGACCCGGCGCGCACCGGCGCCGGCCCGTACGGCCACGGCTTCACCTCGGACATGGTGGGCAGCGGCAAGCTCTACTACACCTTCCGGATCTCCGAGAAGGTGGTCGGCATCAGCCTGGACACCACCAACCAGGCCGGGTTCGCCGACGGCTCCCTCGGCACTGCGCAACTGCGCTGGCTGGAGCAGCAGTTGAAGGCGCACAGCGGTCACTGGTACGACGCCGACGGCCGCCGGGTGGCGGGCGGCAGCACGGACGACGTGATCCTGCTCTTCAGCCACCACACCAGCACCACCATGGGCAACCTGCTGCCCGACCCGCGCAACATCTTCGAGCGGCGGCACGACGGCAACGAGCTGGTGGCGCTGATCCAGCGCTACCCGAACGTGGTCGCGTGGGTGAACGGGCACACCCACATGAACAAGATCACTCCGCACGGCCACGCCGTGCCGGAGCGGGCGTTCTGGGAGATCAACACCGCCTCGCACATCGACTACCCGCAGCACGGCCGCATCATCGAGATCGCGGACAACGGGGACGGCACGCTCTCGCTGTTCACGACGCTGATCGAGTCGTCCGCACCGTACGGGACGGACTTCGGCAGCACCTCGGACGGCAACCTCGCCGCCCTGTACCGCGAGCTGTCCTACAACGACCCGAACGGGCGGGTCACCTCGCTGCTGGGCTCGGGCGAGGACCACAACACCGAGCTGCTGATCACCAAGCCGACCCGGTGACGACCGTCGGCGGGCGGCCGGCCGAACAGCCGAGGCCGCCCGCCGACTGCCGACGTCTGACCGGTCCGGTGACCGGTGACGGAAGACGGCGAACAGATGACAGCTGACAGATTTCATCATCTGTCAGCTGTCATCTGTCATTCGTTCGCCGTCACCCCTCCGCGGCGTCCGCGGCGTCCGCACCCTCCGAGACCTCCGGATAGCGCCGGGGCGTCCAGACGACCTCCACACCGCCGCCCCGCTCGACCGCCCGGGTCTGCGAGGAGCCGATCAGCAGGATGGTCCGCATGTCGACCAGGGCCGGGTCCAGCTCGCCGAGCCGGACGATCCGGACCCGCTCCGTCGGGCCGCCGACGTCGCGCGCCATCACCACCGGCGTCCCCGGCTCGCGGTACTCCAGCAGCAGGTCCCGGGCGAGGCCGACCTGCGTGGTCCGCGACTTCGAGCCCGGGTTGTAGAGCGCGAGCACCAGGTCCGCCGCCGCGGCGGCGCGCAGCCGGTCGGCCACCACCCCCCAGGGCTTGAGCCGGTCCGACAGCGAGACGACCGCGTAGTCGTGCCCGAGCGGGGCGCCCGCCCGGGAGGCCGCCGCGTGGGCCGCGGTCATACCGGGGACGATGCGCACCGGGACGTCCCGGTAGGCCTCCTCGCAGGCGACCTCGAGCACGGCGGTGGCCATCGCGAACACCCCCGGGTCGCCCGAGGAGACCACCGCGACCCGGTGCCCGCGCCGGGCCAGTTCGAGGGCGTACTCGGCGCGCTCGGACTCCACCTTGTTGTCCGAGCCGTGCCGCCGCTGCCCCGGGCGCTCGGGCACCCGGTCCAGGTAGGTGGTGTAGCCGACCAGGTCGGTGGCCTCGGCGAGGGCGCCGCGCGCCTCGGGGGTGAGCCAGAGCGGTCCGGCCGGCCCGGTGCCGATGACGGTCACCGCGCCCGGGCCGTCCGCCCGCCGGGCCTCCGGCTCGAGCGGCTCGGGCGCCGCGGACGTCCCGAGCGGCGCGACCTTGCTGGGCAGCACGGCCACCGAGAAGTACGGGACGGTCTCGCCCTCGACCTCGGCCAGCGGCGCGATGCGCTCCCCCTCCATGAAGGCGCGCTCGACGTACTGGGCGTCCGCCAGTCGCCCGGCCCGCTCCAGCGCACGGCGGACGGCGGGGAAGGTGCGGCCCAGCTTCATGATCACTGCGGAGTCGGCGGCGGCGATCCGGGCCGTCAGCTCCTCCTCGGGCAGGGTCCCGGGGATGACGGTGAGCGTCTCCTCGGCCTCGGTGAGGGGCTGCCCGAGGCGGGCGGCCGCGGCGCTGACGGAGGTGACCCCGGGCACCACCTCGGTCGGGTAGCGGTGCGCGAGGCGCTTGTGCATGTGCTGGTAGGAGCCGTAGAACAGCGGGTCGCCCTCGGCGAGGACGACGACGTCGCGTCCGGCGTCGAGGTGGGCGGCCAGCCGCGCGGCGGCCTCCTCGTAGAAGTCGTCCAGCGCGCCCCGGTAGCCGCCGGGGTGGTCGGTGGTCTCGACCGTGATCGGGTAGACCAGCTTCTCCTCGATCTGACCACCCGTCAGGTACCGCTCGGCGATGGAGCGGGCGATGGAGCGGCCGTGCCGAGCGCTGTGGTAGGCCACCACGTCGGCCTTGCCGATGAGTTCGGCGGCGCGGACGGTGACCAGCGACGGGTCCCCCGGGCCGAGCCCGACGCCGTAGAGCCGCCCGCTGCCGGTGGTCTGACGATCCGTCACTCTTCTTCGCTCGCAATCGCGTTGATGGCGGCGGCGGCCATCGCGCTGCCGCCGCGCCGGCCGCGCACCACCAGGTGCTCCAGCCCGGACGGGTGCTCGGCCAGGGCCTGCTTGGACTCGGCGGCGCCGATGAAGCCGACCGGGACGCCGATCACCGCGGCCGGGCGGGGGGCGCCCGCCTCGATCATCTCCAGCAGCCGGAAGAGCGAGGTCGGCGCGTTGCCGACGGCCACCACCGCGCCCTCCAGCCGGGGCAGCCACAGCTCCATGGCGGCGGCGCTGCGGGTGTTGCCCGTCTTCCGGGCGAGTTCGGGCACCGAGGGGTCGGTGAGGGTGCAGACCACCTCGTTGTCGGCGGGCAGGCGCTTGCGCGTGACGCCGCTGGCGACCATGTTGACGTCGCACAGGATCGGCGCCCCGGCGTTCAGCGCGGCGCGCGCGGAGGCGACCACGCCGGGCGAGTACACCAGGTCCTCGACCAGGTCGACCATGCCGCAGGCGTGGATCATCCGCACCGCGACCCGGGAGACGTCCGCCGGGAGGGCGGCCAGATCGGCCTCCGCGCGGATGGTGGCAAAGGACTGGCGGTAGATGGACGCGCCGTCCTTCTCGTACTCGATCACTTCGTGGTCCTCCTGGCCTCGGCGACCGCCTCGGCCATCTCCTCGTTCGTCACGTCCACGGCCGCCCCGGCGGCTGCCGGACCGTTCACCGTCACCCGGTAGCCCTGCCCCGTGGCGAGCATGTCCACCCACCGCCCGGCCGGATGGCCGCAGCGCCGTGCACACCCCGACCAGTGCACCGGAAGCACCGGAAGTCCTGCGCCGGCACCCTCGGCGCCGTCGGCACCGTCGGCCGCGTCCAGCGCCCGGGCCGCCTCGGCCCGGACGTCGGCGAGCGACCTGGCGCAGCCCGGCAGCCCGGTGCAGGCGGTGGCCCGCTCCCAGGCCGAGCCGGGCGCGGTCCTGAACCCGACCGAGGCCAGGGCGGACAGCCGGTCGGCGGACGCACCCGGCAGCACCGCGCCGCGCCAGGGGGTCAGCCGGACCTCCCCGGCGCAGGCGGCGGCGAGCGCGCGCCACTGGGCGGCGCCCGCCCGGCCGAAGCGCATCCCCACGGACAGCCCGCCGGGCAGCGCGCCCACGGCGGGCGGAGTCCCGGGGAGGGCGGGCAGCGGAACCGTGCCGGCCGGGAGCAGGTCGGGCGCCTCGCGCAGGTGCCAGGCCCGGCGCCCGTTCGCCCGCAGCGCGTCCAGGAAGGCGCGGGCCGCGTCCAGCACGGCCGCCACCTCCTGCCCCCGCGGTACCGGGTGTCCGTGGTCGGCGCGTCCGAGGCGCAGCAGTGCCGGCGCAGCCGAGGCCGGGCCCGCGCCGCCGGCGGTGCCGGGCCCGCCTGCGATCAATGTCACATCGGCGTCGAGCGCGGCGACGTCGCCCCGCCCGTCGTCCAGCGCGAAGAGGAACTTGCCGGAGAGCCCGGCCGCCCAGTCGCTCGCGCACAGCCGCGCGTCCAGCTCCCGCACCCAGGCCTGCACGTCGGCGCCGGGGGCGGTGCCCGGGGCGGTGCCGACGCCGGTGCCGGTGCCGGTGCCGTCCGCGGCGGGGCCGGTGAGCCCGGCAAGCGGCGAGGCGACGATGTTGCGCACCCGCTCGTGGGTGTCCGAGGGCAGCAGTCCGACCGCGCGCAGCCGGTCGGCGAGCTCCGCCCCGCAGTGCGAAGCGAGGCCGCGGAGTTGGACGTTGCCGCGGGAGGTGGTCTCCAGTTCGCCGTCACCGAGCGCCTCGGCCGCCTCGGCCAGCGCCAGCACCTGACGATCCGTCAGCAGGCCCCCGGGCAGACGGACCCGGGCCAGGGCGCCGTCGTCGGCCTGGTGCAGACGAAGGGCCCCTGGGCAGGCGTCCGCGCGCCCCCGGTCGGGCACCGCGGCGCCCGGCGCGGTGGCGTCGGGTGTCGGTGGCATGGCCGCGAGCATACAGATGATCCGATCGCTTGCCTCCGTCCGTTGCATCACACCCCGGCCGCTCCGGACGGCCGCCGCCGATCGCCCCTCCCCCAGGTCAGCCGCACCCCGTACGATGCTCGCGGGCGGTCCCAGCGGGCCGTCCGAACGCCAGCGACGGCGCAGGGGAGGAAACCGGTGCAAGCCCGGTGCGGTCCCGCCACTGTGACCGCGGTTCACCGGGACACCGGGCGGCCGCGGGAGCCAGGAACTCCTGCCGTCCTCCACCGGCCCGGGGCGCGGACCCCGAGGAAGGCAGAAATGCACCAGCGCTGTCGCATGCCCGCGCACGCGTCGGCAGGCGGTCCACGCCCGCACGCGTCCCCGGGCGGCCTCCGTCGACCCGGCCCGCGGCCGGCCCCCGGGCACCCGCACCCGCACCCGCACCCGCGGTCGACGCCCGCCGCCGACCCGCCCGCCGGGCGGTGCCCCCGCACTCCGGTACCCGCCACGGCACCCGCCGCCCGTCACCCCGGGCGCGCCCACCGGGCCGGCCCGGCCCACCGCACCCTCCGTGACGGCCGCGCCCGTCACGTCAGCCACGCCTGTCACTCGTCACTTTCAACGCCGGCGCGCCCTTCGGCTCGGGGCGGCTCCGAGGCCGGGAGGGCCTTCGCATGATCCTGCTGCTGTCGACCTCCGACACCGACCTGCTCAGCGCCCGCGCCAGCGAGGGCCCCGTTCCGTTCCGGCTCGGCAACCCGGCCCGGCTCACCCCCGAGGAGCTGCCCGCCCTGCTGGAGGGCACCGACCTCGTGGTGGTCCGTCTGCTCGGCGGCCGCCGCGCCTGGCAGGAGGGCCTGGACTCGCTGCTCGCCGGCCCCCGCCCGGTCATCGTGCTGACCGGCGAACAGGCGCCCGACGCCCAGCTGATGGAGCTGTCCACCGTCCCGGCCGGCATCGCCGCCGAGGCGCACGCCTACCTCGCCCACGGCGGCGCCGGCAACCTGGCCGAGCTCGGCGCCTTCCTCTCCGACACCGTGCTGCTCACCGGCCACGGCTTCGCCCCGCCCGCCTCCGCGCCCGCCTGGGGCCCGCTGGAGCGCGAGGCCCGCGACGGCGACGGCCCGACCGTCGCCGTGCTCTACTACCGGGCCCACCACATGAGCGGCAACACCGCCTTCGTCGAGACGCTCTGCCGGGCGATCGAGGACCGCGGCGCCCGGGCGCGCGCCTACTACTGCGCCTCGCTGCGCGGCGCCGAGCCCGAGCTGCTGGCCGCGCTCGGCGAGGCCGACGCGATCGTCACCACCGTGCTCGCCGCCGGCGGCACCCGCCCGGCCGACGCCCAGGCCGGCGGCGACGAGGAGGCCTGGGACGCCGGAGCGCTCGCCGCGCTGGACCGCCCGATCCTGCAGGCGCTCTGCCTGACCTGGTCGCGCGCCCAGTGGGAGGCCAGCGACGACGGCCTCTCCCCGCTGGACACCGCCACCCAGATCGCGGTGCCGGAGTTCGACGGCCGCCTGATCAGCGTCCCCTTCTCCTTCAAGGAGCTGGACGAGGACGGCCTGACCGTCTACGCCGCCGACCCGGAGCGCGCCGCCCGGGTGGCCGGCACCGCCGTCCGGCACGCCGCGCTGCGGCACGTCCCGGCGGCCGAGCGCCGCCTGGCGCTGGTGCTGTCCGCGTACCCGACCAAGCACGCCCGGGTCGGCAACGCCGTCGGCCTGGACACCCCGGCCAGCGCCGTGCGACTGCTGCACCGGCTGCGCGAGGAGGGCATGGACCTCGGGAACGAGCTGCCCGGCCTGGACGACGGCGCCGAGGAGGGGCACGAGGGCGACGCGATCATCCACGCCCTGATCGCGGCCGGCGGCTACGACCAGGACTGGCTCACCGAGGACCAGCTGGCCCGCAACCCGGTGCGCATCCCGGCCGCCGACTACCGCCGCTGGTACGCCACGCTGCCGCAGGCGCTGCGCGAGCAGGTCGAGGAGCACTGGGGCCCCGCCCCCGGCGAGCTGTACGTCGACCGCTCGCAGAACCCGGACGGCGACATCGTGCTGGCCGCGATCCGCTCCGGGAACCTGCTGGTGCTCATCCAGCCGCCGCGCGGCTTCGGCGAGAACCCGGTCGCCATCTACCACGACCCGGACCTGCCGCCGAGCCACCACTACCTGGCCGCCTACCGCTGGATCGAGGCCGCCCAGGCCGACGGCGGCTTCGGCGCGCACGCCGTCATCCACCTCGGCAAGCACGGCAACCTGGAGTGGCTGCCCGGCAAGACCGCCGCGCTGTCCGCCGAGTGCGGCCCGGACGCCGTCCTCGGCGACCTGCCGCTGATCTACCCGTTCCTGGTCAACGACCCGGGCGAGGGCACCCAGGCCAAGCGCCGGGCCCACGCCACCCTCGTCGACCACCTGGTGCCGCCGATGGCCCGCGCCGACTCCTACGGCGACATCGCCCGGCTGGAGCAGCTGCTCGACGAGCACTCCAACATCGCCGCCATGGACCCGGCCAAGCTGCCCGCGATCCGCGCCCAGATCTGGACGCTCATCCAGGCCGCCAAGCTGGACCACGACCTCGGCCTGGACGAGCGCCCCGAGGACGACGGCTTCGACGACTTCCTGCTGCACGTCGACGGCTGGCTCTGCGAGATCAAGGACGCCCAGATCCGCGACGGCCTGCACGTCCTCGGCCAGGCGCCGGCCGGCACCGACCGGGTCAACATCGTGCTCGCCATCCTCCGCGCCCGCCAGATCTGGGGCGGTGTCAGCGCGCTGCCCGGTCTGCGCGAGGCGCTGGGCCTGGACGAGGCCGCGCTGACCCTCGGCGCCACCGACGCGGCCGAGGCCAAGGCCCGCGCGCTGGTCGAGGCGATGGAGGAGCAGGACTGGGCGGTCGAGGCGGTGGAGAAGGTCGCCGCCGGGCTGCCGGAGGCCGTCGGCGAGGTGCTGACCTTCGCCGCCACCCAGGTGGTGCCGCGCCTGGCCGCCACCACCGACGAACTGGACGCCGTGCTGCACGCGCTGCAGGGCGGCTTCGTCCCCGCCGGTCCGTCCGGCTCCCCGCTGCGCGGCCTGGTCAACGTGCTGCCGACCGGCCGCAACTTCTACTCCGTCGACCCCAAGGCCGTCCCCAGCAAGCTCGCCTGGGAGACCGGGCAGGCGCTCGCCGCCTCGCTGGTCGAGCGGTACACCGCCGACAACGACGGCGCCTACCCGCCCTCCGTCGGCCTCTCGCTCTGGGGTACCAGCGCGATGCGCACCGCCGGCGACGACATCGCCGAGGCCTTCGCCCTGCTCGGCGTCCGGCCGGTCTGGGACGACGCCTCGCGCCGGGTCACCGGTCTGGAGCCGATCTCCCCGGAGGAGCTGGGCCGCCCGCGCATCGACGTGACGCTGCGCATCTCCGGCTTCTTCCGCGACGCCTTCCCGCACGTCGTCGCCCTGCTGGACGACGCCGTGCGCCTGGCCGCCGCCCAGGAGGAGCCCGCGGAGCAGAACTTCGTGCGCGCCCACGTCCAGGCGGACGTGGCCGTGCACGGCGACGAGCGCAAGGCCACCGTCCGCGTGTTCGGCTCCCGCCCCGGCACCTACGGCGCCGGCCTGCTCCAGCTGATCGACAGCCGGGACTGGCGCACCGACGCCGACCTCGCCGAGGTGTACACGGTCTGGGGCGGCTACGCGTACGGGCGCGGCCTGGACGGCCGGCCCGCCCGCGAGGAGATGGAGACCGCCTACAAGCGGATCACCGTCGCCGCCAAGAACACCGACACCCGCGAGCACGACATCGCCGACTCGGACGACTACTTCCAGTACCACGGCGGCATGGTGGCCACCGTCCGGGCGCTCACCGGCAAGGCGCCGACCGCCTACATCGGCGACTCGACCCGCCCGGAGACGGTCCGCACCCGGACGCTGACCGAGGAGGCCGCCCGCGTCTTCCGCGCCCGCGTGGTCAACCCGCGCTGGATCGAGGCGATGCGCCGCCACGGGTACAAGGGCGCGTTCGAGATGGCCGCGACCGTGGACTACCTGTTCGGCTACGACGCCACCACCGGCGTGGTCGCGGACTGGATGTACGAGAAGCTCACCCAGGAGTACGTGCTCGACCCGGTCAACCGGGAGTTCCTGGCCGGCGCCAACCCGTGGGCGCTGCACGGGATCAGCGAGCGGCTGCTGGAGGCGGCGAGCCGCGGGCTGTGGGAGCAGCCGGACCCGGAGCTGATCGAGCAGCTGCAGGCCGCGTTCCTGGAGACGGAGGGGGACCTGGAGGGCGACGAGGGCTGAGTCGGCCGGGGCGGGGCGGGCGGCCACCGGGCGGCGGACCTCCGGCGTCCTTCGGCGACCGTCCGCAGGGCGGCCGGCCTGCGGACGGTTGGCGGACGGTTGGCGGACTTCCGACCGGCGTCGCGCCACCGGGCTTCCCCGCCACCGGACTTCGCACGGCAGGAGTCCGCGCCACCGGTGTCCCATTAGCCCGTTCGGGTGACAGGAATACTGGTGGCGCGCTCCGTCCGAGCGGACAATACGGGGCATGTCCCGCCGCCCCGCGCCCCCCAGCCCCGCCCCGCGCACGCCGCACCCCGGGCACAGCGTCCACCGGCACGCCCCGGAGCGGCCTCGCAGACCACACCGCTACCGCGCCCGGTTCGGCGCACTGGCCGCCGGGGCGGTGCCGGTCCTGGCGTTCCCCGCGCCCGGGCAGGCGTGGCTGGCGTGGATCGCGCTCGTCCCCGGGCTGCTGCTGATGCAACGGGCCCCCGACGGACGGGAGGCGGCGGTGCGCGGCTGGTGGTTCGGGGCCGGGTTCATCCTGACGGCCATGTACTGGCTGATCCCCTCCATCGGGCCGGGACTGCCGGTGCTGGCCGTGCTGGTCGGGGCGCTGCAGGGCGCCGTCGGCTACGCCGTGCACCGGCTGCTGCACCCGCCGTTGACCGCCCGTCGGGCGCTGCTCGCCCTCGTCGTCGTCCCCGCGGTGTGGGTGGCCACCGAGTACGCGCGGTCCTGGCACGCCCTCGGCGGGCCGTGGGCGCTGCTCGGCGCGACCCAGTGGCAGCACCCGGCGATCCTCGGACTGGCCTCGGCCGGCGGGATCTGGCTGGTCAGCGCCGCGGTGGCGGCCGTCAACACCGGGGTGCTGATCGTGCTGACCGCCGCGCAGTGGCGCCCGCGCGCGCTGGCGGCGCTGGCCACCGTCCTGGTGCTGGCCGCCGGACCGCTGCTGTTCGCGCTGCGCGACGCCCCCGCCCGGACCGGGGCCGTCACCGTGGCACTGATCCAGCCCGGCGTCGTAGAGGATCCGCAGGCCCGCTTCGAGGCCGGCGCCCGGGACACCGCGGCCCTCGGCGGCCACCCGGTGGACCTCGTCGTCTGGGGCGAGAGCAGCACCACCGCCGACCTCGACCGCGACCCGGCCGCCCTCGACCGGCTGCGCGGCCTCGCCGCCGCCACCGGCGCCCCGGTCATCGCCGGGGAGGACGCCCGCAAGGCGGACGGGCGGATCTCCAAGGACGCGGTGCTGGTCTCCCCGGCGGGTGTGGTGGACCGCTACCGCAAGATCCGGCTGGTGCCGTTCGGCGAGTACATCCCGCTGCGGCCGCTGCTCGGCTGGATCGCCGGGGTCAGTCGCGCGGCCGGCGAGAATCGGGCCCCCGGCACCGCCTTCCACCTGCTGCCCGCCACCGACCGGACGGGCGCCCCACTGCCGGTCGGCGCGCTGATCTGCTTCGAGTCCGCCTTCCCCGACATGGCCCGCACGGCCGCGCGGGACGGCGCCCGGATGCTCGTCTACCAGTCCTCGACCTCGACCTTCCAGGACACCTGGGCACCCGAGCAGCACGTCTCCCTCGCGGCGATCCGGGCCGCCGAGACCGGCCGGCCGGCCGTGCAGGCCTCGCTGACCGGCGTGTCGGCGGCCTTCGACGCCCAGGGGCGGGAACTCGCCCGGCTCGGCACCGACGGCACCGGTGCGCTGACCGTCCGGGTGCCGCTCACCGAGCCCGGGACGCTGACCTGGTACGACCGGGTCGGCGACGTGGTGCCGGCGGCAGCGCTGCTGGTCACGGCGGCGGCCGCGGTGGGCGTGTGGCGCTCCTCTCCCCGGCGGCGCCGGTAGGCCCTGAGCCGCCGGTGAACCGGGCCGCCCCGGTGGGCGCCGGGCCTCCGGCGAGCCCGGCGCCGCCTGGGCGCCCGGCGCGCGGGGCGGTGCGCGGTACGGCCGCCCCGCGCGCCCGTCCGGGCCTAGGAGCCGAATCGACCCTAGGAGCCGAATCGGCCCTCGGGGCCGGCTTAGCCCTCGGTGCCGGCCAGGTAGACCCCGAACGCCGCGCCCTGCGGATCGCGCAGCACCGCGATCCGCGGGCCCTCCGGTACGTCGGTGGCGGGCATCAGCACGTCCGCGCCGAGGCCGCTCGCCCGGGTGACGGTGTTGTCGACGTCCGCGACCGAGAAGTACGGCAGCCAGTGCGGCGGCACCTCCGGCGGGAAGCGGTCGTCCATCACCAGCATGCCGCCGAAGTCCCCACCGTGCACGCCCCATTGGGTGTACTGGTCGGAGCGGCTCACGGACCAGCCGAACACCTCCGGGTAGAACGCCGCGGAGGTCACCGGATCGCGGGTGAGCAGCTCCACCCAGCCGAGCGCACCGGGCTCGTTGAGCACCCCGGCGCCCTGGAAGGCGCGGGCCTGCCAGAGCGAGAAGACCGCCCCGGACGGGTCCGCTGCCACCGCGAACCGGCCCAGGTCGAACACCTCGGCCGGCTCCATCAGGACCCGGCCGCCCGCGTCCTTGACCAGGGCGACGACGACGTCGGTGTCGGGCACGGCGAAGGACACCGTCCAGGCGGTGGGCTGGTCCGGCGTGAACAGCGGGGTGAGTCCGGCGGCCGGGGCGTCGCCGAGGAACATCTGGGTGTAGCCGCCGGCCTCGGGCCGGGGGTCGGTCTCGGCACGCCAGCCGAACAGCTCGCGGTAGAAGGCCTTGGCGGCGGCCGGGTCCGAGGTGCCCAGCTCGACCCAGCAGGGGCCGTCCATGGTCACTGAATTCTGCTTCATGGCCTCTACTCTCGACTCTCTCTGAACGTTCTTCGACGGGATCTGATGAATCGTCACGAATCTTGTGTTTCAAGCGATTTCAAGAACGACCTTGCCCCGGGCGTGCCCGGATTCGACGGCGGAGACCGCCTCGACCGCCCGGTCCAGCGGATAGCGGCCGGTGACGTGCGGGTCCAGCTCGCCGGCGGCGACCAGGGCGGCCAGATCGGCGAGGGTCTCCGGGGTGGTCGAGCGGGTGACGTAACGGCCGCCGAGCTCCGCGACGGTGACCGGGTCGGCCGTACTGACCAGCTCCACCCGGCCCTTGAGCGGGCCGGCGGCCTCCCGGAGGGCGACACCGCCGACCAGGTCCAGGACGCCGTCGACGCCGTCGGGCGCGGCAGCGGCGATCCGCTCGGCGACACCCTCGCCGTAGCGCACCTGGACCGCACCGAGGGACTCCACGTGCTGCCGGTTGGCGTCGCTCGCCGTGCCGATGACGGTCAGGCCGCGACTGCGGGCGATCTGGGCGGCCGCGCTGCCGACGCCACCGGCGATGCCGAGGATGAGCACAGTCCGGCCCGCCCCGAGGCCGAGGTCGCGCACGGCGTCGTCCGCCGTGGCCACCGAGACGGACAGTACGGCGGCCCGGTCGAAGCCGACGCCGCCGGGTTTGAGCGCGCTCGCGTCGGCGCGCAGCAGCGTCTGCTCGGCGAACGCGCCGGCGGCCGCGAGGCCGAACACCTCGTCGCCGGGGGTGAACCCGGTGACGCCCGGGCCGACCTGTTGCACCACCCCGGAGGCCTCCTGGCCCATGACGGCCGGAAGGGTCCGCTCCCGGCCGAGCAGGCCGCGGCGGATCTTCCAGTCCACCGGGTTCACGCCCGCGGCGCGGACCGCGATCGCCAGCTGTCCGGGGCCGGCCTCCAGGACCGGGCGCTCCATGAACTCCTGTGTCTCCGGCCCGCCGTAGTCGACGAAGCCGAACGCCTTGGCCATCGCTGATCCCCTTCCTCGGTCGCGGCTCCTGCTCCCCCGGGGCCCCAGGCCAGCATGCGGGGACGGGCGGGGCGGGGGCGGGCGCTGGTGGGCCGAACGGGGGCCGCGGGTGCGAGCCGGGGGCAGGGGCCGAGAGGGCGAACAGATGACAGCGGACAGATAACAGATTTCGAAATCTGTCATCTGTCCGCTGTCTGCTGTCATCTGTTACCTGTTATCCGTCGGCTGTCGGCCGACCCGCACCCGCACCCGCCGGCCGTCAGCTCCGTACGGCCCGGGCCACGGGGATCCACAGCTCCGCCTCGGCGTCGGGCGACCCCGGGACGAAACGGGTCTGCAGGATCTCCGGGCCCGGCCGGGCCTCGTACGGGTTGGACGGGAACCACTGCGCGGCCACGTCCCCCCACATCTCCTGCAGGGCCTGCGGGAACGGCCCGCTGTTGGTGAACACGGCCCACATCCCGGCCGGGACGTGCAGGACGTCCAGGTCGTCCGGGACGACGGCGTCCTCGCGCGCCACCACCGCGTGCCAGTAGTCGAGTTCGGAGCCCTCCTCCCGGTTGGCGGAGAAGTCGTCGCTCACCGACACGATGCCGACCGGATCCCGGCCGGTGAGCTCCGCGATCCGCTCGACGGTGTCCTTGCCGAGCCCCCTGATGAACTCGGCGATCCCCGGGTTGACGCCCTGGTAGATCAGGGTGACCCGGGCCTTCCTGCCGACGATCCGGAAGTCCGGCTTCTCGACGATCCGGTATTCCATGCTGCTGCTTCCCTCCACGACGAGTCGGAAGGACATCCGGGGCTGGGAGGTGAGCACCGCACCGCTGCGCCGGGCCTCGCCGGGGCCGACCCCGTGCATCGCCCGGAAGGCCCGGGCGAACGCCTCGCCCGAGGTGTAGCCGTACCTGACCGCGATGTCGAGCAACGTCCTTTCGCCGTCGAGGACTTCCGCCCCGGCGACGGTGAGTCGCCGACGGCGGACGTACTCCGACAGCGGCATCCCGGCGAGCATCGAGAACAGCCGCCGGAAGTGGTACTCCGACGTCATCGCGATCCGCGCCAGGGCGGCCACGTCGATCTCGCGGTCCAGGTTCCGGTCGATCTCGTCCATCGCCCGGTTGAGGTGTTCGAGCACTCCTGCCCCCGTCCTTCCCTTGCTGATCTCCACCGTAGGAAGGACCCACCCTGCCGTACCCGACGATCGGTGCCCGCTCCGGTCGGGTACGGCAGGACCCGACCGGAGCGGCAGCAGTGCGGCGGGGTGGCTCAGACCAGGCCCTGGGCCAGCATCGCGTCCGCGACCAGCTCGAAGCCGGCGATGTTGGCGCCCACCACGTAGTCGCCCGGGTGGCCGTAGCGCTCGGCGGTGGTGAAGCAGGAGTCGTGGATGTGCTTCATGATCCCGGCGAGCCGCTCCTCCGTGGCGGCGAAGGTCCAGGAGTCGCGCGACGCGTTCTGCTGCATCTCCAGCGCGCTGGTCGCCACGCCGCCCGCGTTGGCCGCCTTGCCGGGGCCGAAGGCCACTCCGGCCGCCTGGAACACCCGCACCGCCTCCGGCGTGGTGGGCATGTTGGCGCCCTCGGCGACCGCCTGCACGCCGTTGCGGACCAGGGCCAGCGCGTCCGCCTCGGTCAGCTCGTTCTGGGTGGCGCAGGGCAGCGCGACGTCGCAGGGCACGCTCCACACGCCCGGGCCCTCGACGAACCGGACGTGCCCGCCGCGCAGCCGGGCGTAGTCGGCGACACGGCCGCGCCGGACCTCCTTGACCTCCTTGAGCAGGTCGAGGTCGATGCCCTTCTCGTCCACCACGTAGCCGGAGGAATCGGAGCAGGTGAGCACCGTCGCGCCGAGCTGCTGGGCCTTCTCGATGGCGTAGACGGCCACGTTGCCGGAGCCGGAGACGGCGACCCGCCGCCCGTCCAGGCCCTCGCCGCGGCTGCGCAGCATCTCGGCGGTGAACATCACGCAGCCGTAGCCGGTCGCCTCGGTCCGGACCTGTGCGCCGCCCCAGCCGAGGCCCTTGCCGGTGAGGACGCCGCTCTCGTAACGGTTGGTGATCCGCTTGTACTGGCCGAAGAGGTAGCCGATCTCCCGGCCGCCGACGCCGATGTCCCCCGCCGGGACGTCGGTGTGCTCGCCCAGGTGGCGGTGCAGCTCGGTCATGAAGGACTGGCAGAACCGCATGATCTCGGCGTCCGAGCGGCCCTTGGGGTCGAAGTCGGAGCCGCCCTTGCCGCCGCCGATGGCGAGCCCGGTGAGCGCGTTCTTGAAGATCTGCTCGAAGCCCAGGAACTTGACGATGCCGAGGTTCACGGAGGCGTGGAAGCGCAGCCCGCCCTTGTAGGGGCCGAGGGCGCTGCTGAACTCGACCCGGAAGCCGCGGTTGACGTGGACGGCGCCGGAGTCGTCCGTCCACGGCACCCGGAACATGAGCTGCCGCTCGGGTTCGCAGATCCGCTCGATGATCCGGGCGTCGACGAGCTCGGGGCGCTGGGCGAGGACCGGGCCGAGGGTCTCCAGGACCTCGTGGACGGCCTGGTGGAACTCCGCTTCGCCCCTGTTCCGGCGGACGACCTCCGCGTAGAGCGCCTCGATGACGCGCTGTTCGGCGTCGAAGGGGTGCGGGGAGGCGGCGGCGTGAGGGTTGGTGGGCATCAGATCAGGACCTTCCGTGGTCGTCGGTGGTCGTGCGCGAGGCGTTCCCGTGCCCAGGAAACGGGGGAAGTCTCGCAGTGTCCAGGACCCGGCTCCCGGGACATCCACATGCTGAAACCCCCTCACCTCGAGGACCGTACGATCCGGCAGCGCCCTCGGGTCCGCATGGAGCCCGGCTGAACCCCCGCGTCCGGGAAGGGCTCACGCCGACGGGAACGGGTCGCGAACAGGTCGGGAACAGGTGGGGCGCGGGCGCTGTTGTGCGCCTGCGTGCACCCGGTGGGCACGGACGGCACCCAGTTGTTCAAATTGGAACGACCGAGTACGGTCGACACCCGGCTCACCCGGAGCCGCCCGGTCCACCCCTCATCGACGGAGGCCCACCCATGCCGCAGCCCGGCCCCGCCACGGTGCGCTCGCGCGTGCGCATCCCGCTCTCCTTCCCCGACGGCTACCGCGCCGAGGCGGAGGTCTTCACCTTCCACGGCCTCGCCGACGGCGCCGAGCACCTGGCGCTCGCGTTCGGCGAGGTGCCGGAAGGCGGCACCCCGCTGGTGCGCCTGCACTCGGAGTGCCTGACCGGGGACGTCTTCGGCTCCGACCGCTGCGACTGCGGCCCGCAGCTGCGCGAGTCCGTCGAGCGGATCGCCGAGGCGGGCGGGTTCCTGCTGTACCTGCGGCAGGAGGGCCGGGGCATCGGCCTCTACAACAAGCTCGACGCCTACGCCCTGCAGGACTCCGGCCTGGACACCTACGACGCCAACACCGCGCTCGGCCTGCCCGAGGACGGCCGTGACTACACCGCGGCGGCCCAGATGCTCACCGCGCTCGGCGCCGCCACCGTCGACCTGCTGAGCAACAACCCGGACAAGGCCGCCCAGCTGGCCGACCTCGGCGTCACCGTCCGGCACCGGGTGCCGACCGGCGTGCACCAGAACGCCAGCAACGTCCGCTACCTGCGGGCCAAGGCGGAGCGGACCGGGCACTCGATCGAGCTCTCCCTGCTGGTCGGCTGAGCCCGCGGCCCCGCCCGGGCCCCCCCCCCCCCGCGGCGCCCCCGGGGGGGGCGGGG
>NZ_JBITCO010000002.1:217068-410875 GCF_044453265.1 Kitasatospora sp. NPDC051705 | reverse complement strand
CGCCCCCCGCCCCCCCCGCCCCCCCCCGCCCAACCCGTCCGGACTCCCACCCGGGAAGCGTCCCCGGGAAGCACCCCCGCAGCGGCGCCGGCCCGAGGACCGCAACCGCCGTCAGCGCCCCGTGCGCAGCACCGCCCGCTGGATGCCGAGGCAGGCGAGCGGGAGCGCGACCAGGACGGCCGCCCAGAACGCGCCGTGCCCCCAGAGCTCCGCGACGGACCGGTACAGCGGCCCGGCCACCGGGATGCGCAGGGCCTCCATCGGTCCGAGCGGCGGGGGCAGCGCCCCGAGCAGCAGCGTGCCGAGCACCCAGAGGGCGAAGAGCCAACGGGCCGTCCGGGCGCGGGCGAGGGTGGACGCGATCGACACCGCGGCCAGCAGCAGGGTGAAGCCGGCCTGGTAGGCGGCGCCGACCTGGCCGGTTCCCCAGGACGCCGGGGTGGTGTGGTGCCCGACGGCGGCCAGCCGCACCTCGACGGCCGACCCGAGCAGGAGCACCAGGACGACCGTGCCGCCGAGCGCGAACCGGACGCGGTCGCGCACCCCGGCCGGGCCTGGCCGCCAGTCCCGGGAGGCCGCCGGCCGGCCGGCGGCGCCCCCGCCGCCACCCCCCGCGCCGCGAGGCGCGCCACTCGCCGCCCCGCCCGTCGCCCGTCCCGTCGCCCCGCCCGTCGCGCCGGACGGACGGGGGGCCCGCCCCGGCGCCCGCCCGGCGCCGTCGTCCCGGGCGGTCCGGGCCGCCCGCATCAGCCGGGTGGCACGTTCGGCCAGCACCAGCGCCAGCACGACGCCGACGGTGGCCGCCACCCCGGCCCAGCTCCCCATCCCGCCCTCGAAGGTCACCACCCGGTCGACCACCGCCGGCGGCGGCTTGAGCACCGTCATCGGCGGCCCCAACCGCAGGTAGCCGATCGCCGCGGCCCCGGCGGCGACCAGCGCGACCGTGCCCCGGCCGACCCGGGCGGGGAAGGCGACCAGGATGAGGGCCGCGGCGAGCGCCGCGCCCAGCTGCGGGGCCACCGACCGGGCCGCGTGGTCGCCGGCGGTGCGCAGGTGGCCGCCGAAGAGGCTGTTCGGGAAGACCTTCAGCTGGTTCCCGGCGTCCACGCTGAGCCGTGCCAGCGCGCCCGCCCAGAGCAGCAGGGCGAGGGCGACGAGCAGCAGCAGGGCCGCGGCGGCCCGGCGGGGCAGGCCGGAGCGGGCGTCCGCCCACCAGGCGCGGACCCGCGGGGCCGCCCGGTCCCGGATCCGGCGGGCGGCGGCCGCCGCCCGGTCGGTCCGGGTCGCTCCGCCCGTGCGGGTCGCCGCTGCGCCGCGTTCGGTCGCGCCGGCCGGCCCGGGCGCGCCCGCCCCGACCGTGCCGCGCCGGGCCCGCAGCGCCTCGGCGGCGACCAGGGCCGCGCATCCGGACACCTCCCCCGGGTCCGCCGCCACGGCGCGCCGGCGCAGCAGCGACCAGCGGCGCCGCACGTCGTCCGCCCGCCCGCCGCGCACCGCCGTCCAGGCGGCCAGCACGGCGTCCGCCACGGCGGCCGCGACCACGGCCAGCAGCACGGAGAGCCGGCCCGGCAGGGGCAGCCGGTGCAGCGCGCCGGGCAGCGGGGAGAGCCGGGCCAGCAGCCGGGCGTGCTCCTGGGGCTGGACGGTCAGCCAGACGGCGAGCCGGTACGCCTCGGCCCGCTCGTCCGCGCCGAGGCCGTCGCCGCTGCGCCGGCCGCCGCCGAGCTCGTGGGCGGCGCGGTCCGCCTCGGCCACCACCTGAGGGACCCGGCCGAGCCCGAGCAGCCGCCCGCAGTGCTCGCCGGAGCACTCGGCGTGGTCGCAGTCGTAGCGGGCGGCGACGGCCGGCGCCGAGGCGGCGAGCAGCTCGTCGACGAAGGCGACGCCGTCGGGCCCGGCGGCGATCCGGGTGAGGCCGTCCGCGTCGACCGGGCGCTCGCGGTAGACCGGGACGGCGGACGGCGCGAAGGCGGCGCCGAAGGCGAGGACGGCGAGCGCGGCCGCCGCCGCCCGGCGCGCACCGCGGGCGGTGTCGACCGCCCGCAGGTAGTGCAGGTCGAAGAGGGTGTCCCGGACCTCGTCGCGCAGCCAGGCCAGCAGCTGCTGCGCGCCGCCGTCGACGAGCCACTCCGCCGCCTCCCCGGAGCGGTTCAGCATGCTCCGGGCCAGGACGGACGGGGCGTGGTACGGGTCGCCGAGGAAGGTCACCGGCCGGTGCGCGGGGCCGCCGCCGGGGCCCGGGGCGGGCCGCTGGGGCCGCACCACCACCGGGCTCTCGCCCGCCAGCCAGCGGGTGACCTGCGGGGCCCGCCAGCGGTGCGCCGGGTTCCTGGTCAGCAGGCCCTGGAGCAGCAGCAGCCGGCGCGGATCGGCGACGGCGGACAGGTCCGTCCCCTCGCCGAAGACCAGGTCGTACTGGAGCACCTCGTCGCTCACCAGCAGGCCGTCCGCGTCGAGGTAGTGGGGCCGGCCGGAGTACAGCTCGTACAGCACGTTGCCCAGGCCCCACCAGGGCCCGGCGGGGTGGTTGGCGCCGGCGAGCTGTTCGGGCGCCATGTAGGCGACGGTCACCTGCATCTCGGGGGTGAAGCTGCGGCTGGCGGTGAGCCGGGCGATGCCGCCGAAGTCCGCGATCACGAACTCCCCGGGGCCCGCGCCGCCGGGCCGGACCAGGATGTTGGAGGGCTTGAAGTCCACCGGGTTGCGCTCGATCCGGCGCTGCCAGAAGTCCAGCATGTCCACGAGCTCGCGGACGATGCGGTCGGTCTCCCGCCCGTCGGTGTGCCGGCCCTGCCGGTGCAGCTCGGCGACGTGGTCGGCCAGGGTGACCGGCAGGTACTCCATGGCCACCCAGGCGCAGCCCACCCCGGCGTGCTCGACCTGGCCGTAGTCGACGATCTCGGGCACGTGCCGCCGGTGGGCCGGGTCGCGCAGGTGCTCCAGCAGCTCGGCGTCCATGCCCTGCCCGGCCCGGGTGACCTTCACCGCGGCGTCGCCGCCGCCGTCGGTGCGCCGTACGTGCCAGACCGTCCCCTCGGTGCCCGATCCGGCGACCTCGTAGGGCTCGTAGCGGTTGAGCAGGGCCGCGGGGAAGGCCCCGCCGAAGTGGCCGCCGCGGGCGGGGGCCGGGCGCCGGGTGACGGTCGGCGGGGTGGCGCCGCGTGGCGGGGTGACCCTGGTCGGCGCGTCGGGCGGGGTGCGGAAGCGTCCGAGCCTGGTCGGCGGGTCCGGTGCGCCGTCCTCCCGGCCGCCCCAGGGCCGCCGGTCCACCCTCGTCCGCGGGCCCGTCCCCGTCCCCGTCGGCACGCCATCGGCCATCCGCCACTCTCCCGCCCGCCGCCGCAACCTTGACGCATCATCATGTCGCGGCTTCGGGACAGCGGTTACCGCTTTTCACCGGGCCTGTGGCCAAGCCGTTACGCGCCGCCGTGGCGCCAGACGTCGCCGATGGGGGCGGTGGCCGCGGCGGCGCCGGTCGGCGGCAGGCCGTAGGCGTCCTCCAGCGTGCGCAGCAGCCGGTAGTGGTCGATCCGCTCGCCGTAGTGCCCGGGGGCGACCGGCCCGCCCACCACGACGGTGGGGATGCGGTTGGCCGGGCTCCCGTCGTCCTCGTCCCAGGTGACCACCAGCAGGCTGTTGTGGGTGGCGGCCCAGTCGGCGTAGCCGGCCAGGTTCTCCCGGAGCCAGTCGTCGCCCTGCCGGACGGTGCCGTCGTGCATGTCGTGGGTGAGGTCCGGGACGACGAAGGACACCGTCGGCAGCGCCGCGTAGTCGTGCGGGAACGCGGAGAACGGCTGGTTGACCTCGGACGGCAGGTCGGCGAAGTCCGCCCACGGGTTGTGCCTGCGGGCGTAGCCGCCGCTGTCGCAGACGGTGGAGCCGGCGGCCGGCAGGCCCTCGGAGTAGCCGGCGAAGGACAGTCCGGCGGTGCGCAGCGCGGAACCGAGGTTCGCGCCGCCGAAGGTCTGCGGGCAGGAGTCGTCGGTGACGCCCTGCACCGAACCGGAGAAGAGCGCCAGGTAGTTGGGCTGGCTGGGGTGCGCCACGGCGAAGGAGCCGGTGAACAGGGCGCCGCGGTCGGCGAGCGCGTTGATGAAGGGCGCCTGGTCGGTCCGGCCGATGACGTCGGGGTAGGACCGGTTCTCCTCCATCACGACCACGACGTGGTCGGGGCGGGGCACCGCGCCCCCGGCGCCCGACGGGGCCGCCGCGCCCGGGGCGGCGCCCGGGCCCGACGAGGAGACGGTGGCCGGCGAGGAGACGGTGGCCGCGCAGCCCGCCAGCAGCAGGGCGGCGGCGGCCGCGCCGACGGCCCCGCCCGTTCGGCGGCGCCGGCCGGCGGCCCGCGGCACCGCCCGGATCACCTCTCCAGCCTGGTCGCCCCCGGCGGGCGCGGCAAGCGCTGCCGCCCGGCGGAGCTCCTCCGGCACCGCCGAACCGCCCGGGCCTCAGGCGTCCCTGAAGCCGATGACGCGCTTGACCGCGCCGCGCACCCGCCGGTCGGCCGCCGTCAGCGGCAGGCGCTCGCGGTAGTACGCCGGGTTGCGCACCGCGCGGGCGCCGAAGCTCTCCTTGAACTCGGCCAGCGAGGAGTCCGGCCGGGCGTCGCCCATGTCGTAGCAGCGGCTCCCGGCCGCGCAGGCGTCCTCGACGGCGAGGCGGTGCAGCAGGTGGTTGGCGCGGACCGGGTTGGCCAGGGCCCGGTTCATCGCGCCCCGCCAGTACTTGGTGTGGTCCCCGTGCCGCAGGACGACGATCGCGGCGGCCGGCTCCCCGCCGCAGCGCGCCAGCCAGATCGCGCAGGAGGGGCCGAAGCGTTCGGCGACCGCCTCCAGCAGGCGCGGCGGCTCCTCCCGGCGGTGGCGCCACCGGGCCAGGGCGGGCGGCTCGTGCTGCTGCGCCGCCCACCGCTCGACCGACTCCCGGTAGAGGCGCTGGAAGAGCGGAACCAGCCGGCCGGTCCGGTCGACCTCCACCTCCACCCCCGCGCGCTCGGCCTGCCGCACGCCCCGGCGGACCCGGGCGTGGAAGCGGCGGGCCCAGACCTCCTCGAACCCGCCGGCGAGGTCGAGCAGGAAGGTGGTGCGGTCGTAGGCCGCGAAGGCGCCGGGGGCGGCCTCGCCCCAGACCGGGGAGGCCCGGGGGCTGAACCGCACGGCGACCCGGACGGCCGGCCGGTGCGCGAGGTCCTCCAGGACGGCCCTGGCCTCCCGCAGGTCCGGTGCCCCGTCCGGCACGAGGGCCCCGCCGACGCCCCAGCCGGGCCAGGACTCCTCCGCCAGCAGCCGGGTGCCCCGGCGCCGGTGACGCACCAGCGGGACGAGGATCCGGCGGCCGCCGTCGAAGCGGTACAGCCGGCTCGCGTCCTCCAGCGGCCAGGCCTCGCAGAGGCAGTCGAGCCACGTCGGGGTCTGCGTCACCAGTGCGCCGCGGTCCCGCCCGAGCAGCTCCCACCACAGGGCGCGCGGCACCGGGCTGGTCACCCGCACACCGGCGGGCGGATTCCTGGGCATGGCACGGGGGCTCCTCTCCGGTCGTCGGGCCGGGGTCCCGCCTCCCAGGCTAGGGACGTCCGGGCGTTCCCGCCGGTCCGCCCGCTCCTCGCCCCCGAACCCGCCCCCGGGGGAGCACGGTGGCCGGGCGGCGGCCGGGCGGCGGCCGGGCCCCCGGTCATAGGATGGGCAGGCCGGCCGTACCGGCAGAGCGCCGCGACCGGGCCGGGGAGGCCGAGGACGGGAGCTGCTGGTGGTGAGCAACGGATCCGGCGGCCCGCCCGCCGCCACCCGGTCCCTGCGGTCGCGGGGCAGGGCCGTCCTCACCGCCGCCAGGAACTACGACCCGCTGCTGCGCAACGCCCATCTGCTGACCGTCAGTTCACTCCTGACCTCGGCCTTCGGCGCCCTGTACTGGGCGCTGGCCGCCCACTGGTACGACGCGGCCACCGTCGGCCGCAACGTCGCCGCCGTCTCGGCCATGATGTTCCTCGGCGGAATCGGCCAACTGAACCTCGCCAACGCGATGGTGCGCTTCGTGCCCTCCGCCGGCCGGCGCGCCGGGCGCCTCGTGGGGCTGGCCTACGCCGTGGCCTCGTCGGTCACCCTGGTGCTCGCCGCCGGGTTCGTGCTGCTGATCCCCTGGCTCTCGCCCGGGCTGGACTTCCTGCACAGCTGGGGCCTGGGGCTGTTCTTCGTCGTGGCGACCGCCGGCTACGCCGTGTTCAACCTGCAGGACGGCGTCCTGACCGGCCTGCGGCGGGCGGACTGGGTGGCCCTGGAGAACGGGCTGTTCGCGGTCGAGAAGATCGGACTGCTGGCCGTCCTCGTCGCCTTCGGCGCGGAGAACGGGATCCTGGTGTCCTGGATGGCCGGCCTCGCGCTCGCCCTCGTGGTGACGAACGCCTTCGTCTTCCGCCGCGCCCTGCCCCGGCACCAGCGCGCCGCACCGCAGGCCGCCGCGGACACCTCGAGACCGACCTTCGGCTACCTGGCCGCGGACTACGCCGGTGCGATGTGCTGGCTGGCGGCGGTCAACCTGCCGCCCGTGATGGTGCTCAACCGCCTCGGCGCCGCCGACAGCGCGTACTTCTCGCTGGCCTGGACGGCGCCCTTCGCGCTGTACTGCTTCAGCTCCAACATGGGCTACTCGCTGGTCGTGGAGTCCGCCCGGGACATCACCCGGCTCGACGACTACCGGCGGGTGCTGCGCCACTCCGGTCGGGTGCTGGTGGCGGCGGTGGTGCTGCTGATCGCCGTCGGGCCGTGGGCGCTGCGGGTGTTCGGCGCGGACTACGCCCGCCACGGCACGGTCGTGCTCTGGCTGCTCGCGCTCTCCGCGCTGCCGAACCTGCTCACCACCACCGTCGTCGCCCTGTCCCGGGCCCGGCGCCGGATGGGCGTGGTGGTGGGCGTGCTGGCGTCGCTCTCGGTCACGGTGCTGGCGCTGACCGCGCTGCTGCTGCCGGTGCTCGGCATCGACGGCGCGGGCGCGGCCTGGCTGATCGGGCAGACCCTGGTGGCGGCCGTGCTGCTGTGGCGGCGCTCCTGGTGGCTCCCCGCTCCGCCGCCCGGGGGCGGGGGCGCCCCGACCGGTCCGGCGGCGGCCGCGCGCGGCCGCGAGGGGTGACTGAGGGGGCAGCCTGGACGCCTGGTGCCTAGAGTGGATAGGCACAGCGCCTGCACGGTCCCGAGGGCGCTTCCCCGCTTTCGGGAGCTTACGGGAGTCCACGAATGAACGATGTGCGGACCGCGGCGGCCGACGGTGCACCGGCACCGGTGGACCTGCACCTGACGGTGCCGGAGCTGACCGGCCGTCTCCTCGGATGCGCCGCCGACGGGCAGTGGCTCGACGCCTTCCTGCTGAGCTCCGGTGTGGTCCAGGTGGTCGAGGACGTGCTGGAGGGCACCGCGTGGCGGCCCCGCCGGCTGCTGGACCACCTGGCGAAGGGCGCCCGGCCGGGCGCGGTCGGGGCGGCCCGGGCCGGACTGCGCGGGGCCACGGGGCTCTGGCTGGCCGTACCGCCCGCCCGTGGACTGCGCGCCTGGTGCGGCCGGTTCGCGACGCTGCGCGACCGGCTCGCCGAACTGGCGCTCCAGGACGGGGCGGCCACCGGCCGGCCGCACGGGGAGGGCCCGGACGGCGCCGGCCCCGGCCCCACCCGCCCGGACACCGCCGGCCCGGACACCACCCGCCCGGACGCCGTCGGCCCGGACGCCGTCGGCCTGGTGGCGGAACTGCGCGCCGCGGTGGCCGCGTTGGGCCGGCTGCCCGGCGCCCGGCGGCTGCTCGCCGGGGCGGTGCAGCGCCCGCCCGCCTGCTTCCGCAGCTTCGACCAGCACCCGCAGGACTGCGTCGCCCTGGCCCGGCTGGTCACCGCGCGTCACCCGGACCGTCACCGCCCCCTGCTCGTCCTGGGCGTACGCACCTCCGGCAGTCACCTGGCTCCGCTGCTCGCGGCGGCGCTGCGCGGCCTCGGCCACGGGGATGTGGTGGTCGGCACCACCCGTCCGGGCGCAGCCCTGCTGCCGGGCCGGGCGGCGCTGGTGCGCGAGCTGCGCCGCAGGTCGGGGCTGGTGCTGCTGGTCGACGACCCGCCGGTGACCGGCGGCTCCCTGGCGGGCCTCGCCGGTCTGGCCGTCCGCGGCGGTTTCGCACCGGACTCGGTCGTCCCCGTCCTGGCGTCCTTCGACGACGCGGGCGCCCTGCCGCCCGCCCTGCGCGGCCTGCCCTGCGTGACCCTCCCGGGCCGCGACTGGCACGTCCGGACGCTGCTCGGGCCCACCGCACTGGCCGCGGCGGTCGCCCGGCTGCTGCCGCCCGGCCGGCGCCTGCTGGACCTGACGGCCGACGCCCCGGGGCCGCTCTCCCGCCACGCGCACCTGGCGGTGCCCTGCTCGGCCCGCGTGGTCGACCCGGACGGCGGTGTGCGCAGCCTGCCGCTGCTCGCCGAGTGGGCCGGGGTCGGCTACTTCGGGTCGTACGCGGCGACGGTGGCCGGTGCGCTCGCCGGACTGGTCCCGGAGCCGCTCGGGATCGCCGACGGCGTGCTGGTCCGCCCCCGGCCGGAGCACCGGCCGGCCGACCGGCACGGCGTGCCGCCCGCCGAGGTCGCCCGCTACGTCGCCGCCCGGCAGCGGCTGCTGGCCGTACCCGCCGACCGGAGCCTGCTGCTGGCCGGTCGCGACCCGGTCTGGGAGGCCTCCGCCCGCCAGCTGGCGCCGGTGGTCGGCCGGCTGCACACGCTGCTCCGTCCGCTGCTGCTGGACCGGCTGACCCGCACCCTGCTGACCCCGGCCCGCCCCTGCGTGACCGACGGCCTGACCGCGCGCCACCGCTGGACGGCGGACGGCGCGGACGGCGCAGGCAGCGGAGGTGGCAGCAGCGGGCACGGGAGCGGCGGCGGCTGGCGCAAGACCGCCTACGCCGACGGCGCCTTCGGCCACCTCAACCTGGCGAGCTACGACGCCGTCTACGACCTCGCCGGCGCCGCGCACCGCCCCGCGCCCGGCACCACGGACCCCGCCCTGGCCCCGGGCCCCGCCCGGGACGCCGCCCCGGACACCCACGCGGACGCCACGAGGGACACCCCCGCGGACCAGGCCCCCGACCGCCCCGCGGACGACGACGCCGAGCTGCTCGCCGAGTACCGCCGCCTCACCGGCGAGGACGTGTCGGACGCCCGCTGGTGCCTGCTGCGGCTGGTCCAGGCCCGGCACGCCGCCGTGCAGGACGGCCTGCCGCCCTCCGAACGGACCCGGGCCGACGCCCGGCGGGCCCAGGCGCGCGCCGTGCAGCGCTTCCTCTCCGCCGTCTACCTGGCGGACCTGGACACCGAGCCGCGGGGGCCGTGCTGCGTCCTCGACGTGGACGGGGTGCTGGAGTCCGACGTGCTCGGCTTCCCCGCCTCCTCCCCCGCCGGCGCGCTGGCGCTGCGCGCGCTGCGGGCGCACGGCTACCGCACGGTGCTCGCCACCGGGCGCTCCGGCCCCGAAGTCGCCGACCGCTGCGCCGCCTACCGGCTGGACGGCGGGGTGGCCGAGTACGGGGCGGTCCTGGTGGACGCGGTGTCCGGCAGCACCGAGGTCCTGCTCGACCACGAGCGCCGCCGGGCCGGCGACGGCGGGCTGCGCGCCCGGCTGGCCGCCCTGGACCAGCCCGCCGCCGCCGACCCGCTCTCCCGCTGGTGCGTCCGGGCCTCCGTCCGCTCGCCCCGGGACGGCCGGCGGCACGCGCCGGAGCCGCAGGCCGTCGCGGCCCTGCTCGCCGAGGAGCCGTTCGGCCGGCTGTTCACGACGGTGCCCGGCCAGGCCCAGACCGACTTCGTCCCGCGCGGCTGTGGGAAGGCCCCCGGGGCGCGGGCCCTGCTGGCCCGGCTCGGGGCGGACGGGCCGCCCGCGCTGGCGGTCGGCGACGGCGTCGCCGACGTGGAGCTGCTGGGCTGGGCGGGGCACGGCGCGGCCCCGGCGAACGCGGAGCGGGCCGTCCGGGCGGCCGGCGTCCCGGTGACGCGGCGCGCCTACCAGGCCGGCCTCGCCGAGGCGGTGGGCCGGCTGATCGGGCACCGGCCCGGCGGCTGCCCGCTGTGCCGGGCTCCGCGCCCGCCCGCCGACGCCCGCGCCCTGCTGGCGGTGCTCGCCGTGCCGGAGGCGGGCCGCTCCGGCGCGCCGCTGCGGCTGGCCCGGCTGGCCGTGGCGGCCGCGCGCACGACGCCGGCCACCCGGACCCCCCGGGCCGCCGGGGCCCCCCGGACCACCCGCACCGCGCCGCCCGCCCGGGCCGGCCGGACCGCACCCCCTGCCGCGGCCGCACCGGCCGCGCCGAACCGCCCGGGCCGGGCCGGATGAGCCCGGCGGTCCAGCGCCTGCGCCGCGCCCCGCAGCCGTACCGGGCACGGGCCCGGTCCGTGCTGGCCGCGCAGTGCGCACTCGCCGCGGAACTGGTGCTGCGCCGGGCCCGCCGACTGCCGCCCGGGCACCCGGGCGCGGGCGGGCACGCCCCCCGGCTACGGTCCTCCCCCCGGGCGCTGCTGCCGCTGCGCCGGGCCCGGCTGGTCTACCGCGTCACCGACCACTGGAAGTCCCGCAGGATCGCCCGCCGGCTGGGCCTGGACGGCACCTGCACCCTGCGGCCCGGGCCCCCGGGGCTGGCCGACGTCCTGGTGCTCTCCCTCGACGCCCCCGGCCGGGAGCGGCTGGCGGTCAAGCACGCCCGCACCGGCCACGCGGTGGCCTCCCTCGACCACGAGTGGCGGGTGCTGGAGACCCTGGCCGCCGACGCCCGGCTCGGCGGCTGGCGCGCCCTCGTCCCCGTGCCCGTCCACCAGGAGCTGACCGGGCCGCTGCCGCTGATCACCGAGAGCTGGCTGCCCGGGACCACCGCCGACGAGCTGCTGGCCGCCCCCGGCGCGGACGACGGGGTCGCCGAGCGCGCGCTCACCGCCGTGGCCGAGCTGCACCGGGCCACCGGGCGCACCGAGACCGCCACCGGCCGGCTGGTGGCCTGGGTCGACGAGCCGCTGGGCGTGCTCGGCACCGACATCCCCTGGTGCCGCACCGGGAAGGGGGCCGCCGGGCTGGCGGCCCTGCGCCACCGGCTGCGGGCCGGCCTCGCGGGCGCCGAGACCACCGTCGCCTGGACCCACGGCGACTTCCACGCCGGCAACGTCCTGTTCGACGGCCGGGGCAGCCGGGTCACCGGGATCCTCGACTGGGGCGGCGCCCGCCCGGACGGCCCCTGCGCCATCGACGCCTACACCTTCGTGATAGCCCTGGCCTGCCGCCGGGAGGGCCGCCAGCTCGGCAGCGCCGTCCGGGAGATGGTGCGCCACGGCGCACTGCCCGGGCCGGACCTCGCCCTGATCGACGGCACCCGCGACGACCTGGTGGACCTGCGCCGCAGCGGCCCGGCCGGACCGCCGGACGACGCGGTGCTGCCCCTGCTGACCTGGCTGTGGCACGTCGTCTCGAACGTGACCAAGTCCCCCCGCTACGCGCGCAGCCACTGGTGGGTCTCGCGCAACGTGACCCCGCTCCTGGAGGAGGCCGCCACATGGCGGGCGACCCGGCCGTGACGCCGGTGTCGGCGCCCGGGCGGCCGCCCGCCGCCGGGGCGACGCAGCGCCGCCCCCGCCGGTTCGGCCGGCTGCCCTCGCTGACGGGCCGCGCGCTGCTGCCGGTCTCGCTGCTGCTGTGGCTGCTCTCGCTGCGCCACGTCCACCTGGAGCGGATGGGCGACCTCGGCCTGCTGCAGGTGCTGCCGGTCCTGTACTGGACGGCGGCCGGCCTGCTGACCGCGGGCTTCCTGCTCGTGCTGCGCGACCGCCGGCTCCGCCAGTGGTGGCTCGCCGGGTACGTCCTGGCCCTGATCGCCGTCGTCCACGCGACGCCCACGCTGCTCTACGCCAACCTGCGGTACTCCTGGGCGTGGAAGCACGTCGCCGTGATCGACGCGATGCTGCGCCACGGCGGCCCCGTCCCGCAGGCCGGGACGCTGGACCCGTACAACCAGTGGCCGGGCTTCTTCGTGCTGAACGGGCTGCTGCTGCGGCTCACCGGCCTGCACTCGGCGCTCGGGTACGCGAGTTGGGGCCCGCCGCTGTTCAACGCGCTGCTGCTCGCCCCGCTGCTGCTGCTCTACCGGGCGATCAGCACCGACCGGACGCTGGTGTGGGGCGCGGCCTGGGTCTACTACTCCTGCTCCTGGGTGGGGCAGGACTACTTCTCGCCCCAGGCCTTCGCCCTGGTGCTCTTCCTCGCGGTGATCGCCGTGGTGGTCCGCCAGTTGCCCGACCGGACGGACCGGGCGGGCCGGGCGCCCGGCCCCGCGCCACCGGGCGGCTCGCACCGGTCGGCCGCCCCGGCACCGGCGACGGGGCTTGCGGCCGGCCCGGCCGGCGCGGCCGCGGGCGACGGGTGGATGCCGATCCGGTTCCTGATGGTCCTGGTGCTGGAGGCCGCGATCGTCTGCTCGCACCAGCTGACCCCGCTGATGCTGATCAGCTCGCTCGCCGCGCTCGCGATCCCCCGCCGCAACCGCCGGGTGGTGCTGCCCGCCCTGGCGGCCGCCGTGGCGATGACCGTGGTGTGGGACGCCACCGTGGCGCGCCCGTACCTGTCCGCGAACCTGGGCCAGTTCACCAAGGCGCTCACCACACCGGACTCCAACATCAGCGCCGGTCTGGCCAACCTCGGGATCGCCGCGCCGCAGCAGGTCACGGTCGACTGGATCGACCGCGGGCTGTCCGCGACGGTCGTCCTGCTGGCCGTGATCGCCTTCGTCCGCCGGCCGTGGCTGCGGCGCACCCCGCTGCCCTACCTGGCGCTGGCCCCGGTGCCCTTGCTTGCCGCGAACAGCTACGGCGGGGAGATGATCTTCCGCACCTACCTGTTCGCGCTGCCCGCCTGCGCGTTCATGCTGGCGGCGCTCGTGCTGCGGCCCTCCCCGCGGCCCCGGCTGCGCGCGGCCTGCTCGCTGGTCCTGTTCCTGGCCCTGCTCGGCGGGCTCTTCTTCGGCTACGACAGCAAGGAGCGGATGAACTGGTACGACGACCGCGAGGTCGCCGCGACCGAACAGCTCCTCAAGGCCGCGCCACCGTACTCGGTGGTGGTGTCGATGACCGGCAGCGTGCCGGGCATCTACGAGGGCTACGACCAGCACCCCGGGGTGCGGCTGGCCGAGACGACCCCGCAGACCCGGGAGCTGCTGAACCAGGACCCGCTGGGCGGGTTGGAGGCCGCGGTGGGCTTCACCCACCCCGGTGTGCCCGCGTACCTGGTCCTCAGCCGGGCGCAGGCCGCCGAGTGCCGGCTGACCGGCATCTGCCCGGCGGACCTGGAGGACCGGCTCGCGGAGGTGGTGTCCCGGACCCCCGGGTTCGACCTGGTGTACCAGAACCAGGACGCCGTGGTGTACCGCTTCGTCCCCAACCCGCTGCCCGGCCAGGAGCCGGCCGCGGGCCCGTCGCCGGCCCCGCAGCTCCCGGGCGGTGCCGTCCCCCAGCCAGGAGGCGGGCCGTGAACGGCACCTCGTCCGCAACCGCCGCCCGGGCCGGGTGGGCCCTGGCGCTGTCCGGGTGGGCGGCCCTGGCCGTCTACGCGCTCGCCGACGCCGACCCCGTCCGGGTGGCCGTGGCCGGCGCGTTCCTGCTGCTGTGCCCGGGCCTGGCCGCGGTGCGGTCGGCCCGGCCGGCGCTGGCCGCGCGCGGTGCGCCGATGGACCCGCTGGAGTACTGGGTGCTGGCGGTGGCGCTGAGCCTGGCCGTCGACACGGTGATCATCGTGGGGTTCTACCTGGCCGGCGGGCTCATCAGCGGCTGGGCGCTGGGGGCGGTGGCCGCCGCCACCACGCTGCTGGCGCTGCCGCAGTGCCGCCCGCGCGGCCGCAGACCTCCCCCGGACGGCCCGGACGGCGACGGCGGTCCGGGCGACCCCGACCGGGGCGGACGCGGCACACGCGCACGCGACCAGGGCGACCCGGACGACCAGGGCGGCGGCACGGACGGCGACCGCACGGACGGCGACCGCACGGCCGGAAGGCGGCGCCGACGATGGCGGTGGCGCAAGCGCGTCGGCGGGGCCGGCGCGGGCGCGGCGGCGCTGCTGCTGGTCGCCGCGTGCGCCGGGGGCGGCCCGGCCGCCACGGTGACGGTGTCCACCCCGCAGAGCGGCGCCGGGGCGAGCAGCCCCACCGCCGGCCCGACCGCCCCGGCGGCCCCCGGCGCCTGGCACCTGGCCTTCCAGGACGACTTCGACGGCACGACGCTCGACCACGCGAAGTGGGCCACCTGCTACGACTGGAACCAGGACGGCTGCACCAACGCCGGCAACCACGAGCTGCAGTGGTACCTCCCGCAGCAGGTCGGCGTGGGCGACGGCCGGCTGACCCTGAGCGCCGACCGCTCGGACACCCGCGGGAGCGACGGCAAGGACTACCCGTGGACCTCGGGCATGGTCTCGACCGGCCGGGACTCCTGGAACGCGCAACCGCGGCACACCTTCACCCGCGGCTACTTCGCCGCGGCGGTGCGCATCCCCCCGGAGGCCGGCATGTTCCCCGCCTTCTGGCTCCTGCCGGCCTCCCGCACCACCCCGCCCGAACTCGACGTCGCCGAGTTCATCTCCACCACCCAGTACGTGCAGATGACCGTGCACTTCACCGGGCCGGACGGCAACCCCAAGGACCAGTGGCAGCGCTGGGGCCCGCAGGACTTCCCCGCGGGCGACCACGTGTTCGCGCTCGACTGGGAGAGCGACTCGCTCACCTGGTACGTCGACGGCGTCCAGCGCTACCGGGTCACCGACCCGTCGAAGATCCCGGACGAGCCGATGGAGCTGCTGCTCAACCTGGCCGTCGGGTACCCGAGCTCGCCGCCGCAGAACGTCTCCTCGGCGCGGATGACGGTGGACTGGGTGCGGGTCTGGCAGCACTGAGCCCCCCGGGGCCGCCCCGGGAGGCCGCACCCGTCAGGCCCGGGGCGGCCCGCCCGCCGGGCGGCCGAGCAGCGCCCGGCCCCGGCGGTACGCCCGCCAGCCCTTGGTCCGCATCCGCTCCGGGTACGGCGCCACCGGGGCGCCGACGCCCTGCACCCAGCGCCGGAACTCCGCCGCCGGGGTGTCCGCCCGGAGCATCAGCCGGGAGATCCGCAGCGGCTCGTCCCCGTCCGAGCTGAACGCGTTGCCGACCGCGCACGCCGACGTCCAGCCGGACGCCTGGACCTTCTGCCGGACGGCGGCGCTCGAGTAGCCGTGCGGGTAGGCGAACGAGGCGGCCTGGTGGCCCACCGCGTCCTCCAGTTCGTGCTTGCAGCCCCGGATCTCGTCCCATGCCTGCCGGCCGCGCACGGTGTCCAGCTGGGGGTGGGTGCGGGTGTGGCCGCCGATCTCGACGCCGAGCGCGTCCAGCGTGGCGACCTGGCGCCAGGTGAGCATCTCGGCGGGCGGCAGCAGGGTGCCCTCGCCCGCGTGCCCGGGGATGTGCACGGCGCCGGTGGTGACGAACAGGGTGGCCGGCAGGTCCCGGTCGCTGAGCATCGGGGCGACCGTCCAGTAGAAGTCGGCGAACCCGTCGTCGAAGGTGAGCACCGCGCAGTGCTCGGGCAGCGGGGGGCCGCCGCGCAGGGCCGACACCAGCCGGCGCAGCGGGACGATCCGGCGCCCGCCCTCCACCAGCGCGTCGAGCTGCCGGGCGAACACCCGCGGCGACACGGTGTACGGGGCGATCCAGCCGGGAGGGTCGTCGGAGACCGAGTGGTAGAGCAGCACGGGCACGGCGGTCATGACGCGCGCTCCGCGGGGACGGCGCGCACCGGCGCGTCCGGGGCGGTTGCCGGGCGGCCGGGCAGGGCGGCGGCGATCCGGCCGGCGGCGTAGCCGAGCACGGTGACGGACACGCCGGCGAGCAGCGCGGCGGCCCGGCGCGGATCGGCGCCGGCGGCCCGCAGGGAGCGGGCGAGCGCGGCCGGGATGGTCGCGGTGAGGTAGCGGCGCTCGCTCGCGAGGGCGGCGCGGCTGCCGCGCTTGCGGGCCACGGCGGCCTTGGAGCGGCCCTCCGCGAAGCAGCGGGCGCGGAAGTAGGCCCAGGTGGACCGGCCGGCCGGCACGTGGTGGCGGACCACCGCGGCGGGTTCGTGGAGCAGCAGGCCCCGGGGGTCGCGTTCGGCCAGCCGCAGGCACAGCTCGGTCTCCTCGCAGCCGAGCGGGCGGGTGCCGACCCGGCCGAGGTCGGTGCGGAAGCCGCCGGCGGCGAGCACCTCGGCGCGGCGGAAGGACATGTTGGCGCCGATGAAGTTGCGCACGGCGCTGCGGCGGGTGGGCAGGCCGCGGTAGGAGCAGCCGACCACCCAGTCGAACTCGGCGGGGAACCAGGACGGGCGCCCGCCGTCCCAGCGCGGCAGGACGAGGCCGCCGACGCCCTGGACCCGCGGGTCCCGGTAGGGGGCGAGGAGGTGGCCGGTCCAGCCGGGCTCCGCGGCGGCGTCGTCGTCGAGGAAGGCGACCACCTCCTGGGAGGCGGCGGCCACGCCGGAGTTGCGGGCGCCGGACAGGCCCTGCCGCTCGTGGTTGGGCAGCACCAGGACGCCGGGGAACTCCGCCCCGGCCCGGCGCACCAGCTCCGGGCAGTGGTCGACGACCAGCAGGACCTCGTCGGGCGGCCGGTGCTGGCCGTGCAGCGAGCCGATCGCGGCGCGCAGGTCGTCCCAGCGGTCGAGGGTGTAGGCGCAGACGATGACGGACAGGCCCGGGGGGTTCACGGCCGTCTCCGTTCGTGTGTCGGGAGCCACCGCGGCAGGGTGCACAGCAGTGGCACGGCGAGGGCGGTGGCGGCGGTCGCCCAGGCGAGGGCGGCGCCGGCGAGGCCGATCGCCGACAGCAGCCAGGCGGTCAGGCCGGCGGCGGTCAGACCGGCGACGGTGAGGCCGGCGACGGTGAGGCCGAGGGCGGAGCCGCGACCGACGGTGCGACCGGGGGCGGTGCGGCCGGCGACGGTGCGGCCGGGGGCGGAGCGGCGACCGACGGTGCGACCGGGGGCGGTGCGGCCGGGGGCGGCCGGCACGCGCCCGTTGCGCAGCAGCCGTCCACCGGCCACCACGGCGGCCCGCAGCCGGGCCCGCAACAGGGCGGGGTACGAGCACTCGCAGGGCAGCGGCAGCGGGCAGGAGCAGGTCCCGCGCCCCCGGGCGGGGGCGGCGGCGGCCGCGGTCCGCGCGAACACGGCCCGTCACCCCGTCGCCCGGGCGGTGGCCCGGTCCCGGTGGACGCTGCGCACGTACCCGAGCGGTCCGTACAGCATGCCCTGCAGCTCCAGCCGGGCGAGGTGCCAGCTGGGGCGGCGGCCCGCCGCGCCCGGGTCCGGCCGGGTGCGTGCGCGGCGGGCCGCGTAACGGAGGCCGCCGGGGAGGCGGCGCAACAGGGCGGGCAGCATGGCGGGTTCGTGGTGCAGCGCGGCGGCGAGGTAGGCGCCGAAGCCTGCGCCGTAGCCGAAGGCCTGGGCGGGCAGGGCGTCCATGGTGCGCCGGTGGCGGTGCCAGATGATGGCGTCGGGCGCGTAGGCGAGGGCGTGGCCGGCGACCAGGATGCGGAAGAAGGCGAGCAGGTCGTCGCCGCCGCGGGCGGGGGTGCCGGTGCCGGTGGCGGGGTCGAAGCCGCCGAGGGCGCGCAGCGGGGCGGTGCGGAAGGCCATGTTGGCGCCGGAGCCGAAGCGGCCGGCGGCGAAGGGGAAGAGCGGGTCGCCGAGGCGGTCGGCGAGGCTCCAGGTGCGGGCGGCGAAGCCCTTGGCGAAGCCGCCGTGGTTCTCCAGCGCGACCTGGGCGGGGGTGTCGAGTTCGGCGGGCAGGATCAGGCCGGTGACGCAGCCGATCCGCTCGTCCTCGGCGAAGGTCCGGGCGAGGGCGCCGATCCAGTCCGGGTCGGCGAGGGTGTCGTCGTCGGTGAAGGCGGTGATCTCCCCGGTCGCGGCGGCGAGCCCGGCGTTGTGGGCCCGGGCCAGGCCCGCCACCGGCTCGCGCAGGTAGCGGACCCGGCCCCGGTACCGGTCCCGGATCAGCCGTTCGGCGGCGTCGTCGGCGGGGGCGTTGTCCACGACGATGACCTCGGTGCGCGGATAGCCGTTCCGCAGCAGGGAGTCGAGGCAGGGTCGCAGCAGGCCCGCCCGGTTGTGGGTGGCGACGACCACGCTGACCGTGACCGGGCCCGCGGGCACCCGGGCGCGGCCGACCCGACCGGGACGCGCCGCGGGTGTCGCGGTGGACAGTGCGGGAACACGCAGTTCCCGGTGGGCGGCGTCGACCAGCGCCCGGCGCAGTTCGGCGCTCCCGCCGGCTGCTCCGGTGGCCGTGACCAAGCCGAGCGGGTGTCCGTGCAGCCGCACCAACGCCAACACGCGTCCGGCCGGGTCGACGGCACCGAGACCGCCGGGCGAGCGCAGCCCGCTCGGTTCGTCCAGGTCCAGCTCGACGACGCGGACGGGGGTGTGGAGCGAGTCACGGGCGGCGGGGCGCGGGCAGGCTGCTGCGGTGCGCCGGTCGGTGCCATTCATCAGTGCTCCCCCACGGAGGCGGCCGCCGGGGACCGGGCGCCGGGACGCTCGGCGATCAGGGTCCTCAGCACCCGGCGGCCGTCGGAGACGGCGTGCAGGTGGGAGCGACCGCTGCGGCGGGGGAGTTCCAGGCTCGGCACCTCGGCGATCCGCAGTCCAGAGCGAAGCGCGTGCGCGATCATCTCGGCCTCGATCTCGAATCCGGTGGAGCGGAGGTCGAGGGCGCTCAGGAAGGAGCGGCGGAAGGCGCAGTAGCCGTAGCACAGGTCGGTGAGGCTCGCGTCGTAGAGGCGGTTGACGACGGCGAGCAGGGCCCGGTTGCCGAGCGAGCGGATCCGGGTGAGGTCGAGCGAGCCGCCGCCGGCGATGCAGCGCGAGCCCTTGACGAAGTCGAACCCGTTGTCCAGGAAGTGCAGGTAGTGCGGGATCTCGCCGGGCCACATGGAGCCGTCGGCGTCCATCATCACGACGTACTCGCCGGTGGCGGCCGCGAAGCCGGTGCGCAGGGCGTTGCCCTTGCCGGGGCCGCTCTGCTGGACGCTGCGGACGGTGGGCAGGCAGTGCCGGGCCATCGGGACGGTGGCGTCACTGGACGCTCCGTCGACCAGGATGACCTCGTCGACGCAGGACGGGATCTGCTCGAAGACCCAGGCGATGTTGCGGGCCTCGTTGTGGGCCGGGACGACCAGGCTCACCGAGTGCCGGGCGGCCACCTGGGCCTGGGCGGCCGGGCGGGCGGAGCGGGCGGTGGCGGGCGGGTCGTCGGCACGGCGCATCGGGTGGTGCGCGGTGGCGCGGTCGGTGGCCCGGCGCTGCGGGTGGGCCTCGCCGTTGACGGGCCGGTCGACGGGCGGTTGGTAGGGCCGCTCGGACGGCCGGTCCTCGGACCGCCTGGTCTCGGACCGCCGGTCTTCGTGCCGTCCGTTCTCGGACGGGCTGTTCTCGGAGGGGCTGGTCTCGGACGGCCTGGTCTCGGAGGTCCTGCTATCGGACGGCCTGGTCTCGGACGGCGGCCCGGCGGACGGCGGTGCCACGGCGGGCACGGCGGGGTCCTGGGCCACGGAGGCGTGGTTGGTGGAGGGCAGGGTGGTGCTCATCGGGGGCGGCCTCTCGGGAGGGAGGCGACGGGCGGACGCCGGGCACGGCGCGGGCCCCTAACGGTGGCGAACGGGCCTTGGGCGCGGACGGATACGCGCGGGCGGGGCCCGGTGGGGAAGCCCGGAGCGAGGACCTCGGGGAGGCCTCGGGGCTGCCGAAACGAGGGAGGGGCTCCGTGGCGGCCGGATGGGGGTGCGCACCGCCCGGGCCCTCCCCGGCGCCTGCGGCGCCGGTCGTACGAACTGGCCTATGAACCACCGCACCTTCGGGTGCGGAGTGTGCCAGGGCCTCATCGTCCGTCGGCACGGACAGTCACGTCAAGGGGGCTTTGTCCGCTTTTTACCGTAACTTCCCATGACCCGTGGTGACACCGAGTCACCGGACCCGATCCTGCGCCGTCACGCGGCGCGACCAGGCCGCCCGGCGCCCGTCGGCCCCGCATCCGCCAGCCTCGCGCCCGTCAGCCCTGCACCGGACGGCCGCGCAGCGGACGGCCCTGCACCGGGCGGCCCTGCGGCTCCTCCGCGATCCGGCGGGCGATCTCGCCCGGCCGCACCGGCCGTCCGAAGTGCCAGCCCTGCGCCCAGTCGCAGCCGATGGTGCGCAGGCGCTCGGCGTCCTTCAAGGTCTCCACGCCCTCGGCGGTGACGGTCAGTCCGAGCGCGTGCGACATCGACACCAGGCCGCTGACGATCCGCCACCCGGTGGACTCGTCCTTCGCCGGATCGTGCAGATCGCCCACGAAGGACCCGGCGATCTTCAGCCCGGAGACCGGGAGGTCCCGCAGGTACGCCAGGTTGGACCACCCGGTGCCGAAGTCGTCCACGGCCAGCGACACGCCGAGGTCGACCAGCCCGTGCAGGGTGCGCAGCGCCTCGTCCTCCGGCCCGACGACCGTCGACTCGGTGATCTCCAGCTGCAGCCTGGCCGGGTCCAGCCCGGTGCCGTCCAGGATCCGGGCGAGGTCGGTGACCAGCGCCGCGCTGCGCGCCTGACGGACCGCCAGGTTGACGTTCAGCTGCGGGGCGGCGTCGCCGAACCGCTTGATCCAGTCCGCGGCCTGACCACAGGCCTGCTCCAGCACCCAGCGGCCGAGCGGCATGATCAGCCCGGTCTCCTCGGCGGTGGTCACGAACTCGTCCGGGCCGAGCACGCCCAGCTGCGGGTGGCGCCAGCGCACCAGCGCCTCCACCGCGGCCAGCCGGCCGTCCGCGAGCGCGTACAGCGGCTGGTAGTCGATGAAGAACTCGCCGCGGTCCAGCGCCGCCGGCATCCGCACCGACACCGCGTAGCGGCTGACCGCGCGGGCGTTCTCCTTGGGGTCGAACAGCGTCCAGCGGCCGCGGCCGGCCTCCTTGGCCCGGTACAGCGTCAGGTCCGCGGCCCGGACGGCGGCGCCCGGGGTGGTGGTGGAGACCCGCCGCTCCAGCACGCCGACGCTAGCGCCCACCGCCAGCTTGTGATCGCCGATCAGCACCGGCCCGGCCAGCGCCTTGAGCACCGTCTTCGCGGCCGCGACGGCCTCCTGCTCGCCCCGGCAGTTCTCCAGCAGCACCACGAACTCGTCGCCGCCGAGCCGGGCCACCAGGTGGCCGAGCGGGGTGAGCGCGGCCTTCAGCCGGGCGGCCACCGCGGCCAGCAACTGGTCGCCGGTGTCGTGGCCGAGGCTGTCGTTGACCACCTTGAAGCCGTCCAGGTCGACGTAGCAGAGGCCGAACCTGGCGCCCGGCTCCGGCTCCTCGAACAGCTTCTCCAGCCGCTCGAAGAACGCCGCCCGGTTGGGCAGGCCGGTCAGCGGGTCGTGGGTGGCCTGGTGGCGCAGCCGCTCCTGCAGCCGGTAGCGGTCGGTGATGTCCTCCAGCATCGCCACCTGGTACTGCGGGACGCCGTCGTCGTCCCGGATCAGTGAGACGGTCAGGTGCGTCCAGACCACCTCGCCGTCCTGGCGGTAGTACGGCTTGTCGATCTGGAAGTACTCCCGCCGGCCGCTGATCAGGTCCTCGTACGCCTCCCAGACGCCCGGGGTGTCCTCGGGGTGCACGAGGTCGCCGACCCGGCGGCCGGTCATGTCCTCCGGCCCCGCGCCGAACAGCTCCTGCAGCGCCTTGTTGACGGCCAGGATGTTGCCGTCGGTGTCCCCGATGCCGATCCCGATCGCCGCGCTCTCGAACAGCGCGCGGAACCGCGCCTCGGAGGCGCGCAGCGCCCGCTCGGCCTCCTTGCGGGCCGCGTCGGCGGCGGTGCGGATCGCCTCCTGCTCACGCAGCGTGCGCTCGCGCAGGGCCGCGGCCCAGCCGGCCGCGAAGGCTCCGGTCAGCGCCGGGCCGCGCTCGTCCCCGGACGGCTGCGCCTGCAGCAGCTCCACCGCCCGGGCCAGCAGCACCGGGTCGGTGAAGTGCGCGTCGACCAGCTCCGCGCCGGCCTGCGCGGCCAGCCGGGGCTCGAACGGCTCCTCCTGCTGGGCGCGGTGCAGCAGCCCCGCCGTCCGGGCCACCAGCCGGCCGAGCAGCCCGGGGTGGATGGCGATCCCGTGGTCGGCGGAGAGCAGCCGCGCCCAGGCCTCGTGGAAGCGCTCGGCGCTGTCGGACACCGGGGCGGCGCTCATCGGTCCACCCGGGTGGGCGAGGCGGGGGGTACCGGAGCGATGACGGGCGCGATGGCGGGCGCGATGGCGGGCGCGATGGCGGGAGCGGCGGTGGGTGCGGCGGTGACCGGCGGGGCGGGACGCGCGGGGCCCGCGGCCGGCGGGGCCGCGTGCGGACCGGTGCGACCGGCGGCCGCTGTGCCCGCTCCGCGACCGTCGGCTCCTCGTCCGGTCCGTCCGCTCAAGGGCGGAACCCCATGCCTGCCACCCCGGTCATCCGCTCGGGGTGCTCGCCGACCGCCTCCGGCTGGTCCGGGCGCCACTGCGGGAGGTAGACCACGCCCGGTTCGACCAGCTCGAAGCCGTCGAACATCGCGGTGATCTGCTCGTGCGTGCGCATGGTCAGCGGGGTCGGCGTCATCCGGTACAGCTTCTGGTGGTCCTCCGCCTGGTCCGGGCGCCCCTCCAGGGAGGCGTGCGAGAGGACCAGCGCGCTGCCGGACGGCAGCACGTCGCGGATGGTGCGGATCAGCTTCCACGGGTCCTCGTCGTCGGTGACGAAGTGCGCGACGGCCACCAGCAGCACGGCCACCGGCTCGCCCGCCGACAGCAGTCCGGCCACCTCGGGGCGGCCCAGCAGGTCGTCGACGTCGCGCAGGTCGGCCTGGACGACGGAGCACTCCGGGTCGTCCGCCAGCAGCAGGCGGCTGTGCGCCACGGCCACCGGGTCGCGGTCCACGTAGACGACCTCCGCCCCGGGCCGGATCGCCCGGGCGACCTCGTGCACCGCGCCGAAGGTCGGGATGCCGGAGCCGATGTCCAGGAAACGGGTCACGCCGCGCTCGGCGAGGAAGGAGACCGCGCGGCGCAGGAAGGCGCGGTTGGAGCGCATGATCTGCGGCAGTTCGGGCCACAGCTCCATGGCCCGGCGGGCCATCTCGCGGTCGACCTCGAAGTTGTGCGAACCCCCCAGGTAGTAGTCGTAGACCCGCGCGGCGTTCGGTTTGTCCAGGTCCGTGCCCTCCGGTACCCAGCTCGGTCGCCGCATGCCTGTGACTCCTTCACTCCGGTTGTGGGGCTGCAGCGCCTCACGACGACTGCTGTGACAGCTGAGACTACAAGCACAGAAGATCCTCCTCTGCACCCCGAACGGGTGCAAGCGGAGTGCCCCCTTCCCGGCACGCGGCGTTCGCACCCTGTTCGCCCCTCGTCCTGCCGAACCACCGGTTCCCGGCCCAGAATGGACGTGATGGCCGGAGGCATCGAGGACTACGCCCTCATCGGTGACTTGCAGACCGCCGCCCTGGTGGGCCGGGACGGATCGGTCGACTGGCTCTGCCTGCCCAGGTTCGACTCCCCCAGCTGCTTCGCCGGACTGCTCGGCGACCAGCGCCACGGCGCCTGGCGGATCGCCCCCGCGGGCGCCGCCGAGTGCCACGCCCGCCGCTACCGGGGCGACAGCCTCGTCCTGGAGAGCGAATGGCAGACCGCCGGCGGGAAGGTCCGGATCATCGACTTCATGCCGCAGCGCAGCCCCGGCGGACGCCCCGGCCCGGTGCACCACGGCGAGCAGGACGGCCGCCCCGGCCCGGGCGGGCACCGCGACCCGCAGCTGATCCGGATCGTCGAGGGCCTGGAGGGCACCGTCCCGATGCGCGGCACGCTGCGGCTGCGCTTCAACTACGGCCGCATCGACCCGTGGGTCCGCCGCACCGGACACCACCGGGTCGCCGTCGCCGGGCCCGACTCGGCCTGGTTACGGGTGCCCGCCGGGGTCCACACCTACGGCCTGGACGGCGTCACCGTCTCGGACTTCACCGTGACCGCCGGGCTGCGCGTCCCCTTCGTCCTCACCTGGCAGCCCTCCCACCTCACCACCACCCCGCGCGCCGACCCCGAACAGGCCCTGCTCGCCACCGTCGCCCGGTGGCAGACCTGGGCCTCCGACTGCCGCTACCGCGGCGAGTGGCGGGCCGCCGTCCTGCGCTCGCTGATCACCCTCAAGGCCCTCGCCTACGCGCCCACCGGCGGCATCGTCGCCGCACCCACCGCCTCCCTGCCCGAGCGGATCGGCGGGGCCCGCAACTGGGACTACCGCTTCTGCTGGCTGCGCGACTCCTCCATGACGCTCTCCGCCCTGCTGCGCGGCGGCTTCCGCGAGGAGGCCGCCGCCTGGCGCCGCTGGCTGCTGCGCGCCATCGCCGGCGGGCGCGGCGACCTCCAGGCGGTGTACGGGGTCGCCGGGGAGCGGGTGCTCGGCGAGACCACCGCCGACTGGCTCCCCGGGTACGAGGGCTCGCGTCCCGTCCGGTTCGGCAACGCCGCCGTCGACCAGCTCCAACTCGACGTCTACGGCGAGGTGGTGGACACCCTGCACCTCGCCGTCGAGGCCGGACTGCCGATGGAGCGGCACGTCTGGACCCTGCTGCGCGCGCTGATGGACCACCTCGAACAGCACTGGCGCGAACCGGACGAGGGGCTGTGGGAGGTACGCGGCGGGCGGCAGCACTTCGTGCACTCCAAGGTGATGAGCTGGGTCGCCGCCGACCGTGCCGTCCGGCTGGCCGAGAGCACCGGGCTGCCCGCCCCGGTCGACCGCTGGCGGGCCCTGCGGGACGCCGTGCACGCGGACGTCTGCGCCAACGGCTACGACCGGCGCCGCGGCGTCTTCGTCCAGCACTACGGCGGGCGCGGCCTCGACGCGGCCACGCTGTTCGTGGTGAAGAGCGGCTTCCTGCCCCCGGACGACCCCCGGGTGGTGCGCACCGTGGACGCCGTCCGGGACGGACTCGACCACGGCGGACTCGTGCTCCGCTACCGGGCCGGGCCGCACGGCGACGGCCTGCCGGGCGGCGAAGGGGCCTTCCTGGCCTGCTCGTTCTGGCTCGCCGACGCGCTCGCCGCCACCGGGCGGGTCGACGAGGCCCGCGCCCTGTTCGCCCGGGTGGTCGCGCTCGCCAACGACCTGGGGCTGCTCGCCGAACAGTGGGACCCGCACGCCGGACGCCAACTCGGCAACACCCCACAGGCGTTCAGTCACGTGGCCCTGGTCAACACCGCCTTCACCCTGGCCGAGTCGACCCGGGGACGGTAGCGGCGGGGCACCGCTAAGGTTTGCGCGTGGACCCCAACCACTACCGGTTCCGCGGCGTGTGGCGGCTCGCGGCGCCGGCGCCGGCCGTGTACGCGGCGCTGGAGGACGTGCGGAGCTACCCTCGGTGGTGGCCGGAGGTGCTCGACGTGCGGCCCGTCGACGAGCGGTCCGGGGAGGTCGTGGTGCGCGCGCTGCTGCCGTACCGGCTGGTGATCCACCTGGAGGCGCGGCGGCGGGACCCGGCCGCCGGGGTGCTGGAGGCCACCATGCGGGGCGACCTCGACGGGTGGTCGCGGTTCACCGTCACCGGCGTCGGCGACGGCACCCGGGTGCTCTTCGAGGAGGACGCCCGGCCCGGCCGGCCCCTGCTGCGCCGCCTCGCCCTCCCGCTGCACCCGCTCTTCCGCGCCAACCACGCGGTGATGATGCGCCGGGGCCGGCGCGGACTGGCGGCGTACCTGGCGGCCGGCGGGGCGAACGGCGAACAGCGAACAGCGAACAGATGACAGCTGACAGATTTCGAAATCTGTTATCTGTCATCTGTTATCTGTTATCTGTCGGCTGTCATCTGTTCGCCGTCATCTGTTCGCCATCGGTCGTCAGCCGTCGGCCACTACCTGCCGTCCCCCCGCGGGAACAGCCACCGCCGCAGCAGCCGCGTCACCAGCGGCAGCGCCGCGTACGTCATCAGCCCGCTGATCAGCGGTGCGGTGACCAGCGGCCGGACGGCCACCGGCAGCGCCGCAAGGTGCGGGCCGAGCCACACCGCGGAGGCCACCGTCAGCGGGGCGATGGCGACGGTGGAGGCGACCGCCATCCGCCAGCGGACCGGCGGCCGGCGCTGCGCCGCACCCGGGGTGGTGGCGAACCAGCCCTCCATGCCGAGGATCTCGTGCCGGTGCACCTCGTGGTGGTGGCCGTCCGCCTTCTCGAAGCAGGCCGCCCGGGCCGGGGAGGACTGCCAGGACCGGAAGGCCGCCGCGTCCCGGAAGTGCAGCAGCAGGTGCCAGGGCTCGTCCGACCCGGCCGGGCGCAGCAGCCCCGTCCCCAGGTTGCCGTCGTGCGCGGAGGCGGCGGCGAGGATGTTCTTCGCCCAGACCTCGAACGTCTCCTCGTAGCCCGGCTCCACGCGGCGCGCCACGAACAGCGTCACCTCGTCGTGCTCCTCGGCCTGCCCGATGGCCGTCCCCCGTGCCGTCGTCGCCATGCCTGCACCCTTCTCCCCGTGCGGCTCCGCCGTGCGCGGGCCGGTCCGGCTCCCCCGCTCGCGAGCCGCCGGGCAGCCTACGGGCGGCCCGCCGTTGCCGTCCGCCGCGCCCGAACCGTGGGACGCGGCGCCGCCGCCGGGCGGGAATCGCCCCGGATCTCCGCCGGGCCCGACAGAATCCAGGAGTCCGGCCCCGACGCCGGCCGCGCCCCACCCCACCGGAGGTCCGCCATGAGCACCGCCCCGCCCGAGGACTTCGGCTTCGACGCCCCCTTCGACCGGGCCGGGACGGGCAGCAGCAAATGGGCCCGCGCCGGGGCACCGGGGGTGATCGCGATGGGTCTGGCGGACATGGACCTGCCCGGCCCGCCGGCCGTGGCCGCGGCCCTGCGGAGCCGGGCCGCTCACCGGGCGTACGGGTACACGGTGTGCGACCCGGCCGGTCGGGCCCTGGTGGCCCGCTGGTACCGGGAGCGGCACGACGTCGAGGTGGATCCGGACTGGGTCCTGCTGCTGCCCTGCGGCCCGCGCACCGCGCTGCGCCTGCTGCTGGAGACCGTCCGGCCACAGGCGCCGGTGCTGTTCCCGACGCCGGAGTGGGGCGGTTTCGCGCAGATCTGCCGGGCCGCCGGGGTGGCGTACCGGGAGCTCGCCCTGACCGTCACCGGCGACGGCTACCGGTTGCCTGAGGCCGGCCAGCTCCCGCGCCCCGCCTCGGCCCTGCTGCTGAGCAACCCGCACAATCCGTCCGCCCGGGTGTGGCCGGGCGCCGCGGTGCGCGGCCTGGCCGCCTGGGCGGCGCGGTGCGGGGCCCTGCTGGTCTCGGACGAGGTGCACGGCGACCTCACCCATCCGGGCCGGCACCACCCGGTGGCCGTCACCACCGCCCACCCCTGGGACCGGCGGCACGTCGTCTCGCTCAACTCGGTCGGCAAGACCTTCAACTGCTCCGGGATCCCGTCCGCCTTCGCGCTCGTCCCGGACCCGGCACTGCGCGCCCGCTTCACCGACACCCTGGCCGGGTTCGGGCTCTGGGAGGGCGGTCTGCTGGAGCAGACGGTGCAGGAGGCGGCGCTGCGCGAGGGCGGCCCGTGGCTGGACGCGCTGCTCGCCCACCTGGCGGCCGCCCGCGCCCGGCTGACCGAGCGGCTCGGCCCGGCCGTCCGGTCGGCGCCGCAGGCCTCCTACCTGCTCTGGCTGGACGCCGCCGCCCTCGGCCTGCCGCCCGAGGGGGCCCGGCGGGCACTGCTGGAGCGCTGCGGCCTGGAGGCCTCGGACGGCGCCGAGTTCGGCACGGGCGGGCAGGGCTCGCTGCGGCTGAACTACGCGTTGCCGGGGCCGGTGCTGGACGAGGTGCTGGAGCGGCTGGACCGCCTGTGAGCGGCCGGGAGCCCCGGCTCGGATCCGTCGCGAAACCCGTCGCGGACCTGCCGTGAACCCCGGCGCGAAACCCGGCGCGCAGCCCGTCACGGGCCTGCCGCGGGCCTGCCGCGAACCGCCCGGAATCCCGGATTCACCCGATCGCCACACCCCTGACCTGCGGAAACGAACGTTCACCCGATATTTGCGGAGCGTCCCCGCATGCTCCGTAGCAGACTGGGCAGGGTAGACCGGGCCGCAATCGTGATCCCGAGGATGGTGAGTCCGGTGATACCGATATCCCACTCCACTCAGCCCGAGCGGCAGAGCCCGCAGCCGCCCCCGACGGGGGTGACCCCGCTGACCGAGTCGGGGGCGCGAAGCCACGTGGCGGGCGTCTGCTTCAAGATCGGGCCGCCCCGCCTGGTCGGGGTCGAGGTCGAGTGGTTCGTCCACGACGACCGATGTCCCACCCGGCCCGTACGGCCGGAACTCCTGCGTGACGCACTGGCGTCGATGCCGCTCGGCGGCCCCGACGGCACCTCGCTCCCCTCCGGTTCGCGCCTGACGCTCGAACCCGGCGGGCAGGTCGAGCTCAGCTCCCCGCCCGCCACCGGCCTGGTGGCCTGCGTCGAGGACACCCGACGCGACATGACCGCCCTGCGGGCCGCCTTCGCGGCGCAGGGCCTGCGCCTCACCGGCACCGGGACGGACCCCCTCGCCCGGCCGCGCCGGATGGTGCTGGACCACCCCCGCTACCTCGCGATGGAGCGCTTCTTCGACTCGGCCGGGCCCTGGGGCCGGATCATGATGACCGGCACGGCGTCGGTGCAGGTGTGCGTGGACGCCGGTGACACGGACGGCCCGCACGCGGTGCGGCGCCGCTGGCTGCTGACCCACCGGCTGGGCCCGGTGCTGGTCGCCGCCTTCGCCAACTCCCCGCTGCTGGACGGGAAGCCGACCGGCCACCGGTCGACCCGGCAGACCGTCTGGTCCCGGATGGACCCGAGCCGCACGCTCGCCCCGCAACCCGACCACGGCGACCCCGGCGAGGCCTGGGCGCAGTACGTGCTCGACGCCGAGGTGCTGTGCATGCGCCGGCCCGAGGGCCTGCCCTGGACGGCCCCGCCCGGACTGACCTTCCGCGACTGGGTCCGCGGCGGCGGCGAACGCCCGCCCACGCTGGCCGACTTGGACTACCACCGCACCACCCTGTTCCCGCCGGTGCGCCCGCGCGGCCATCTGGAGCTGCGGATGATCGACGCCCAGCCCGGCGACGGCTGGGTGGTGCCCGCCGCCCTCGTCACCGCGCTGCTGGACGACCCGGTGGCCGCGGACGCCGCGCTGGCCGCCCTGGAGCCGCTGCAGCGCGCCGACGGTCCGCGTCCGCCGCGCAGCGACGCCTGGCGCCGGGCCGCCACGCTGGCCACCTCCGACCCCGAGCTGCGCCGCGCCACCCTGGCCTGCTTCGCCGCCGCCGACGCCGCGCTGGGCCGGCTGCCCGACGCCGGACGGCTGCGCACCGCCGTCGCCGAGTTCGCCGAGCGCTACCCCGCGCGCGGCCGCTGCCCCGCCGACGACCAGCTGGACGCCCTGCGCTCCGGCACCCGACGCACCCTCCCGGAGGAGGCCGCACCATGACCGACGTCCGACCCCCCGCCGCGCCCGCCGACCCGGTGGCGGGCACCGAGGCGCTGCGCGAGGCGATCGCCGCCGAACTGCTGGCCGCCCGGGCCCGGACCGCCGCGCTGACCGACTGCGTCGAGGACGCCGACCTCACGGCCCAGCACTCGCCGCTGATGTCCCCGCTGGTGTGGGACCTCGCGCACATCGGCAACCAGGAGGAGCTCTGGCTGCTGCGCAACGTCGGCGGCCGCGACCCGATGCACCCGGAGATCGACCCGCTGTACGACGCCTTCCAGCACCCCCGGGCCGAGCGGCCGAGCCTGCCGCTGCTGCCGCCCGCCGAGGCGCGGGCGTACGCGCACGACGTGCGCGGCCGGGTGCTCGACCTGCTGGCCGCCAGTCCGCTGGAGGGCGCGCCGCTGCTGGACGCCGGGTTCGCCTTCGGGATGATCGCCCAGCACGAGCAGCAGCACGACGAGACGATGCTGATCACCCATCAGCTGCGCCTGGGCGAGCCCGCGCTGGCCGCCCCCGCACCGCCGCCCGCCCCGGCGGACGCGGCCGCGCTGCCCGCCGAGGTGCTGGTCCCCGCGGGCCCGTTCACGATGGGCACGGACACCGAGCCGTGGGCGCTGGACAACGAGCGCCCGGCGCACGTGGTCGACCTGCCGGCCTTCCTGCTGGACACCACGCCGGTCACCAACGGCGCGTACCAGCGGTTCATCGCGGACGGCGGCTACGACGAGCCGCGCTGGTGGACCCCCGAGGGCTGGGAGCACCGCCGGCGCGCCGACCTGAGCGCCCCGCTGTTCTGGCGGTTCGAGGACGGCCAGTGGCTGCGCCGCCGCTTCGGTACGGTGGAGCCGGTCCCCGCGGACGAGCCGGTGCTGCACGTCAGCTGGTACGAGGCGGACGCGTACGCCCGGTGGGCCGGGCGGCGGCTGCCGACCGAGGCGGAGTGGGAGAAGGCCGCCCGGCACGACCCGGTCGGCGGTCGCTCCCGCCGCTACCCGTGGGGTGACGGAGCGCCCGGCCCGGAGCACGCCAACCTCGGCCAGCGGCATCTGCGCCCGGCCCCGGCGGGCGCTTACCCGGCGGGCGAGTCCCCGTACGGCGCACGGCAGTTGATCGGCGACGTGTGGGAGTGGACGGCCAGCGACTTCCGCCCCTACCCGGGGTTCCGGGCCTGGCCGTACGCGGAGTACTCGGAGGTCTTCTTCGGCCCGGAGTACAAGGTGCTGCGCGGCGGCTGCTTCGCGGTCGCGCCGGTCGCCTGCCGGGGCACCTTCCGGAACTGGGACTACCCCGTCCGCCGGCAGATCTTCGCCGGGTTCCGCACCGCCCGCGACCTGGAGTCGGCCTGATGTGCCGCCACATCGCCTACCTGGGCGAGCCGGTGGCGCCGCGGGAGCTGCTGGTGCACCCGCCGCACGGGCTGCACCGGCAGTCCTGGGCGCCGCGCACCCAGCAGCACGGCACGGTCAACGTCGACGGCTTCGGCCTCGGCTGGTACGCGGACGGTGACGAGGTGCCCGCACGCTACCGCCGGGCCGGGCCGATCTGGGCGGACTCCGCCTTCGCCGACCTGGCCCGGGTGATCCGCACCCGGGCCCTGCTGGCGGCGGTCCGCTCGGCGACCGAGGGCTGCGCGGCGGGCGAGAGCGCGGCCGCGCCGTTCGCCGCCGAGCGCTGGCTGTTCAGCCACAACGGCGCGGTGGCGGGCTGGCCGGGCAAGCTCGACGCGCTGGCCGCCCTGCTCCCGCCCGCCGAGCTGCTGGAGCTGGAGGCGCGTTCGGACTCGGCGCTGCTGTGGGCCCTGGTCCTGCACCGGCTGCGGGCGGGGTCCGGTCTCGGCGAGGCGCTGGCGGACACCGTCGCGGACGTCACCGCGCACACCACCGGCCGGCTCAACCTGCTGCTGACCGACGGGCGGGTCGTCGCCGCGACCACCTGGGGCGACACCCTGCACCACCGCACCCTGCCCGGGCTCGGCACCGTGGTGGCCTCCGAGCCCTACGACGACGACCCGGACTGGACGGCCGTCCCGGACGGCTCGCTGCTCCTCGCGGACGGACGCGACGTCACCGTGCACCCGCTCCCCCGCCGCCGCTGATCCCCCACACCCCCTTCATCTTCTGAACAGAGGATCACCCTGTCATGGACACTTTTGATCTCACCCGGCTGCTGCCCGCGGACCACTTCAGCACCGCGTTGCGCCACGACGTGCAGCACGGTCTGACCTCCGAACCGAAGTGGCTGCCGCCGAAGTGGTTCTACGACGCGCGGGGCAGCGAGCTGTTCGAGGAGATCACCCGGCTGCCGGAGTACTACCCGACCCGCGCCGAGCGGGCCATCCTGACCGCCCGGGCCGGCGAGATCGCCGCCGCCACCCGGGCGCACACCCTGGTGGAGCTCGGCTCAGGCTCCTCCGAGAAGACCCGGCTGCTGCTGGACGCGCTGCGCACCCTCGGCAGCCTGGAGGCCTACGTCCCGGTCGACGTCAGCGAGAGCGCGCTGACCGGGGCCGGCACCGCGCTCGCCGCGGAGTACCCGGGGCTCGCCGTGCACGGCGTGCTGGCCGACTTCACCGCCCGGCTCGGCCTGCCCCCGGAGGGCGGCCCCCGGCTGGTCGCCTTCCTCGGCGGCACCCTCGGCAACCTGCTGCCCCCGGAGCGGGCCGCCTTCCTCCGCGGCCTGCGCGCCGCCCTCGACCCGGGCGACTTCCTGCTGCTGGGCACCGACCTGGTCAAGGACCCCGCCGTACTGGTCTCCGCCTACGACGACTCGGCCGGGGTGACCGCCGAGTTCAACCTCAACGTGCTCAACGTGCTCAACCGCGAGCTCGGCGCCGACTTCGACCCGTCCGCCTTCGCCCACGTCGCCCGGTGGGACCCGGAGCAGGAGTGGATCGAGATGCGGCTGCGCTCGCTGCGCTCGCAGACCGTGAAGATCCCGGCGCTGGACCTCCCGGTGCACTTCGACCGGGGCGAGGAGCTGCGCACCGAGGTCTCGGCCAAGTTCCGCCGCGAGAGGGTGGCCGACGAGCTGGCGGCGGCCGGGCTGCGGCTGAGCCACTGGTGGACGGACGAGGAGGGCCGGTTCGGGTTGTCGCTGGCCGCGCCGCAGTGACGCCGGCGGCGGCATCCGGGGGCGGCCCGGCCGGCCGGTGGACACCTCAATTTGGTTGTTCACCTTACGAATTCTCGAAACCGGCCAATCGGGCCCCGGTGTACAAGACTTAAACGAAAAGGGGTTACGATCTCGGCTACCGAGCTCAGTGTTGAGTACCAGGAGTCAAGATCGTGAGCGTCACCCAGAAGCCCTCCGGGGCGGTCGAGGCCTCCGCGCCCGGCCGCCTCGGCTTCGTCGTCTTCATCACCGCCGCAGCCGCCCTCGGCGGCTTCCTGTTCGGCTACGACAGCTCCGTGATCAACGGCGCCGTCTCCGGGATCCAGCAGAAGTTCGGCGTCGGCGACGGCGTGACCGGCCTGATCGTCTCCTCCGCCCTGCTGGGCTCGGCGGTCGGCGCCGCACTGGCCGGCCGGTTCGCCGACCGCTACGGCCGCATCAAGGTGATGAAGGCGGGCGCGCTGCTGTTCGCGGTCAGCGCCGTCGGCTCGATGCTCCCGTTCTCCGCCTGGGACCTCGCCCTCTGGCGCGTCCTCGGCGGCGCCGCCATCGGCATCGCCTCGGTGATCGCCCCGACGTACATCGCCGAGGTCGCGCCGACCAGGTACCGGGGCCGGCTGGCCTCGTTCCAGCAGGCCGCGATCGTGCTCGGCATCGCGATCTCCCAGCTGGTCAACTGGGTGCTGGCCGACGCGGCCGGCGGCGACACCCGCGGCCGCCTGCTCGGCCTGGAGGCCTGGCAGTGGATGCTCGGGATCTGCGTCGTCCCGGCCGCCGTGTACTTCGTGCTCGCCTCGGTGATCCCGGAGTCCCCGCGCTACCTGATCCAGGCCGGCCGCCTGGACGACGCCCGGGCCGTGCTCGCCGACGTCGAGGGCCGGGACGTCGACGCCGACGCCCGGATCGCCGAGATCCAGGGGCTGATCGAGTCCGACCACCGGCCGCGCTTCCGCGACCTGCTCGACGGGCGCTTCGGCCTGCTGCCGATCGTCTGGGTCGGCATCGGCCTGTCGGTCTTCCAGCAGCTCGTCGGCATCAACGTGATCTTCTACTACTCGTCGATCCTGTGGCAGTCGGTCGGCATCGACCAGAGCAACTCGCTGCTGATCAGCTTCGTCGGCTCGGTCATCAACATCCTCGGCACGGTGGTCGCGATCCTGCTGGTGGACCGGATCGGGCGCAAGCCGCTCGCGCTGATCGGCTCGGCGGGCATGGCCGTCGCCCTGGGCGCGGCCGGCTGGGCGTTCTCCTCGGCCACCGGCAGCGGGGACAACGTCTCGCTGCCCGACCTGCAGGGCACCGTCGCGCTGGTCGCGGCCAACGCCTTCGTGCTGTTCTTCGCGATGTCCTGGGGCGTCGTGGTCTGGGTGATGCTCGGCGAGATGTTCCCGAACCGGGTCCGGGCCGCCGCGCTGTCCGTCGCCGCCTCCGCGCAGTGGCTCGCCAACTGGGCGATCACCGTGTCGTTCCCGTCGCTGTCGCGCTGGAACCTGTCCGCGACCTACCTGGTGTACGCGGCCTTCGCCGCCCTGTCGATCGTCTTCGTCGCGAAGTTCATGAAGGAGACCAAGGGCGTCCGGCTGGAGGACATGGGCTGATCCGACAGTCGGACCTTCGGCCCCCGCACCCTAGCGCCATGAGCGCGGGTGCGGGGGCCGAATCGTTCACTCCCTGCGGTGGCGCGAGCACCTCCGGTACTCCTGATCGGCAGGAGGGATGTGTCCTTGATCTTCAACCGGCTCCGCACCCGCAGACCAGCCGCCGCCCCCGCCGGCGCCTGTCCGTACGCCCACGCCCCGGCCGGGCACCCGCAGACCGCCCCGGGGCCGTCGCCGGTGATCGACCGCCGCACCGGTCCGTCGCCGTCCACCGCACCGTCGTCCACCGGAGTGCCGTCCACCGCACCTCCGTCCGTCGGAGTGCCGTCCACCGCACCTCCGTCCACCGGACCGCTGTCCACCGAACCGGCGCACGCCGGCCCGCCGCGCGCCGACTCGTCGCCGTCCCCCGACCTGCCGCCCGCCGGTCCGCCACCCTTCACCGACCAGGAGCAGGCGGCCGAGTTCATCCGGCAGTTCCACCGGGAGCAGCCCGCCGCCGGCGCCCCGGACGACCGGCTCCGGGCCGTCCGCGACGAGATCGAACGCACCGGCACCTACGAGCACACCCCGGCCGAACTGGCCTACGGCGCCAAACTCGCCTGGCGCAACGCCGCCCGCTGCATCGGCCGGCTGTACTGGCGCAGCCTGGTGGTGCGCGACCTGCGCCACCTCGGTTCGGCCGACGACATCGCCGCCGAGTGCTTCGAGCACCTGCGGCTGGCGGGCAACGGCGGGCGGATCCGCCCGGTGGTGTCGGTGTTCGCCCCCGACCGCCCGGGCCGCCCGGCCGCCCGCATCCTCAACCAGCAGCTGGTCCGCTACGCCGGCCACCGCGACGGCGGCGCCGTGGTCGGCGACCCGGCCGGCGTCGCCCTGACCGCCCGCGCCCGCGACCTCGGCTGGAAGTGCGCCGAGGACCGCTTCGAGGTGCTGCCGCTGCTGGTCCAGGAGCGGCCCGGCGAGCGGCCCGACTGGTACGGGCTGCCCGACGACACCGCGCTGGAGGTGCCGCTGAGCCACCCCGCGTACGACTGGTTCGCCGACCTCGGGCTGCGCTGGTACGCGGTGCCCGCGATCAGCGACATGACGCTGGAGATCGGCGGCGTCCGCTACCCGACCGCGCCGTTCAACGGCTGGTACATGGGCACCGAGATCGGCGCCCGCAACCTCGCCGACGCCGACCGCTACGCCATGCTCGGCACCGTCGCCGAACGGCTGGGCCTGGACACCTCCAGCGACCGCACGCTCTGGCGCGACCGCGCGCTGATCGAGCTCAACATCGCCGTGCTGCACTCCTTCCAGGAGGCCGGGGTGACGATCGCCGACCACCACACCGAGTCGGAGCGTTTCCTCAAGCACGTCGCCCAGGAGAAGCGGCTCGGGCGACCGACCCCGGCGGACTGGAGCTGGATCGTGCCACCGGTCTCCGGCGGCCTCACCCCCGTCTACCACCGCTACTACGACCCGGTGGACCCGTCGCTGCGCCCGGCCTTCGTCCCGCGCGAGCCCTGGTGAGGGCGGTCCCGGCCTGAGGGCGTCCCGGCCTGAGGGTGCTCCCGGTAAGGGCGGCGGTCCGGGTGAGGGCGGTCCCGGCCTGAGGGCGGTCCCGGTGTGAGGGCGCTCCCGGCGTGAGGGTGCCGGGCCGGGGGCGTCAGCGCCCGCTGGACCGCGCTGCGCGCTCGTGCTGCCCGTGCTGCTCGGGCTGCTCCGGGCGCTCCACGCGCTGCAGGCGTTCGAAGCGCAGGACCAGTCCGTCGAGCAGTGCCTCCAGCCCGGTCTCGAAGGCCCCTTCGTCCACCGCCCCCCGGTGCCCGGCCAGCCGGTGCGCCTCGCCGAGGTGCGGGTAGTCCGCCGCGTCGTAGACCTCGGCGTCCGCCGGGAAGCCGGCCGCGAAGGAGGCCAGCGCCGAGCCGGTGACGAAGTAGCGCATCAGCGCGCCGATCCGGGTGGCCTGGCCGCGCGGCCAGCCGGCCTCGACCAGGTGGCCGAACACGGCGTCGGCCAGGCGCAGCGCGTTCGGCCGCCGGCCGGGGCCCTGGGCCAGCACCGGCACGATGTTGGGGTGGGCGGCGAGCGCGGCGCGGTAGGAGCGGGCCCAGTCGCGCAGTGCGTCCGGCCAGGGGGTCGGCGGGGTGCCGGGCCGGACCGGACCGGCCCCGTCGGCGGTGTCGCCGGTGGCGCCGGTGTCGCCGGTGTCGCCGACGGCCGCTGTGTCGGCGGCACCAGCAGCGCCAGCTGCGCCCGGGCCGCCGAACATCGACAGGTCGACCTCGCCGATCACGCTGTCCACCACGGCGTCCAGCAGTTCGTCCTTGGTCGCGACGTGGTTGTAGAGCGAGGGCCCGCTGACCGAGAGCTCGGTGGCCAGTCGGCGGGTCGAGAGGGCGGCCAGGCCCTCGGCGTCGATCAGCCGCAGCGCGGCGGCGACGATCAGCTCGCGGCTGAGCAGCGGGGTGCGCGGGCGGGCCATCGGGATGCCTCCTCCGGTTCGTCCGGTCGGGTGGGTGGGGACCGATTCTGGCAGGTGCCCCTTCCCAGCGCGGCCCGGCCGGGGCTACAGTCCACCCGTAAAACTTGCAGCGCTAGTTTACGGGCCGGGAGGCGCCGTGAACCCGGGAACCGCCGTGGAGGAGTCACCGTGAACCTGGAGCTGTCCGAGGAGCAGAGCGCCGTCCGCGACCTAGCCGCCGAATTCGCGGACCGCGAGATCGCCCCATACGCCGCCGACTGGGACCGCGCCGAGTCCGTCGACCGCGCGATCATCGGCAAGCTGGCCCGGCTCGGCTTCCTCGGCCTGACCATCCCCGAGGAGTACGGCGGCAGCGGTGGCGACCACCTCGCGTACTGCCTCGTCCTGGAGGAGCTCGGCCGCGGCGACTCCGCGGTGCGCGGCATCGTCTCGGTCTCGCTCGGCCTGGTCGCCAAGTCGGTCAACGCCCACGGCACCGAGGAACAGAAGCGGCACTGGCTCCCCCGGCTCACCTCCGGGGAGTCGCTCGCCTGCTTCGCGCTCACCGAACCCGGCACCGGCTCCGACGCGGCCAACCTCACCACCCGAGCCGTCCGGGACGGCTCGGACTGGCTGATCAGCGGCGCCAAGACCTTCATCACCAACGGCACCTGGGCCGACGTCGCCCTGGTCTTCGCCCGCACCGGCGGCGACGACCCCGACCGGCAGGGGCACCGCGGGATCACCGCCTTCCTCGTGCCCACCGACCTGCCCGGCTTCACCCGCACCGAGATCCACGGCAAGCTCGGCCTGCGCGGCCAGGCCACCGCCGAACTCGCCTTCGACGAGGTCCGGGTGCCGGACACCGCCCGGCTCGGCGAGGTCGGCCGGGGCTTCCGGGTGGCGATGTCCGCGCTGGCCAAGGGCCGGATGTCGGTCGCGGCCGGCTGCGTCGGCATCGCCCGCGCCTGCCTGGACGCCGCCGTCCGGTACGCGGGCGAGCGCGAGCAGTTCGGCAAGCCGATCGCCTCCCACCAGCTCGTCCAGGAACTGCTGGCCGGCATCGCGGTCGACGTCGAGGCCGCCCGGCTGCTCACCTGGAAGGTCGCCGACCACATCGACCGCGGCCTGCCCTTCGCCACCGAGTCCTCCGTCGCCAAGCTCCACGCCAGCGAGGCCGCCGTGCGCGCCGCCAACAACGCCCTCCAGGTGTTCGGCGGCTACGGCTTCATCGACGAGTACCCCGTCGGCAAGTACCTGCGCGACGCCCGCGTGATGACGCTCTACGAGGGCACCAGCCAGATCCACCAGCTGCTCATCGGCCGCGCCCTCACCGGCGTCAACGCCTTCTGACCCGCGCGGCGCCGCGGGAACCCTCCCGGGCGCGCCGCCCCGACCCGCCCGGACCCCGTGTCCCGGGCCCAGCCCCGGGCCCCACCGCCCGGACCCCGTGTCCCGGGCCTCGTGTCCAGGGCCCCACCGCCCGAACACCGCGCCCACCCGAGAGCCCCACACCCCCGCACCGAACATCCCCCGACCCCGCACCTCCCCACCGGAGCGATCGGCCCCACCGGACCGTTCCTCCCACCGGACCCATCGGATAGGAGCCCGACGACGTGCGTCCCGTCTACTTCGCCGCAGCCCGCCGCACACCCATCGGCCGACTGCGCGGAGCGCTCGCCACCGTCCGGCCGGACGACCTCTCGGCCACCGTGCTGCGCGCCCTGCTCGCCGACGTACCCGCCCTCGACCCCGCCCGCATCGACGACGTCTACTGGGGCGCCGCCAACCAGGCCGGCGAGGACAACCGCAACGCCGCCCGGATGGCCGTCCTGCTGGCCGGCCTCCCGGACACCGTCCCCGGAGCGACCGTCAACCGGCTCTGCGCCTCCGGCATGGAGGCCGTCACCCTCGCCGCCCGGGCCATCGGCTCCGGCGAGGCCGACGTCGTCCTGGCCGGCGGCTGCGAGTCGATGACCCGCGCCCCCTTCGTCCTCCCCCGCCCCGACGAGGCCCTGCCGCACCGGATCGAGACCCACGACACCCGGCTCGGCTGGCGGCTGACCAACCCGCGGATGGCCGAACTCCACGGCGTCCTCAGCATGGGAGAGACCGCCGAGGAGGTGGCCGGCCGCTACGGCATCGGCCGGGAGCGCCAGGACGCCTTCGCCCTGCGCAGCCACCAGCGGGCCGCCGCCGCCCGCAAGGACGGGCACTTCGACGCCGAGCTGATCCCGGTCGAGCGCCCGGACGGCGTGACGGTCGACCAGGACGAGTGCATCCGCGAGGACACCAGCCTGGAGAAGCTCGCCCGGCTCAAGCCCGCCTTCCGCCCCGGCGGCACCGTGACCGCCGGCAACGCCTCGCCGATGAACGACGGCGCGGCCGGGCTCGTCCTGGTCAGCGAGGAGGCGCTGCACGACCTCGGACTGCGCCCGCTCGGCCGGTACGTGGCCGGCGCCTCCGCCGGGGTGCACCCGGACGTCATGGGCATCGGCCCGGTGCCGGCCACCCGGAAGGTGCTCGGCCGCGCCGGCTGGTCGCTCGCCGACCTGGACACCGCCGAACTCAACGAGGCCTTCGCCGCCCAGGCCCTGGCCTCCGCCGACGGCATCGGGTTCACCCCCGAACAGGCCGACGAGCTGGTCAACCCGACCGGCGGGGCCATCGCGCTCGGCCACCCGCTGGGCGGATCCGGCGCGCGCATCCTCACCACCCTGCTGCACCGGATGCGCCGCACCGGCGCGCGGCGCGGACTGGCCACCATGTGTGTGGGCGTCGGTCAGGGCACCGCCGTCCTCGTCGAGAACGTCCTCTGAGGGAGTGACCGAAGTGACTGAAGTCAACGGGTTCGAAGGCCGCTTCGCCGGCAGGGTCGCCGTCGTCACCGGAGCCGCGCAGGGCATCGGCGCGGCCACCGCCCGCCGGCTCGCCGAGGAGGGCGCGGTCGTCGCCGTCGTCGACCTCACCGCCGAGCGGGCGGCCGGGACGGTCTCCGAGATCACCGCCAAGGGCGGCACCGCGCGGGCCTACGGCTGCGACGTGGCCGACTACGACGCGGTGGAGGCGGTGTTCGCCCAGGTCGCGGCGGACCTCGGCGGGGTGCACATCCTGGTCAACAACGCCGGGATCACCCGCGACAATCTCTTCTTCAAGATGCCGAAGGCCGACTGGGACACCGTCCTGACGGTCAACCTGACCAGCGCGTACAACTGCAGCCACGTCGCGCAGAAGTACATGGTGGCGCAGAAGTACGGCAAGATCGTCTCGCTCAGCTCGCGCTCCGCCCTGGGCAACCGGGGGCAGGCCAACTACGCGGCCGCCAAGGCCGGCATCCAGGGCCTCACCGCGACCCTGGCGATCGAACTCGGGCCGTTCAACATCAACGTCAACGCCGTCGCCCCCGGGTACATCGCCACCCCGATGACCGCCGCCACCGCGGAGCGGGTCGGCAGCACCGCCCAGGAGCACCAGGAGGAGGTCTCCGCCCGGACCCCGCTGCGCCGCGTCGGGCAGCCGGAGGAGATCGCGTCGGTGGTCGCCTTCCTGGCCAGCGAGGACGCCTCCTACGTCAGCGGGCAGACGCTGTACGTCAACGGCGGGGCGCGGTAGGCCCGGCGGCGGGGCCCGCCCCGTCCGGTGGTCCCGGCGGACCCGTCGGGTGGTCCCGGCGGACCCGTCGGGTGGTCCCGGCGGACCCGTCGGGTGGTCCCGGCGGACCCGTCGGGTGGTCCCGGCGGGCCCGCCCGCGGCGGCGGGCTTCAGCTGACGTGTCATCACATGACCGTCCGGGGAGTGCGGTTACCTTCCCCTGGGACGGCCTTTACCTTTTCGCGTGGCCGAGCATGACCATGGTCCGGTGGGACGACCCCACCAAATGACTATGGCATGATCATGCGACAGTCGATGGGATGGCCGCACCGACCCGACCGGACCAGGTCGGGCCCAGCGTCCCAAGGAGTCCCATGGGCAGCCCCGCCACCCTCCGCCGCGCCCTGGCTCTGCTCGCCGTCGGGGCCACCGCCCTCACGGCCGGCACCATCGCCGTACCGGCCGTCGGCACCGCGACCGCCGCCCCCTCGCACGACCTCACGGGCGTCCACGTCCGCCCCGCCTCCTTCGGGCACCACAACGCCCAGGCGCGCCCCGTGCCCCTGAGCACCACCCAGTGCGTCAGCCAGATCGGCATCCACTGCTACTCGCCGCTGCAGTACCGGACCGCCTACAACCTGGACCCGCTGTACCAGCAGGGCGTCACCGGCAAGGGCCGCACGATCGTCATCGTCGACTCCTTCGGCTCCCCGACCATCCAGCACGACCTGGAGGTCTTCGACAAGCAGTGGGGCATCCCCGACACCAACGTCGAGGTGGTCAAGTGGGGCAACGTCCCCGTCTTCGACCCGAAGAACCCCGACCACACCGGCTGGGCCGGCGAGACCACCCTGGACGTCGAGTACGCCCACGCCGTCGCCCCCGACGCGCACATCGTCCTGGTCGAGACCGGCGTCGCCGAGACCGAGGGCACCACCGGTCTGCCCGAGATGATGGACGCCGAGAAGGCCCTCATCAAGGAAGGCCGCGGCGACGTCATCTCGCAGAGCTTCGGCGCCACCGAGAACACCTTCCCGGGCTACGACAAGGGCGACTTCAAGTCGCTCACCGACCTGCGCTACGCCTTCCAGGCCGCCGCGGACCACAACGTCACCGTGCTCGCCGCCTCCGGCGACAACGGCGCCACCGACGCGCAGGCCAACGGCACCGACCTGTACCCGTACAAGGTCAACTCGTGGCCGTCCTCCGACCCGCTGGTCACCTCCATCGGCGGTACCCAGCTGACCCTGGACGACAGCGGCAAGCGCACCGCGGCCGACAAGGTCTGGCACGACCAGTACGGCGCCGGCGGCGGTGGCGTCTCCGGCATCTTCGAGCGCCCGTGGTACCAGGCCGGCGTCGCCAACGTCACCGGCAACCACCGCGGCACGCCCGACATCAGCATGAGCGCCGCGGTCGACGGCGCCGCCTGGACCTACGAGTCCTACGACCCGACCGCGGTCGGCTGGCACCTCACCGGCGGCACCAGCGAGGCCACCCCGCTGTTCTCCGGCGTCGTCGCCCTCGCCGACCAGCTCGCCGGCCACCGTCTCGGCCAGCTCAACTGGCGCCTCTACGGCCTCAACCTGCTCCCGAGCGACTGGAGCGGCATCGTGGACGTCAAGGACGGGGACAACGGCTGGAACGGCGTCACCGGCTACAACGCCGCCAAGGGCTACGACCTCGCCAGCGGCCTGGGCACCATCGACGGCAACAAGTTCGTCCACGCCATCGCCGGTCGGTGACGGCGCACCGCGGGTGACGATCGACAGGTGACGAGTAACAGGTAACAAGTAACAGCGGACAGATAACAGATTTCAACATCTGTTATCTGTCCGCTGTCATCTGTCTGCCGTCATCCGTTCGCCGTTCCCCGCTCGTCAGGCCGCCCGGGCCGTCCGTACGCCCGGCGGAGCCGGTGGGGCGCCGCACGTGCGGCGCCCCACCGGCTTCAGGCGTGCTCGGCCGCTGCGGCTCCGGCGGGCGCCGGGGCCGCAGCGGCCAGCTGGGCGAGGTAGCGCTCGGCCGCGCGGAGCTTGCGACCGTCCGGCCCCGGCAGATACGCCCGGAGCTCGATGATCTCCGGCGCGATCCGCAGCGCCACCGCCCGGTCCTGGACGGACCGCCAGCACGCCTCGGCGTTGGTCGCCGCCTGCTGCGTCTCCGGGTGGTCCGGCCCCTGCGAGCGGAGCAGCGTCAGCGCCACCTCCCGGTAGATGTCCGCGGCCTCGGCGGGCCTGCCCGCGAGGCGGCACACGTGCGCCCGGACCTGACGGACCTGCAGGACCGGCTCGGAGACGGCACCGTGCTCGGCGATCGCCTCCAGTTCGAGCGCGAAGGCGAGGTCGGTGGCGGCCGCGTGCTCCCCTGCGTCGGCACTGCGGACGATCCGGCCGATCACCTCGCGGTAGTCGGCGCGCGGGGGGCCCGCCGCCGGAGCCTCGGCGAGCGGGGCCTCTACGGCCGCCGGAGCCTCGGCGGGTGCCTGGTCCGTCGGCGCGTCGGCCGGGAGTACCTCGGCGGCGGGTGCCTGGTCCGTCGGCGCGTCGTCCGCCGGCGCCGAGTCCACCGCAAGCGCGTCCGCCGGTGTCCCGTCCGCCTGAGCCGGACCGCTGTCGGTCGGAGCCGGCTCCTCCGGCGCACGGTCCTCCACCGGCACCTCGTCCGCTGACGCCGCCTCGTCCGCCGGAGCACTGTCCGTCAGGGCCTCATCCGTTGATACCTCGTCCGCCGGAGCGCGGTCCGCCGGCACCTCGTCCGTCGGGGTGGCTTCCAGCGGTGCCGCGACGGCGGGCGGGGTGTCGACCGGGACGGCGTCCCGGGGCTGCGTGGTGGCGTCGACGGGCGGGTGCTCGGCCGCCACGGCCGGCTCCGCCTGCGGCCGGGGCTTGGCCAGCGACACGCCCGCCGCCGCCGCGTCCTCGGGCACCGCGCCCTCGGGCACGGCGTCCACCGGGGCGGGCTTGCGCAGGACCACGCCCGAGGATCCGGCGGGCTCGCCCTTGCGCAGGCTGACCGGGCGGGCCGGCCGGGGCGGGGTCGGCGGCACACCGGGCTTGACCAGGTCCACCATGCCGCCCGGAACCACCAGGGCCGTCACCGGCGCGTCGGACGGTGCCTGGGCGGACGGTGCCTGGGCGGACGCCTCGGCGGGCACCTGGGCCGGGACGGAACCCGGGGCCGGGACCGACCCCGGCAGCCCTGCGACGGCGTCCAGCGGCCCGTCCTGACGCACCGGCCGCGGCACCGGCGCGACGGCCGGAGCGTCGGCCGGCAGGGCGTCGGTAAGCGCGGCGCCGGTGGGTACCGGATCCACCGGTACCGCGGCCACCGGCGCGAGGACGTCGCCCGCCGGGCCGTCGCCCCGCCGGGCGGTGTTGCGGAAGACGGGACGGTCCGGGGCGTGGGTGGCCAGGATGACCACGTCCGGGCGCAGCACCGAGTACACCTGCTGCCGCAGTTGCTCGGGCGCGAGGACGTCGCCCGCGCCGGGGCGGCCGCCGTGCAGGGCTTCGATGAGGGCGCGGGTGAAGGTGCCGATCTGCTCCGGGTCCGGGCTGACGACGGCCCAGAGCGGGATGCCCTCGCTGAGCGGCGAGACGGTGCCCTGGAGGTAGGGCCAGGCGTTCTGGTCGGCGCTCAGGTCGGCGATGACCAGTGTCTGCCACTCGGCCGGACGGTGGCTCAGCTCGGCCGCGACGGCCTGCCAGGGCAGCCCGTCCTGCTTGGCGTCGCGCAGGGTGAGCTGGAGCTGGCCGCCGCGCTTGTCGGCGACGATGTGCCCGCCCAGGTGGACGAGCAGCGGCCCCGGGTGGCGGGAGGCGGCGCGCAGGTGGGCCAGGACGGTGTGCGGGTCGCCGGCGCCGGGCAGGTGGACGGCGTCCACCGCGTCCGCGGCGAGCAGCACCTGCGGGGACACGGCGGCAAGCATCGCGGACAGCACCGGCGCCTGTGCGGGCCCGCCGCGGCCCCAGGTGCGGCGGCCGGAGTTGCCGTAGCCGCCCTCGATGACCAGGATCCGCCCGCGGGGCGCCGCCCCGAACGCGCCCACCGCCCCGGCCCCCGGGACGGGGAAGGGCAGCGGCGTGGCCGTGGACGGCGGCGCGCCCACCGCGGGCATGCCGGTGACGGTCCATCCGGTCGGCGCGGTCGGCGGCAGGGCGGGCGCCGGTGCCGAAGGCGCCCCGGGCTGCGGCGCGACGGCCGGCAGGGCCGGCGGGGCCGACGGCACCGGAGGCGGCTCGTAGAGCGCGGCGGGCCCCGGCGGGTGCTCCTCGGCGGGGACGCGGGCGGACGGCGGTACGGCGTCCCAGGGGCCCGGGTCCGCCGTCGGGTCGGGACCTCCTGGGACAGCTGTCGTCTCCGCCGCCATCTTCTGGTCACCGCCCCGCCCCGCCGCCCAGCGGCGTCTGATGCCCTTGCTGCGTGGTGACTGCCACCACTCCCGTGCGCGCCACCCTACGAGATCCCGGCGTACCCGATCCAGGCCGGGTCTCCGATCCCGCCCCGCCCGGCCCGTTATGGTGCCCTCGTGGTCGACTCCGGCGTTCCCACGCTCCTCCCGCTGCTCTTCCTCGACGTCGACGGACCCCTCGTTCCGTTCGGGCCGCCCCCGCCGGGCGGCCACCGCACCTACCGCAGCCCGTACACCGCCGCCACTCCCGCCCCGGACGCCAACCCGCTGCTGGCCCGGGCGGATCCGGCGCTGGGGCCGCTCCTGCTCGACCTTCCCTGCGAGCTGGTCTGGGCCACGACCTGGAGGTCCGACGCCAACGACTGCCTCTCGCCCTGGCTCGGCCTCCCCCGACTCCCCTGGGTGGACTGGCCGGACACGGACGACGACGAGCCGGCCGGGCCGCCCGGCCTGCACTGGAAGACCCGAACGCTGCTCGCCCGGGCCGCCGGCCGCCCCTTCGCCTGGGTCGACGACGAGATCACCGCGACGGACCGTCACTGGGTCGCCGCCCACTCCCCCGCCCGCACCCTGCTCCACCGCGTCGACCCCCAACGGGGGCTCACCGCCGCCGACTTCACCGTCCTGAGTGCCTGGCTGCGGGCCGGTTGACGGCGGCTCGTGAGCCTCGCAGGCCTCCCGTGCCTCCCGGGCCCCGCGGACCCTGCCGTCCTCCTGGTCCTCCTTCAGCGGTCGGGGCCGGTGAGGTCCACCCAGATCCAGGGGGCGTGGTGCCAGGAGCGGACCTCACCGACGACCAGGTCGACGCAGCTCCCGACCTCCGGGAGGTCCCGCACGAGACGGCGCACCCCGGGTTCGCCGCCGCGGCGGATGAGGTCCAGTGACGCTCCGACCGGCTCGTAACCGTGGATCCGCGCCGAGAAGCCCCACGGGTGGTGGCGGACGACCGTCACCCGGACCCGTTCACCGGGGCGGAGTTCACCGAGCGGCCGATCCGCTTCCTCCGTCATGGCTGCGCTCCTCTTCCCCGGGGCACCGTGCTGCCCCCACCGATCATGCCCGGGCACGGCGCTGCCCGGCGCCCTGGGGGGCGACCGGGCAGCGGGAGCAGGCGGGACGGGTCGTGGGGTCAGGAGCCGGCCAGGAGGTCGCGCAGCAGGGCGACGGTGTCGGCGTCGAGGTCGCGGCCGGTGCGGCGGCTCAGGGCGTCGAGGCGGTTGACGGCGCGCAGGAGCTGGTCGCGGGCGCCGGCCGAGGCGTAGGCGTAGAAGAGGTCCCGGTGCAGGAGTTCGACGTCCGGGGCGACGGCGAGGCCGCGGAAGACGGCGGCCTCGGCGCTGCGGTGGTCGCCGTACTGCAGGCGGCGGGCGGCCAGTTCGTGGGCGGTGTCGACGATGGCGGCGATCATGTCCTGGCGTTCGGCCTCGGCCCATCCGTAGGAGGCGGGGGGCGCCTCGGCGAACGGGGCGCCGCGGACCAGGGCCAGGGCGTGGGCGAGGGCGGCGTCGGCGGTGGCGCTGGTGCTGCGCATGCCGCGCCGGTAGAGGCTGCGGAACTCGTCCCAGTCGCAGGTGACGGCCGGGGCGAAGGTGTAGCCCTCGGTGGTGTCGGTGGCCAGGAAGGTGCGCCCCTCGGGCGAGCTGCCGAACCAGGCGGCCAGGTCGGCGAGTTTGCCGGGCAGCGGGCTCCCGGTGTCGGCCGCGGTGGGGTGCGGGTCGAGGTGGGCGGCGCCCGGGTGGAGGTCGTGGTCCAGCGCGTGGTGGTCGGCACCGGGACGCAGCGCGAGGTAGACGGCGAGTTCGGTGAGCCGCGGCAGGGCGCCGGGTTCGGCGGTGCCGAGGACACCGGCGACGTCGACCGGTCCGAGCAGCCGGATCCGGGGGGCGTTGCGGGTGGCGTGCGCCTCCGGGGAGCGGAGGATGGCGAGCAGGTCGTCGCTGTCGCTGCGCCCGGGGGTGGTCTGCGCGACCGGGGCGACGGCGGCGGGGCCGGGCTCGTGAACCGCCCCGTCCGCGGTGGGCTCGGACGCGGTGGGCTCGGGCCCGACGGCGCCGGGACCGCCTGCGCCGGGCCCGACGGCCTCGGGCGTGCCGGTCCCGGTCCCGGGCCCGGTGCCGGGCTCGGTGCCGGGCTCGGGGCGGTCCGGGATCCGCGGGTCGGTGCCGGTGGGCGCGGGCACGGGCTGGTGGTTCGGGGTGGGCTCGGCGCCCGGCTGCGATCCGCCGGGCTCACCGGGCGCCGCGGGACCGAACGGCTGCGCAGGACCGGAGGGCTGGGCAGGACCGGACGGCTGCGCGGGCACCACCGGCCGGACCGGCTGGACCGGCAGGACGGCCGTCGAGGTGCCCTCCACGGCCTCCGGTCGGCGCAGGTCCCGGGTGGTCTCGTCGGTGGCCGGCTCGGCCGCCGACCCGGGCGCGGGATCGCCGTCCGCGCCGCTGCCGGCGGCGGGTCCGGCGGCCGCGACCGGGTCCGACGCGCTCCCGCCCTCCACCGCCGCGGCCTGCCGCCCCTGCCCGTTGACCACGTGCCTCCCCGCTCCGGGCGGGGGAACCGCTCCGAACGAGGGCACCGGGACCACCGGGGAAACCGTGCCGGACGGGAGCACCGGGACGGCCGGGGGAAGCGGCCCCGCCGGGGCCGGCGGGACGGGCGTGGCCGGGTCGGTGCCCGCGAAGGGGCTGGCGCCGGTGCCGATGACCCGGGCCAGCAGCCGCGGGCCGGCGGCCGTGTCCGTGCCGCCCCCGGTGCCGGCCGCCGGAGCGCCGACGGCGGCCAGGACGGGGACGGCGGCGGGCAGTTCGGCCGTGTCCGCGTCGTCGGCGTCGGGGTCGAAGCCCGGACCGTCCAGGGTCCAGGCCGGGGCGGGGTGCTGGGTGGTGTCGTCGGCGGCCCGCAGCAGTTCGGCGACCTGGTCGTACTGCCGGTCGTCGAGCCGCTGGAGCTCGACCGTCAGGTGCAGCCCGGGGATGGCGGCCTGGCCGGTGGTCGGCAGGGTCCAACGGGCGACGGGGCCGGTGCCGCGCTCGGGGGCGCGGGTGATGACGGCGACGCAGGTGCGCGGGCGGGCGTCGAGCAGCCGGCCCAGTTCGGCGGGGACACCGCCGCCGGGCTGCTGGGCGCAGAGCACGATCTCCGGGGTCCAGGACTCGTCGGCCTGGCCCCGGCTGCGGGCGTCGCGCGGGCTGGCGGCCTCGGCGGCGACCAGGGTGGCGCGGGCCTTGGCGGTGCGCGGGCCGAGGGCGGCCAGCGCGGCCTCCAGGGTGGGGTGGCGGTGGACGCGTTCGGCGGCCGGACCGCTGATCGGGATCTCCTCGGCGAGGTCGACGAGGTGCAGGTGGAGCCGGTCGGCGAGCGGGCTGTGGGCGAGTTCGACGGCGAGGGTGCGCAGCACGTCGCGGGCGTCGTCGGGGTGTCCGGAGAGGTGGAGCAGCCGGACGGCCTCGAGGTCGGCGAGCACGACGGAACCGTCCGGCGAGGTGCCGAGGGTGACCAGGGCGGGGTAGGGCGCGGCGGTCTTTCGGGCCTGCGCGGCGCTGAGCAGGTCCCCGGAGTCGGGGCCGCACCACCAGACGTTGGCCGCGTGCGCGGCGCGGAACGGCGTGATCGGGGTGGCCGGGCCGGACAGGTGCAGTTCGATGGTGTGGCCGGGGGTGATGCGGGCGGCGACGATGGCGGGCAGCCGCTTGCCGCCGCGCACGGTGTGCCGGGCCATGGTGCGCAGGGCGCGGTCGAGGAGGTCGAGGCCGGCGTCGTCCTGCCGGGCCCTGAGCTCGTTCTCGAAGGCGGCGGCCTCGGCGTCCGGCATGGTGATGCGGTGCCGGGGCCGGCGGGCTCGCTGCTGGGTGCCGCGCTTGTGGGCGACGGTGCCGATCATGATGGCGGCGAGCAGCACGCCGACGGTGGAGGCGGTGAGGGCCACCCGGTAGTCGTCACTGGGGGCCGGTTCGGCGTGGGCGGCGGGGGCCGGCGCGTGGGTGGGCGCGGGCGCCGGGGTGGCCGGCGCGGACCGGGCGGGCGCGCCCTGCGTCGGGGCCGGGGTCGGTGCCGGGGTCGCGGGCGCGTGGTCGGCGGGGGCGTGGTCGGCGGGCGGTGCCGGCTGCGGCGCGGGAGCCGGCTCCGGCGAAGGGGCGGGTGCGGGTGCGGGTGCGGGTGCGGCGGCCCCCGGCACGGTGAGGACCATCCCCGGCACCACCACGTCGGGGTCGGTGAGCCGCTCCCCGTCGGGGGCCTGCGCCCCCTTGTTCGCCTCGAACAGCTTCGGCCACGCCTCGGCGTCCCCCAACTCGCGCTGGGCGATGGCGGAGAGGCTGTCGCCGGACCGTACGGTCACCGTGCCGTGCCCGGCCGGAGCCGGCTCCGTCCCGGACTGCGGGGCCCGCGCGGAGCCGTCGGCCCCGCCCGGCGCGGGCGTGTCGGCGGGTGCGGGTGCCGGGGTCGCCGCGTCGTCGGCCTTGGCGTCCGCCGGCATCAGCAGCTGCCAGCCGGGCTGGATCGGCCGGTCGGCGTCGAAGCGGGTGCCCGAATCGTCCATCACCCTGCCGTCGTTGAGCTTGGCGATCTCCGTCCACCGTTCGCCGGAGCCCAGTTGACGCTCGGCGATGGACCACAGGCTGTCCGCGGGCCGGCTGTCGCGCACGGTGTAGCCGGCGTGCTGCTCGGCGGCGGGGGCCAGGGCGGGTGCGGCCTGGGCGGCGGTGAGGGCGGCGCGCTGCACGCCGGCCGTCACCTGGGCCGGCGCACTGGCGGTGTGGGCGGGCACGGCCGCGAAGGCCGAGCCGGCGACCGGCACCAGGGCGAGCACCGAGCCGACCAGGCCGGCGGCCAGCCGCTGGCTCCAGCCGAAGGCGGGGATGCGGCGGGCGATCCGGCCGCGCAGCTGGGCCGGGACCTCCAGCAGGACGGAGAGCGCGAAGCAGCCCCAGGCCAGCCAGCCGACCACCACCAGCAGCCACAGGAACAGCCGCCCGTCGTCCGGCCCGGTGAGCGCCTCACCGACGCCGTCCGGCGCCACCTCGCCCATCGCGGCGACCGCGCGGGTGCCGTACAGCAGCAGCGTGGGCACGCCGACCAGCAGGGCGAGCAGGGTGACCAGCGCGGCGAGCGCGGTGATCAGGGCTGCGGCGCGGCCCCGGCCGCGCGGCGGGCGGGGCGCCGGCGCGGCGGGCCCGCGGGCGGCCCGGTGTCCGCTCGGGGCCCGGCCTGGGGCGGTTCGGGCCTGGTCCTTGGCACGTGGCGCGGCCATCAGTCGGTCTCCGCTTTCTCGACTCCGTGGACGAGGGTCGCACTGCCCTTGCCCGTTACCTTCCGCTCCCCCAACGCGCCCAGCAGGACGGGCCGGTAGTCGGCCTGCACGGTGACGGTGACGACCTTGCCGTCGCCGGAGAACTCGACCTCGCCGACCCGCAGGCCGTAGAGGACGAGGTAGGCGTCGGCGGCCTGCCGCACGTAGTCCTGCCGGACCTTGAATCCCTTGCCCTGCAGGACGGCGGCCTGGTCGAGCTGCTGTCCGCCGACCCGTGCGGCCTCCTGGGCGTAGGCGTCGGTGCGTTCGGCGACCCGCAGTCGGCCGCCGGCGTCGATCACCAGGGCGATGACGAGCACGACGTAGGCCGCGCAGATCGCCACGAAGAGGGCGACCGCCCCCCGGTCCGACCGGCGGCGGCGCCGCGCCCTGACGGGCATCCTCATCCCCCCTGCCCCTTCCGCACCCTGTTCTCCCCACCGGCCCCCACCGGGCGCCGCCCGGTCCCGTTGCGTCATCCCCCGAGCGCTCTCCGCTTGCGTTTCCCCCGCGCGGGCCGTCCCAATCCCCGGGCCGTACCGCGTCCCCGTCACCACCCGTACCTCGTCCGGCGGCGCGGGCCGCACCGCGCCCCCGGCCGCGGGCCGAACCGCTTCGGACACCGCGGGCCTGACCGCGTCCGACACCGCGGGCCGCACCGCGTCCCCCGTCACCCGCCGCACCACGCCCCCCGTGGCGGCCCCTGCCGCGTCCCGTGCCGCCATCCGCCGGTCAGGTGCCCCGGTAGCGGTCCACCACCGAGGTGAACTCGCCGACGAGGTGCTTGGTCACGGGCACCCCGGACGGTCCGCCGATCAGGTCGGCGAGCTCGACGTCGCACACCACCGTCACCCTGACGGTGGCCACGGTGCCGCCGGGCAGGTCCAGTTGGCCCGGGACGACGCGGACGTCGGAGCCGCGGCAGGACACGCCCTGCTGGCGCAGCGTGTCGAGCGCCGACTCCCGGGCCGGCTGGGTCATGCCGTCCACGCTGCGCTGCAGCGAGGCGGTGCGGGCGGCGGCGCGGGCCGCCGCCTCGACCGTGCCGGCGGTGGTCTGCACCCGCCCGGCCGCGATGGCGACCAGGACCAGCCCGACCACCGCCGGCACGACGATCGCCGCCTCGATCGCGATCCCGCCGCCGTCCCGGCGGCGCGGTGCGAACCGCCCCCGCCGGCCCGGCCGCACCGCGCCCCCGCCCGCCGCGGCGGGCCGCCGCCTCACGGCTTCACCCCCGGCGGCGGCACGAAGCGCTCGCGCGGCGCCTCGGCGAACTGGGTGACGGCCGGCGCGGACAGGCCCGGGATCAGCAGTGGCGGCCGCACCGAGACGGTGACCCGGACCAGTCCGGCCGTGCTGCCGTCGGTCGTCACCGTGTACTCGTGCACGCCCTGCCGGTCCAGGAAGTCCCGGGCCTGCCGCCGGGCCGAGTCGTCCTTCACCTCGTCCGCCCCGGTGCCCTGGATCCGCCCGGCGTCCACGCCCTCGCGGGCGGCGGTGAGCGCGAGCTGCCGGTCGTACCAGATCAGCGCGGCCTGGACGACGAGCATCAGGAGCACCAGGACGACCGGGAAGACGATGGCGAGGCTCACGCTCATCGACCCCCGGTCGCCCCGGCGGCGAGGTCGGTACGTCACTTGGTGGCGCCGCCCGCGCCGCCCGGCAGGTTCGGGTCCTGCTCGACCTTGGTCACGACCTTGTCCTTCAGCAGGTACAGCGCGGTCGCGACGGCACCGGCGACGAACACCAGCGCGATGATGGCGAGCGCGAGTTCGATGCTGATGGCGCCGCGGTCGCCGCGCGCGCGGGCGGCGCGCAGCCGGCCGAGCCGGAGGGTGAACAGCAGCAGGGCGAACTGCACGGGCAGCAGGACGGGCCGCAGCAGTCGGCCTGCCAGATGGGCGAGTCGGACGGTCATTTCGGGTCTCCCGGGGGTGTGGTGTGAGGCAGACGCACTGTTCCGCAGGTCAGTTGAGCATCTGGTGGAGCGCGGGGAAGACGATCAGGACGGTCATCAGCAGGGTGAGGGCGGCCCCCGGCGCGACCATCCGCTCGCTGTCGGCGTTGGCCCGGGCGAGGTCCTCGGCGAGCAGTTCGCCGCGCAGGCCCTTGGCGCGGGCCCGCAGGGTGTCGTACACGGCGGCGCCGTCGGTGCCGGACAGCCGCATGATGTCCGCCACGTCCTGCAGCGGGCTGAGGCCCAACTCCTCGGCGAGCGCGTCCAGTCCGGCCCAGGGCGGGAGCCGGTCGGTGGTGGCCCGGTCGAGGGCGTCGCGGATCCGGCGGAACACCGCGCCGCGCCCGACCGAGGCCGCGCGGTGCAGGGCCTCGGCGGGGCCGCAGTCGGCGGCCCGCTCCAGCGCGACGAGCTCCAGGTAGGCGGCGATGCCGTGCAGGTACTCGGTACGCGCCTCCTTGGCCTCGCCGCGCACGATGGCGTCGGGGACGAACCAGAGCAGGCCGGCCAGCAGCGGCCCGGCCAGCAGCGGCAGGGCGAACGGCAGGCCGACGTCCATCACCACGGCCATCGCACCGAGGTAGGCCGGCAGCACCAGGCCGATCGCGGCGAACAGCAGCTTGTGCACCATGAAGCGGGCCGGGGTGCGGCCGATCAGGGCGAGTTCGCGGTGCGGGACGGACACCCCGCGCAGGTGGACCGAGCGCTCGCCGATCCGGTCGTACCAGCGGGGCCGCTCGTCGTCCGGGTCGACGGCCCGGTCCGCGGGGGCGCGGTGCAGCCGGTCCAGCGCCTGGCGCAGGTCCGGCGGGGCGGGACGCAGTTCGGCGATCAGCACGGCGAGGCCGCCGGCCGCCGCGGCGCCGGCCAGCACGGACCAGGGGGAGATCACCGGACCTCCCCGAGCTGCTCGGCGGGCTCGTCCGCGCGCGCCGGGGTGCGGCGCCCGCTCCTGCTCCGCCGGTCCGGCGCCAGCAGCCGGGGCACCGGCGGGTGCGAGGCGAGGGCGCGCATCCAGGCGATGATCGCGACGAACAGGGCGGCGACCACCGCGAGCACGACCTGGCCGAGCACCGTCCCGTACGGCCGGGTGTACTCGCTGTTGAAGGAGCCGACCGTGACGACCAGCACGATGATGCCGACCAGCCAGCGGATGGTGGTGCGGTGCTTGGCCCGGTCGGCCTCGATGGCGCGGCGCTGGCGGACCTCCTCGCGCACCGAGTCGGCCATGTCGGACAGGGCGCGGGCGAGACCCGGGCCGCTGTCGCCGGAGCGCAGGACGAGCGCGGCCAGCACCTTGTCGGCGGTGGCGTCGGCCAGGCTGTCGGCGAAGGCCTGCAGCGCCTCCTCGGGCCGCCAGCGGGCCTGCAGCCGCGCGGCGAGCTCGCCGATCTCCTCCTCCAGGGCGGCGGGGGCGGTGCGCCGGCTGGTGACGATGGCCTGGTTGAGGCCGACGCCGAGCAGCAGCACGTCGGCGATGCGCTGGGTCCACTCGGACAGCGCCTCCAGCCGTTCGATCCGGCGGGTGTCCGGGCGGGTGGTGTCGAACAGCCAGGGCAGGCCGAAGACGGCCAGCGGCACCAGGAGCGCGGTCAGCGGGATGCCGGTGAACAGCCAGCCGAGCGGCGCGCCGGCCAGGGCGACCGGCAGCTGGATACGGCGCAGCCGCACCATCCGGGAGGAGGCGGTGCCGGGGGCGCCGTACCAGAGGACGTGGGCGCGCCCGGCCAGCGGGTTGTCCGGCCGGAGCGCCTCGTCCTCGTCCGCCGGCTCGCTGCCGCGGGCCCAGGCCACCAGGGCGACCAGGCCGCCCGCGACCGCCAGCCCGCACAGGGCGAAGAGCAGCATCACCGCGCGCCACCGCCGATCCGCAGCTGCAGCGGGGAGGCCCAGCTCCCGTACCGGGAGCCGAGCAGGCCGGCGTCGAAGCCGGCCCGGCGCAGGTCGTCCAGGCACTGCGGCGGGGTGTGCGGGACGGCCCGCGGCTCGCCGATGTCCAGCCGGGGGCCGAACACCGTGTTCAGCGCGGGCCGGCCGCTCTCGCCGAGGCCGGCGACCTCGAGGACGTGGGAGACGAAGCGGTGCCGGCGGCCGCCGACGGCGGTCTCGTCGACCATGGTGACGTGCACGATGAGGTCCAGGGCGTTGGCGGTGAGCCGGTAGGCGAGCGAGTCGGTCATGTGCGAGCCGTACTCGAGGCAGAGTTCGGCGATGCGGTCGACGACCATCTGCGGGCCGCGCGCGTGCAGGGTGCACATCGAGCCGCCCTCGCCGTTGGTCATCACCCGCAGCATCGGGACGACCTCGCCGGAGCGGACCTCGCCGACGATGATCCGCGACAGGGTCATCCGCAGCGCGGCCGGGATGAGGTCGCCGATCGTCAACTCGCCGGCCAGCCGGCCCTCGACGCGCTCCCCGTTGCCCTCCCGGGCCTCCATCGGGACGACCTGGCGCAGGTGCCCGAGGGTGTGCAGCCACAGCTCGAACTCGGACTCCAGGGTGCCGATCCGCTCGTCCGGCGGGATCTCGGCGGCCATCGCGCGCAGCAGGCTGGTCTTGCCGACGCCCTGGGTGCCGGTGATCATCACGTTCTTGCGGGCCCGGATGGCGGCGGCCAGGAAGGCCGCCAGGGTGCTGTCCAGGGTGCCGAGTTCGACCATCTCGGGCAGCGTCGCCGAGGCCACCCGGTGGCGCCGGATCGCCACGTACGGGCGGGGCGTGACCTCGGTCAGCGCCTGCAGGCGCATGCCGCCCTCCAGGCGCAGCGCCAGGGTCGGGCTGGCGGTGGAGAGGCTGCGCTCACCGCCGCCGTGCTGGCGGGCCAGGTCCTGGAGGAGCTCGACGAGTTCGGCGTCGCTGTCGGCCACCGGCGGGACCTGGCGCAGGGGTTGGTGCACCCGGGAGATCCACACGTCGTCGCAGCCGTTGATCAGGATGTTCTCGATCTCCGGGTCGTCCAGGTAGGGCTGCAGCCGCCCGGCCCGGAAGAGCAGGTCGAAGACCGCCTCGGCGAGCGCCCGGTCCTGCTCGCGGGTGGGCGGGATGCCGTGGGTCTGCGCGTAGGCGTCGGACCAGCGGGCGACGGCCTCCTCGATCAGCGCCCGGCCGCGCTGGCGGCGGGTGGCGCGGTCCGGTTCGGACCCGGAGGCGCTGGTCAACCGGGTGATCTGCTGGTGCAGTTCGGCCGCGACCTGGCGCTTGAGCTCGCGCGCCACCTGCGGGTCGACGGCCGGCCGGGTGGCGGCGCCGCGCAGGTCCAGCGAGGGCAGCCCCGGCGGGACGGCGGTCGGTGCCGCGGCGCCGCCCTGGTGGGCGTACGGCGGGGCGGGCTGCGGAACGGGCTGCGGGGCGACGGGGCCGGGCCGGTAGGCCTGCGCCGTCGCGGACGCCTGCGCCGCGGCGGGGCCGGGCACGGGTGCCGGAGCGGGTGCCGAGGCCGGGGTCGCCCAGGGCAGGGCGGCCGGGTCGGCGGTGGGGTGCTGGTGCAGGGGGCTACCGCGCACGGAGCACCTCCCCGGGGGTCTGCGGCCGCCGGCCGTCGGCGGACTGCTGGTCGGGTGTCCCGGCCGGCTGCTGGAGCCGGTACTGCTGCTCGTCCCGGGCGGCCGCCGGGTGGCCGTGGGGGTCCTGCGGGTCGGACCGGCCGGCCCGGCCGGACGCGTTCACCGGATCGGGCGGGTCCTTCGGGTGCTGCAGCTCCTGCGGCTCCTGCAGGTCCTGCGGGTGCTGAGGCTCCTGCGGGCCGTACGAGCCGTGCCGGCCGTACGGCTGGTGGGCCTGCTGCGCCGGGTACGGGGCCTGGACGTGCGCCGGGAACGGCGCGGGCGCGGCGGGCTGGGGCGCCAGCCCGGCCAGCGGCGCCACCGGTCCGGTGGTGATCACCGGCGGGACGGGCTGCGGGGGCTGGTACGAGGGCTGCTCCCCCGCCACGGGGCCGTACGCCACCGGCCCGGGCCCCACCGGGCCGTACGCCGTCGGGCCCTGCGTCACCGGCCCGTACGCGACCTCGCCGTACGTCGCCTCGCCGTACGGCACCTGGCCGTAAGGCACCTGGCCGTAAGGCACCTGGCCGTAGGTCGGCGGCGCGGAGGACGCGTCCCCGGAGCCGGTCCCGCCGTACGCCGCGGGCGCCTGGGGCGTCCCACCGTGGGCGGCCGACTCGTACGCCTGTGCCGGGACCGCCTCCGCCGGGACCGCCGGTGACCCGACCGTCGTCGGGCGGTAGGCCGCCGGTGCGGGGGCCGCCACCGGCCCGGGCACGGACGGCCCCGGGCCCTGCGGCTGGGCCCGGTCCGGGGCGGTGGGCAGGGCGGGCACGGGCACCGGCGCCGGCGCCGGGTTCGGAGCGAGCCGCTGGCGCCGCCGCCGGACCAGCAGCTGCACCTCGTCCGCCGCCGAACGGGCGGTGCGCATCAGCTCGGAGCGGATGAAGCGCCGGTCGGTGGTGTCCCCTCCGTCGGAGAGCACCCGGGCGGTGCGGACGGCGTGCGGCAGCAGCCCCAGCACCGGGAGCCCGAACTCGCGCGACACCTCCGCGCCCGAGTAGGGCCCCTCGCCGACCAGCAGCAGCCCGAGCGCGTCCGAGCCGGTGCCCGCCGTGGCGAGGTCCTCGGTGAGCGCGGACAGCCGGGGGCGGGCGGAGCTCAGGCCGCGCAGCGTGGTGCGGACCGTCACCGCCACCACGTCCGCCCGGCGGGCCAGCACCGCGCTCGTACCGGTGGCGCCGGAGCGGCCGAGGTCCAGGATGACGTCGTAGCCCTGCGGTTCGAGCCCGTGCAGCAGCTCGATCAGCGGCTCCCAGGTGTAGGCGAGACCGGGTGCCTGGGTGGGGTCGGTGAGGCCGGGCAGCAGCAGCCGTTCGGCGGTGCCGTCGGGCGACAGGTCGATCAGCTGCTCCCAGATGGTCTGGGCGAGCAGGCCGCGCCGGTCGGCGACGGCCAGGTTGCGCAGCCCGTACACCGCCTCGACCCGGCCCTCCAGGGCGCCGGCGAGCACGGCGCCGCCGTCCGGGTCGGCCTCCACCAGCAGGACCCGGCGGCCGGGCTCGAGCGGCCAGGCCAGCAGCAGGGCGAGGGCCGTCGTGGTCGCGCCGGGCGCGCCCGGGCCGCCGGCCACCGCGATCACCGCCATCAGGCGCCACCCGCCCCGGCGGGGGGCACGGGCGCCGTGGCCGCGCCGGAGGGTGCCCCGGTGGCGGCCCCGCTCGGCGGGGCGGTCGGCGCGGCGGTGCCGCCGGTGCCCGTGGTACCACCGGTGCCCGCGGTCGCGCCGCCCGCCGAGGCGGCGCGCGGCGCCAGCAGCACCTGGATCCGCCCGCCGGCCACCCACTGCGCCAGCCGGGGCCCGTCCGCGGCACCGACGGCCACGTCGATGACCTGGCTCCCGTCGGTGTCCACCCGGCCGACGGTGATGACGGTGGCGGGCATCGAGTCCGCCTTGCTGTTGTCCGGGGTGAAGACGACGACGATCTGCAGCCCCGGCTGGAGCCGACTGGCCGGCAGCTGGGTGCGCTTGGCGGAGACGCCGACGACGATCTGGCCGGGCTGGACGGCCAGGTTCTGCGCCAGGTCGGTCGGGGTGAGCATGGCACCGCGCTTGAGGTCGGTCGCGGCCCGCATGCCGACCGCGGTCCGCCGGTCCACTGCGGAGACCGGCCGCAGCGCCGGATCGCCCGCGATCCGGGCCACCACCAGGTCGTCGTCGGTGATCACCTGCCCCCACGGGACGTCCCGGGCGAGCGCCAGCACCGCGACCCGCTGGCCGGTGCTGTTGTAGAGCACCGCACCGCCCAGGCCGCCGGCCGCGATCAGTGCGACCGCCATCGCCAGCACGGCCGGGCGGCGGCGCCGGGCCCGCAGGGTACGACCGGGGGTGTGCGGCGCGGCGCGCTGGTCCTCGCCGCCCGCGCCGCCGCCCGCGCCGGCGCCCTTGCCCCGGCCGCCGGCCTTGCCCGCGCCGCGGCCACGGGCCCGACCCGCGGCCGCTCCCTGGTCCGGGACCGCCACGGACACCGCGGCGCCCGCGGGTGTGCCGGATCCCGGCGTCGCGAATGTACGGTTCTCCACCGGGTTCCGCCCTTCCTCGTGCTCGTTCCGGGTCGTTGGTGCTGGGGGTCGAAGTCGTGGGGGTCGAAGTCGTGCTCGGCCCGCGTCCGTGCCGGCGCCGGTCCACGCCCGCGCCGGAGGCGGACCGCTCCGGGGTGGACCGGCCCGGGGTCAGTTGAGGACCTGCACCTCGGCGACCTTGAGCCTGATGTCCGTGGACTGCGGGATCTTGACGTCGAAGGTCTTCGCGTTCGGCCCGGTGACCACGACGTGCCCCACCCAGTTCGCCGTGACGGTGCCCGCGTAGACGCCGTCCTTGCGGTTGGCCGAGCCGACGGCGAACTCGTAGCCGCAGTCGGGCGACTTGGCCGCGCCGTACTTCGGGTCGTACGGCGTGCCGGCGGTGTCGCAGTTCACCGTGACGTCCTTGCCGAAGTCCCAGGTCACGCCCTTCAGCAGGGGCGTGACCGTCACCGAGGCGCCGGGGACGGAGAGCGTCTTGGGCGCCGGTGCGACGACGTTGTCGACCCAGAGCCAGACCGGCGCCTTCACCACGGCGGTGCCCTTGGGGGCGACGCCCGCGGCCGGCTTCGGGAAGCGCATCTCGTGGGCGTAGCTGACCCCGATGTCCGCCAGGTTCAGCACCGGCGGACCGGCCGGCGTGGTGGCCTCGAACACGATCTCGGCGCCGCCCATCCCGCCGCCCGTCTGCGGGCAGACCTTGGAGTAGAGCGCGCCCTCGGACGGCTTGTGCCCCTGCCACTCCGGGGCGCCCTCGGCGGGCGGGTTGTCCAGCGGGCGGTAGTAGCAGCCGGAGCCGCTGTTGAACCAGCCGAGCTCCGGATCGTGGCAGGCCCACTGCTGGTCGTGGTAGCTGCACACCTGCGGGCCGTCCTCGGCCCCGCCGCCGGTGCCGCCGGGCTGGCTCGGGCCGGGGACGGGCTTCTTCCCGCCGGAGTTGACCCCCGAACAGATCACGTCCGGATAGCACTGTTCGGCGCCGCCACCCGGTGGTTCGTCCGCCGCCGCCGTGATCGCCGAGGCCAGCAGCAACCCGGCGGACAACGGCGCGAGGATCGCCAACCGCCCGGCCGGTTTCCTGGGACTCGGCTTCCTCCGGTTCGTCGTGTTCAGCGCGTTCAGCATGTCCGGTCCACCTCCCGCTTGAAGTCGTAGATCAGCCAACGTGCTTGGAACCAGCGCAGGGACGCGGTCGCGACGTAGCGGTTCAGCCGCTGGCCCGGATCCTTGGCGGCGCGGGTGACGGCGTCGACGCGGCGCCAGTCCGACACGTCGACGCAGTCCTCGATCACCGCGGTCTGCGGATCGGATGTGAGATCAATGGTCTTCACCGCGGCGGAATTCCGCGGAGTTCCGGTCATCACCAGTTTGGCGTCGCGGAGTTGGCGGAGACCGACCAGGGCATCGGCCAGCGCCCGGCCGGAGGAGTACGTCTCCAGAGCGAATCCGTCCGAATCCGTTCGCCCGAATGCGTCCGCCTGGGCCTGCCACCAGTCCTGATACGTCTTCAGGGCAAGCCGCCCCATCGCCCCTTCCGGCCCGTCGGTCGGCGCGATCGAGCCGTTTACCGAACCACCCGAAGGAGTTACCGGATCCACTCCCGCAACACTGGGCGCAGCCGTCCCGAGACGATCGACGGAACCACCGGCACCACTGCTCGCACATGCCCCGAGGAGCAACGCCAGAACCACCCCGCCGATCCCAACCGCCCCAGGGCGCAACACATTTCCGCGCTGCCGCATCGCCCCACCTCATCGCGACCGACCCGGTCAGTGATCCGTGGCCGCCAGAAGAATTCCGCTGTCCCGCCGGTGTTTCCGCTGGGGATCGATTCTTCGCCAACCCACCCCATCACGGCAACACCTCAGGCCCCCTGACCTTACGCGGAAGGCGGTTCCGTCGGGGCACTTTCCCGCCACAGAACGGCCAACAGTTCTTCGGAAAGCGACAATCCGGCCAATGCGCCCCTGACCGCGGCCCGATTGCGCATCAGGAGGCGCCCGCCCTGCGGCGGAACGAGCAGGCGCGCGCCCGGCGCACCCGAACTACCGGCCGGTTCGGCACCGTCGATCAGCGCCGCCACCGAGGGCTGGAGATCCAGCGGGGCGACGGCGGCCGGAGCACCCGGGACGCCCTGGCGCAGGACGGTGGTCAGGGCCCGGCTGAACGACCCCTCACCGCCCGGCAGCACGGCGTCCCGGCCGCGTCTGCCGGGGGCGTAGCGGCCGACCCGGCCCCACAGCGGGACGCGCGGGTAGCTCAGCAGCTCACCGGCCCCGTCCTCGCCGCCACCGCGCTCCAGCGCCGCCCAGGTGTCCCGGTCGGCCACCGCGTCGACCAGCAGCAAAGCCTCCTCCTGGTCCCCGTGCACCATCGCGCTGACCACCCAGTCCCAGGCCAGGCCGCGCCGGTAGGCGTTGTCGGCGGTGCTGCCGCCGGTGACCAGGGCGAGCCGGCGGCCGCGCGGGTCGGCCACCAACTGGCCGACCAGGCACACCACCAGCCAGCGGCCCGGGTGCTGGGCGGCGTCCCGGACGGCGGTCAGCATCGCGTTGGCGTCCGCGTCCGGCGCCACCCCGGTGACCCGGCAGCCGGCCGCACCCGCGTCGAAGCACATCCCCGGCAGCACCTCGGCGAGCAGCCGGGCGCCGTCCGGCGCCAGTGCCGAACCGCCGAAGCCCCGGTCCGGTCCGCCGTCCGCCCCGATCACCACCAGGTCGACCCCGCCCGCCATACGCCCGCCCCTCCCTCGCCGGCCCCGGCGCACCCGGGGTCGCCCGCCGCGCCCGCCGCCGCTGCGCGCGGGGGCGGGTGCCGTTCCACCGCCGGGCAGGCTACCGCTCCCGGCGTCCGCCGACGGGGCTCCCGGCCCGCCCGCTCCGGGACCATGGGCCCTATCGGCGCGCACGCCGACCGGAGGACGATCGGTCGCATGGAGCGCGAGGACCGTGTGGAGACCCTGAGCGAGGCCGAGTGCCTGCGGCTGCTCAGCACCGTGCCCGTCGGGCGCGTGGTGTACACCGAGCACGCACTTCCGGCCGTCCTGCCGGTCTCCTTCGAGGTCCTGGACGGGCGGCTGGTGCTCGCCGTGCGCCGGGGAAGTGCGACCGCGCGCGGGCTGGACGGCACGGTGGTGGCCTTCCAGGCGGACCTGCTGGACCCGGTCACCCGGACCGGCTGGAGCGTCCTGGTGCACGGACGGGCCGACGTGGTGCGCGAGCCCGACCAGGTGCGGCGGGTGCTGCGCTCCGGCCTGCGGCCGTGGGTGGGCGATCCGGAGCCGCTGTTCGTCGCGCTGGTGCCGGAGCTGGTCAGCGGCCGTCGGCTGTTCCCGACCGGGCAGGGCGCCGCGGGGCGCGGGGCGCTGCGGTCCTGAGGCCGGCGGCGGGGCCGACCGGGCCGGTGGGGCCCGGCGGGCCGACGAGTGCCGAGCGGACGGGTGCCGGGGAGACGGGTGCCGCGCCGTCACCCCCTGACAGATACCGGTGGGTAGGCATACGCTTCCGGCGTCCTGCACCTCTCCCCCGGGCACGCCCCCTCCAGGAGCACACCGTGACGAGCTTCGCCTCCCTCGCCGACCTGACCGCCGCCGTCGGCACCGAGCTGGGCACCAGCGAGTGGCACACCATCCAGCAGCGGCAGATCGACCTGTTCGCCGAGGCCACCGGTGACCACCAGTGGATCCACGTGGACCCGGAGCGCGCCAAGGAGAGCCGGTTCGGCTCCACCATCGCGCACGGCTACCTGACCCAGTCGATGATCCCGGTGCTGGCGAAGGAGTGCTACAGCGTCGAGGGCGTGCGGATGGCGCTCAACTACGGCTCGGAGAAGGTCCGCTTCCCGGCACCGGTGCCGGTGGGCACGGCGATCCGGGCCACCGCCGAGCTGGTATCGGCCACCGAGGTGGCGGGCGGGGTCCAGGCCGTGGTGCGGTTCACCATCACCAGCGCGGAGAGCACCAAGCCGCACTGCGTCGCGGAGACGATCACGCGGTTCTACGCGTAGCGGGCGCGGGTCCGGGGCGGCGCGTTCCGGCCCGGACCGACGGCCGGGGCGCCGGGCCGGCTCCACGGGTCGCCCCCGGCCGGCGCCGCGGGGTGGTCCGGGGCGCCGCCGCGGGGTGGTCCGGGGCGGTGGAGGGCGGTCGGGTACGCCGATTGGCCCGCCTCGAGCCGTCCACCAGGTCCGGCCGACCTGCGGCGAGTAACCTCCGACGAGATGGTTGTCGTACCGCAGTGGCCTCACCAGCCACCGAGGTACGCGCCCCGGCACGCCCGGTAGCCGTGACCGTCCTTGGAGGAGCCGTGCCCCGCCCAGCCCCCTGGTTCGCCCGCCTCGCCGGTCTTTCCTCGCAGCTCGCCCCGCCGTCCTCCGACCCTGCCGCCGGTCCCGCCGCACCTGGACTGGCCGCACTGCCCCGCGCGGCCTGGCACCGGGTCCGGGCCGAGGCCTTCGGCGCCGACCCGAAGGGCGAGCGGCTGGCCCGCATCCACCGCTCCCCGCAGTTCGCCGACGGCGCCTTCCGCAACCCGGTGCCCACCCGCCGGCTCGTCTACGAGCGCAGCCCGCTGGAGGTCACCCGGGCCCAGCTGACCGGGGACAAGACCCGCCGGGCGCCGGCCGCCGCCGTCCCGGTGCACCGGCTGCTGCCGGTCGACCTCGCGACGCCCCCGGAGTCCGGACTGCGGCTGACCTGGCTCGGCCACGCCACCGTGCTCGCCGAGATCGGCGGGCGGCGGGTGCTGCTCGACCCGGTGTGGGGCGAGCGCTGCTCCCCGTTCGCCTGGACCGGCCCCAAGCGGCTGCACCCGATGCCGCTGCCGCTGTCCGAACTCGGGCCGGTGGACGTGGTGGTGGTCTCCCACGACCACTACGACCACCTCGACATGGCCACCGTCCGCGCGCTGATCGACACCGACGCGGTGTTCGCGGTGCCGCTCGGGGTCGGGGCGCACCTGGAGCACTGGGGGGTGCCGGCCCGGCGCATCGTCGAACTGGACTGGTGGGAGTCCGCCGAGGTCGCCGGGCTCACCCTGACCGCCACACCGGCGCGCCACTACTGCAGCCGCGGACCGCGCACCAGCGCGCTGTTCCTCTGGGCGTCCTGGGTGGTGGCCGGCCCGGACCACCGGATCTTCCACAGCGGGGACACCGGGTACTTCCCCGGGTTCGCCGAGATCGGCCGCCGACTCGGGCCCTTCGACGCGACGATGATGCAGGTCGGCGCGTACAGCGACTTCTGGCCCGAGGTGCACATGACGCCGGAGGAGGGCGTGCAGGCCCACCTCGACCTGGGCGGCGAGCTGATGCTGCCGATCCACTGGTGCACCTTCAGCCTGGCGCCGCACCCCTGGGAGGAGCCCGCCGAACGGGTGGTCACGGCCGCCCAGACGCTCGGCGCCCGGCTGGCGGTGCCCCGGCCCGGCAAGCCCTTCGAGCCGGCCGACCCTCCGGCACTGCGGCTCTGGTGGCGTGCGGTCGCGGTCGCCGCCGCGACGCGCGCCGTCGAGCCACTGGTCCGGGACGGGCGGGCGGCGGCGGCCCCGGTGCGCGAGCGGGCGGCGGCAACGGATTTCAGCGAACAGATTTCAAAGTCTGTTCGCTGAAATCTGTTCGCTGAAAGTTGTCAGCTGTTATCTGTCAGCTGTCATCTGTCAGCCGCTACCCGTCAGCCACCAGCCGTCAGTGCCTCACGCCGCGAGGACGTCCCGCAGGATCCGGGCCTCCTTGACCACCCGGCTCGACCCGGCGCGCTCCGCCGTGGCCGTCACCTCGGCCACCGGGCCGCGGGCGCGGGTGCGCCGGGCGCAGTCGGCCGCGAGGGCGAGCAGGTCGCCGAGGCCCCGCGCGGACTGTTCGGCGCCGCCGAGCAGCCCCGGCAGGGCCGCCCCGAGCACCGACCACACCGTCCCGTAGGCGCCGGTGCCCGCCGCCAGGGCGAGCGCCGAGGCGAGCCGGGTGGCCTTGACCGTACCGGGGCCGACGAGCACGCCCAGTTCGCGGCCGAGCAGCGCGCCGTCCAGCTCACCGCGCGCGGCGAGCACCAGCAGGGCGTCGACGGCCGCCGTCCGGTCCTCCGCGTCCCGGGCGCCCAGCCCGTACGCCACGGCCAGGTGCAGGGCCAGCCCGGCCGGGCCGCCCGCCTCGGCGAGGGCCGGCAGCAGCCGCGCGGTGTCCCGGGCGTCCCGGTCGGCGCCGCCGGCGAAGTGGTCGAGCCAGCGGGCGGCCAGCTCCTCCCGGTGCCACGGGAGCATCGCGGCCCAGTGCGCGGTGGGCCACCAGGGCCATTCGGCGATCTTGCGGACCCGGGCCGCGCTGGGTTCGGTGCCCTCCAGCAGCGCCCGGAACTCGGGGGCGAGCCGCTCGCCGTCCGGCCCCTTCGGCCCGGCGCCGGCGCCCGGCTGGGCGACGGCTACCCGCTGGAGGTCCTCCCACCAGCGCTCCCCGTAGATCCGGCCGTGCCGGGAGCCCCGCCCGGGGGCGAAGTACACCCGCTCGGACGGCTGGTCGGGCAGGCCCCCGGTGCGCAGCCAGTGCGCGACCCACCGCCCGGCGGGCGAGCCGAGCTCCCCGGCAGCCCGCAGCACCTCCGCGTCCGAGGTGGGCGCGGCCCGCAGCAGCGCGGCGCACAGGTCGGCCCGGCCCGGGGTGACGCCGGCCGCCTCGTACCCGGCGAGCCGTTCGACCAGCACCCCGGCGGCGACCGCTCCGGTGGTGTCGGTCGGGGTGGCCAGCAGGAACGGGGGCCGGTCCGCGGCGACCTGCCGGGCGGCCTCCTCCATCCGGGCGGCGAGGACGGTGCCGTACACGGTGTTGTTCTGGCTGCGCAGCGGCGAACGGCCCTTGCCGCCGGGGAGGTCCCGGACCCCCCGGTGCGGCGGGGTTTCGCCGGCGACCGCGGCCGCCACGTGGAGGACGTCGCGGGGCGTGCAGTCGTACCAGCGCCCCACGCCGCTCCACGGGTGGACCCGGCGGACCGGTTCCAGGGCCTCGGCGAGCGCGGCGCGGTCCAGGTGGGCCTGGCGGACCAGGCCGTCCAGCACCCGTTCGAAGACCGCGACGTCCGGGCTCTCGGCGGCCAGCAGGGCGGACAGCTCCTCCGCCACCTCGGCGGCGGAGGCGATCGGCGCGCCGAGCGGGCGCGGCTGCGGGGCGGGCGGGAGGAGTTCGTCCCACCCGGTGTCCGGGTCCTCGCCGCCGACCGGGGCGCCGAGCACTTCGCCGGCCCGCGGGTGGTGGGCGGGGTTCAGCGCCTCGGCGGCGAGGCGGAGCTCGGGCAGCACGGCCTCGCCCGCCGCGCGCAGGTGCTTGGCGACCACCCGCAGCGCCCGCTCCTGGACGCCCTGGTCCGGGTGCCCGAACGCGGCGGACGCCGCGAGCACCACCGGCCCGGACCGCGCGGGCTCGCGCCTGGCCGCGCGGTCCAGCCAGCCGAGCTGGGCGCGCACCAGCTTCTTCTCCGTCCGGAACAGCACCACCGCCGAGGCCTCGGCCAGCACCTCGGGCTCGGTCAGCCCGGCCTCGTCCAGCCCGACCAGCACCTCCTGGGCGTGTCCGGCGATCACGGACGGCGCGTCGAGCAGCGCCAGCACGTCCCGGACGCGGGCCGCGTACTCCTCGGGGGTCGGGGCGAGGGCGCGCAGCACGTCGAGGAAGGCCCGCTGGTCGGGGGACTTCCCGCCGCGCAGCAGCCGGGCCAGGCAGGCGTCGAGCAGCTCGGCGCGGTCCAGCTCGCCGGTGGCGGCGAGCTCGGCGAACGCCTCCGGCCAGGAGTCCCCGGGGCGGGGGCTGCGCTGCCAGGAGAGCATCCACCCGATGTCGTCGAGTTCGAACACCCGGGGCGCCAGCACCGGGGTGAAGGCGTCCGCCCGCAGCAGCGCCGCGACGGTCGGCTGCGGGCCGCCGCCCTGGCGCACGGAGCTCGCCCACTCGCGGACGAAGGGCTCGTCCTGCGGCACCGCACAGCCGGTGCGCCGCACCACGGCCTCCGCGAGCGGGTACATCGACCGGCCCCAGCCCGAGGCCGACCGGGCGGCGAGCCTGGTCGCCACCTCGATCTGCCACTCCACCGGCTGCGCCTCGACGAGGCGGCCGAGGGCCGGGTGCCGCGCCCAGTCGCGCCCGGTGAAGTCGCGCCCGGCGAGCCAGGTGGCGGCGCCGGCCGGGCCGGTGTGGCAGCCCGCCCCGGCGAGCAGCAGGGCGCCCCGGGCGCCGATCCCGTCGTTCGACCAGTCGTCGCGCAGCTCCTTGCGCAGGGCCTTGAGCGCGGGCAGGCACTGCCGCCGCTGGGCCGCGTCCAGGTCGTCGACCAGGGCGGGTATCAGCGACATCCGCCCGCCCCGGACGGCCCTGAGCAGGCGCGCCACGCCGTCCGGCCGGCCCTCCGCCTCCGCCGTCACCGCCCCCGTGGCACCCGTCACGCCCGCCCCTCCTGCCGCCACGCCCGTCTCCACGTCCGCCGTCACCGTCACGCCTCCCGCCCCGCTCATGCCCGGACCCCCCGGGCCCCCTGCGCCGCGCCGGCGGCCCGCCCCTGCTGCGCGCCCCGGCCGGCCGCCTCGCGCACCATGCCGACGGCCAGCGCGTGCTTGCACGGCCCGCGCCCGCCCCGGTACTTGGCCCACCACAGGCAGGTGCAGGAGGCGCGCCCCGTGTCGTCCGTGCGCACCCGCTGGATGTGGTCGTCCACCGTGACGACGGCCGTCGCGCCGCCCGGCTCCAGCCGCACCGCACCCGCGGCGACCAGGGCCCGCGCGGCCCGCAGCCGCGGGTTGGCCGCCTCGGCCCGCCCCGCGTCGTACGGGAGCTGCCGGTGGAAGAACGCGGCCTCGGCGGTGTCGTAGCCGATCTGCCCGGCGGTGCCGAGCCTGGTGAGGGCGGCGCGCACCCGCGCGGGGGTGAGCCCGGACTGCTCGGCGAGGTCGGCGACCTCGATCCGCGGCTCCCAGGCGAGCAGCACCGCGACCAGCTCGGCGTCCTGGTCGACGGTGCCGGTGGCGAGCGCGCCGAGCACCCCGCCCTCGCCGGAGAAGCCCCGGGAGGCGTCGGGCGAGAGGGTGAGCGTGAGCCGCATGCCGGGCAGCACCACCTCCCAGGCCGAGGCCGCCGGGGCGTCGCCGGCGGCGGGCCCGTAGACCCGCAGGGCCGTCGCGTGCCGCAGGACGCGCTGCAGCGCGGCGAGCCGCTCGGGCCCGGGCAGGCAGACCGCGCCGGGCACCGGCCGGGTGGTGGGCCGCAGCGTCCGCCCGGCGGGGACGACCCGCAGCACGCTGCTGCGGCCGCCGCGCGGGAGCGAGCGCAGGAAGCGCACCGCCTCGGCGGCGGGCAGCTCGGCGCGCAGGTCGAAGCCGGCGGCGACGACCTGCGTCTCGGCGAATCCGCGCAGCCAGCGCTCCGGCAGCGGGACCTTCTTCTCGACCAGCGGCCCGTCGAAGGTGGTGACCTCCAGGGCGTCCGGCCCGACCGCGAGATGCAGCGGGTCGGCGGGGCCGATCCTGGTCAGGGCCTCGCGCAGCGGGTTGTTGACGTCGACGTTGGTGGTGCCGTGCCCGATGTCGTCGCCGTCCAGGCCGGCGCCGAGCACGTCGAGCCGGGCGTAGACGCCGCAGCAGCCGGAGAAGGACTCGAAGCGCAGCCGGTCCCCGTTGGCCGTCACGACCGGGTCGAGCGAGGCGCGCAGCTGCGGCTGGTAGTAGCGGGCGGCGGCGACGTCGGCCACGGCGAGCAGCGCGGCGGCGGCCGGTGCCGGGTCCGTCAGGAAGCCCGCGAAGAAGCGCGGGTTGGCCGCCGCGCCGAGCGGGGTGGCGCCGCCGGAGGTGGCCAGGTCGAGGTGCCGCCCGCCGGCGCCGTCGAGGACGGCGGACGGACGCAGATAGGCGTACGCGTGTGCGGATTGCGTCATGCCGAGCACGCTAGGTGAGGGCACTGACAATCCGTCGGCCCGCGACCGCACTGGAACAGGTTCTACCCGACGGAAGGACCCCTGGACGTTACCCAGGTCACACCGCGGCACGGTTGGCTTCTGCCACTATGGGCCCGTGACCGACCTGACCGAACAGGAAATCCGCGCCACCCGGCCCACCGGCTCGTTCGCCGGACTGCTGGAGATCGAGCGCCTGGACGAGAACACGTTCCGGGGCCACTGCCACGCCGGGGCCCCGATGCGCGCCTTCGGCGGACACGTCGCCGCGCAGTCCCTCGTCGCCGCCGGGCGCACCTGCGACGGCGGGCGCGCGGTGCACTCGCTGCACGGCTACTTCCTGCTGCCCGGCGACCCGACCCAGCCGATCCGCTACGAGGTCGAGCGGGTCCGCGAGGGCGTCTCCTACACCACCCGCCGGGTGACGGCGCTGCAGAACCAGAACGCGATCTTCAGCCTCTCCGCCTCCTTCAAGCGCGCCGAGCCGGCCGGCGACCGGCACCGGGCGATCCCCCCTGTCCCCGGCCCCGAGTCGCTGCCGGACGCCTTCTCGGCCTGGGACCCGGCGCTGCGCGCGGCGATCCTGCGCACCGGCGGCTTCCGCGACCTCGAACTGCGCTTCGTGCCGTCCGACGCGCCCGGGGTGCCGCCGGCCGTGCCCGGGATGCCGCAGCAGTTCGTCTGGATGCGGATCGCCTCCCCGCTGCCGGAGGGCGACCCGCTGCTGCACGTCTGCGCGCTCACCTACCTGTCCGACCTGACCCTGGCCTCCACCTCCGGGCTGCACGAGCAGCCGAACTTCTTCCAGCGCAGCGAGCCGCCCCGGCTGCTGATCGCCTCGCTCGACCACGCGATGTGGTTCCACCGCCCGTTCCGCGCCGACGAGTGGCTGCTGTTCGCCCAGCGCAGCCCGTCCTCCTCGGACGGCCGGGGGCTGTCGCTCGGCGAGTTCTACGACCGGGACGGGAACCTCGTCGCCTCCGCCGTCCAGGAGGCGCTGCTGCGCCGGCTGCGCTGACCCGCGCCGCCCGGGGCGCGGGCCCGGCGGGCCCGCGGAACCGGCCCGCCCCCGGGCACGACCGGGCCCCCCGGGCACGCCGGTGACCACCCGGCGAACGGAAGGGGGCCGGTCGGCGTCATACTCCTGAGCGGCCCCGGCCCGTATCATGGTGCGGGTGACCAAGGTTGACCTGTCACCACGGCCGGTGGAGGCGATGTCTCCGCGTCAGCTCGAACGCCGCGAAAGCCTGATCGCGGCCGCGCTCGCCCTGGTGAACGAGATCGGCGTCGAGCGGCTGCAGATGAAGCAGGTCTGTGAGCGGTCCGGAGTCGCCCTGGGGACGGCGTACCGCTACTTCTCCTCCAAGGACCACCTCCTGGCGGCCGCGATCGCCGAGTGGCACCGCAGACTGCTGGCCGACCTGGTGGCGGAGCTGCGCGGCCCGCGCGCCGGGCTCGGCGCCACCGACCGGGCGGTGCGCTTCGTCCGCGGCGGCATGCGGGCCTACCAGCGCCAGCCCGAACTGGCCCGGCTGCGGGTGGCCGTCGCCGCCTCCACCGACCCGTTCGCCAGCGAGGCGCTGCAGGGCATGGCCCGGGCCGACAGCACCGCCCTCCAGGCCGTGACGACGGAGGTGCCGGCGGCGGCCAGCGAACTGGTGCGGCACATCGTCGCGCACGCCTGGCAGGGCGAGCTGACCGCCTGGGTGACCGGCCGCACGACCCTCGGAGACGCCAGGCGGCGGCTCGAGGACGTGGTGCGGCTGGTGCTGAACCCGTACGAGCCGTCGTACCCGGTGCCGTACGAGGTCCAGCCCACCGGCCACCGCACCTGACGGCTCCGCCGGGCCCCGCCCGCGCCGCGGCCCGGCGACCGGCACCGGGCCGCCGCGGGGCGGCGGGCGGGAACCGGCACGCCCCGGCCGGAACCGGCACGGGCGGCAGGGCGCGGCGCGGGCGGGGCCCGGTCCCGGCCCCGACCCCGACCCCGGCCAGGGCGCCCGCGGCGGCTACGCCACCGTCACCGGGTGGGCCACCACCGCGCCGAACAGGTAGCCCTCCCGGTTGAACACCGCCCGCTCCGGCTGGCCGTTGCCCCGGCGGTCGGTCGCCCGGGCCCGCAGCTCGTACGCGCCGGGGCCCTCGGGGCGCCAGTCGACGCTCCAGCGCGTCCAGTCGTGGGCGCGCGGCTCGTCCCGCAGGTCGGCGCGCCGCCAGCTGCGGCCGCCGTCCGTGCTCACCTCGACCGTGCGCACCGGGGCCGCGCCGGACCACGAGCGCCCGTGCAGCCGGTGGCCGCGGCCGGCCTCCAGCACCGCGCCCCGGGCCAGTTCGAAGGCGCTCTTGACCACCTGGGTGGTGATCGGCGCGGTGCCGGCGGCCGGGTAGTCGGGGCCCCAGAGCCGGTAGAAGTCGGTGTTCCAGGGCGAGTACAGGGGGTGGTCGGCCACCTCGATCGTGCCCACCCACTTGATCGAGGCGATCCCCACCCAGCCGGGCACCACCAGGCGCACCGGCGCGCCGTGGTCGGGGGTCAGCGGCTCGTCGTTCATCTCGTAGGCGAGCAGCACGTCGTCCAGCGCCTTGGCGACGGGCAGCGGCCGGCGCACCGGCCCGAGGTCGGTGCCGCCGGTGACGTAGTGCGGGTCGAGACCGGCCGGCAGCACGTCCACGGCCGCCCGGGTCAGCCCGGCCGCCCGCAGCACGTCGGCCAGCCGGACGCCCCGCCAGCTCGCCGAGCCGATGCCCCCGAGGGTCCACGGCGTGCCCGGGACGGCCTGCCCCTGCTGGCTCGCGTAGAAGCTGCGGCCGTTGCCGGCGCACTCGATCAGCGCGCTGATCCGGGTGGACGGCAGGTCCTGCAGGTCCTCCAGGCCGAACTCCACCGGCTGCCCGGCCGCCGGGGCACCGCGCAGGCCGGTCCCGAACAGTTTCAGCCGCCAGGTGTCCGGGTCGATCAGCGGGGTCCCGGTGTGGTTGCGGACGAAGAACCGCTCCACCGGGACGTGCCGCCCGACGGCGGCGTCGCCGTCGGCGTCGCGCAGCGCGTCCCAGCGCATCTCGGCGTTGGTGCCGCGCGGGACGAACCACTCGGCGGGCAGCGGCTTGACGATCCCGGGCACGGGCCTGGGCACCTCCTCGGCGGCCGCCCGGGCCGGGGCCAGCACCGGGGCGGCCAGGGCGGGCGCGGCGAGCGCCCCGGCGGCGGCGAGCATCCGCAGCAGCGTCCGGCGGTCCACGCCGTCGGCCCGGGCCTCACCGGCCAGCCACTGGCGCCGGCGCAGGCGGTCGTAGGCGGCCTCGTCGAGCGCGGGGGCCCGGTCGGACGGCGTGGCGGGGGTCTGGACCTCGGCTGCCATCGGCGGCACTCCTTCGTTTCTCAGGGTAGGCGGTTCGGCGGTGGACGCGCGGCGGGCCGGGGCGGGGCCGGCCGGGCCCGCCCCGGCCCGGGGTGCGGCGGGGTGCGTCAGGGCCCTCGGGGGGTCGTTCGGCAGGGTCATTCGGCAGCGGGCCGCTCGAGGGGGCCTCGAGGGGGCCCGGAGCGGGTCAGCGGCCGGATCGACAGGCCTGGCGGCGGGCGCGGCGGCCCGGACAACAGCCGAGCGGACGGCGCGGCGGCATCCCGCCGGCCCGGGCGGCGGTCCGCCCGGTCGGCACCACGGCGCGGCGTCCCCCGGTCACGGTCCCGGATCCTACGGCGTGGCCGACCGCCCGTCAGGCGGATCCGCGATCCGGGGCTTGACCTTCCCACCGGTGTGAACACCTACCGTTCCGTCGTCGGCGCAGGTCCGCCGCCGCCCCGAAACAGTGCCCCGAGGAGCCGTCATGCCGTCCGTCCCCGCCCCGCTCGCCCGGATCGTCCAGGGCTCCGGCCCCGGCCTGCTGCTCGCGCACGGCGCCGGCGGCAGCGCCCGGGACAACTGGGGCCCGCTGATCGCCGACCTCGCCGCCCACCGCACCGTCGTCGCCCCCGACTTCCCCGGCTCCGGCGACACCCCCGGCGAACCGGACGAGCCGACCCTGGACGGGCTCGCCGACCGGCTGGTCGCCACCGCCGTGGAGGAGGGCCTGGACACCTTCGACCTGGCCGGCTACTCGCTGGGCGCCGCCGTCGCCGTCCGGGCCGCGACCCGCCACCCCGGCCGGGTCCGCTCGCTGTTCCTGCTCTCGGGCGTGGCCGGCGGCTCGGCGCGGCTGCGGCTGCTCGCCGACCTCGTCGCCGAACTGGCCGACCGGCCCGCCGACCTGGCCCGTCTGGTGCTGACGGTCGTCCTCGGCGAGACCTGGGTGGAGGCGCTGCCCGCCGACGGGCTCGCCGCCCTCCAGGAGGCGCTCGGCGGCCCCGTCCCGGCCGGCCTGAAGCAGCAGTTCCGGCTGGCCGGCCGGGCCGACGTGCGCGACGAGCTGGCCGCCGTCACCGTCCCGGCGCTGGTGGTCGGCACCGCCGAGGACGGCCTCGTCCCGCCGTCCCAGCACCGCGCCCTGGCCGAGGGCATCCCCGGCGCGCGCTTCGTCGAACTCCCCTGCGGGCACCTGCCGATGGTCGAGCAACTGCCCCGACTGCGGGAACTGGTCCTGGAGTTCGTCGAGGACTGAGCCCGCGGCGGTGCACGGCGGCGGCCGGGACGGGCCGCCGCCGCCGGGAATGCCCTACGTCCGGCGGGTGTTCGCCCGGTCATGCGTATCGGAGAACTCGCCCGGCTGACCGGGGTTTCCACCCGTCTGCTCCGCTACTACGAGGAGCAGGGCCTGCTGCGGCCCGCCCGCACCGCGGCCGGCTACCGCGAGTACGGCGAGGAGGACACCGTCCGGGTCCGGCAGATCCGCAGTCTGCTCGGGGCGGGCCTGACCACCCGGGTGATCGCCGAGCTCCTCCCCTGCGCCAGCGGCCCCGTCCCGGTCCTGGAGGCCTGCCCCGACCTGCTGGCCACCCTGCGCGGCGAGCTCTCCGACCTGGACACCCGGATCGAGGAGCTCAGCCGCAGCCGCCGCGCGCTCTCCCGCTACCTGGCCACCGCGCACGCCCCGGTCGCCGACCACGCGGCCGGCCGGGCGGCCTGACGGACCGCAGGGCCCGTCCGGGGCCGCCGCGGCGCGTCCTCCGGGCGCGCCCCGGGCCCGCCCTCCCGGCGCGCCCTCCCGCCCCTCGCGGCACGAACTGGACATAGTGCGACATACGGCTCGGCCCCGACCGTGCCGGCACCCCAGCTCCGCCCCCGAGGTACGAGAGGTCCGCCCGATGAGCAGCCAGTCGCCGCCGTCCGCGCCGCGCGTGAAGGAGCCCGACGAGCCCGCCGCGACCCTGCCCGCCGACCGGGCGGTCTTCGGGATCAGCGCCGTCCTGGTGCTGGGCGTGGTCGCCTGGGGCGTGTTCGCCCAGGACTCCCTCGGCCGGACCTCCTCCAGTGCGCTCGGCTGGGTCCTGCACAACTTCGGCTGGCTGTTCGTGGTGGCCGCGGACGTCTTCCTCGCGCTCACCGTGCTGCTCGCGTTCAGCCGCTTCGGCCGCATCCGGCTCGGCCGCGACGACGACGTGCCCGAGTTCTCCACCCTCGCCTGGGTCGCCATGATGTTCAGCGCCGGCATGGGCATCGGCCTGATGTTCTACGGCGTCGGCGAGCCGCTCCAGCTGTTCGCCGCCCCGCAGCCCGGCTCCGGCGTGGAGCCGCAGAGCGCGGCCGCCGCCCAGCAGGCCCTGGAGTTCTCGCTCTTCCACTGGACCCTGCACCCCTGGGCGATCTACGCGGTCGGCGGGCTCGCCCTCGCCTACACCACCTTCCGCAAGGGCCGTGGCAACCGCGTCTCCGCCGCCTTCGTCCCGCTGATCGGGCAGCGCGGCGCCGACGGCTGGGCCGGCCGGGCGATCGACCTGCTCGCCGTCCTCGCCACCGTCTTCGGCTCCGCGACCAGCCTGGGCCTCGGCGCGCTGCAGGTCGCCGACGGCCTCGGCTACATCTCCTCGGTGCGCAACACCCAGAACGCCCAGCTGGTCATCATCGGCTCGCTCACCGCCGCCTTCGTGCTCTCGGCGTTCTCCGGCGTCCACAAGGGCGTCAAGTGGCTCTCCACCTCGAACGTCGTGCTGGCCTCGCTGATCATGCTGTTCGTCTTCGTGTTCGGCCCGACGGTCTTCGTGCTCGACGCGATCCCGTCCTCCGTCGGCGGCTACCTCTCGGACCTGCTGGTCATGTCCACCCAGACCGGCGCCTTCACCGACGAGACCTGGCTGGGGTCCTGGACCGTCTTCTACTGGGCCTGGTGGCTGTCCTGGGCTCCCTTCGTCGGCACCTTCATCGCGCGCATCTCGCGCGGCCGCACCATCCGGCAGTTCCTGCTCGGCGTGCTGCTGGTGCCGAGCGGGGCCACCGTCGTCTGGTTCTGCGTGATGGGCGGCACCGCGATCCGGCAGGTCACCACCGGCGCGGCCGACCTCGTCGCGACCATCCCGCAGGGCGCCGAGGCCTCGCTCTTCGAGATGCTGCGCTCGCTGCCGCTCGGCTCGGTCACCAGCGTGGTCGCCGTGCTCCTGGTGATGACCTTCTTCATCACCAGCGCCGACTCCGCGTCCCTGGTGCTCGGCTCGCTCTCCAGCCGCGGCTCGCTGCACCCGCGCACCTGGCTGGTGGTCGTCTGGGGCGTGCTGATGGGCGGGGTCGCCGCCGCCCTGCTGCTGGCCGGCGGGCTCACCGCGCTGCAGAACGCCACCATCCTGGTCGCGCTGCCGTTCGTGGTGGTGATGCTGCTGCTCTGCGTCTGCCTGATCAAGGAGCTCCGCGAGGACCCGGCCGCCGGGCCGTCCCGGCTGCACCCCGCGCACGGCCTGCGGGACGCCGTCAAGGTCGCCGTCGGGGAGGCCCTCGCCGAACGGACGCCACCCCGCTGACCAGCACGTACGCCCCACCCGGGCCGCGGTGGGGCGTACGCGGCCAACCGACGCCCAACCCCCGTCCGGACTTCACCCGCGCGTACCGACCGTTCACACCGCCCTGGAACCCTCCCTGTCATGAACGCCAGCCCTCAGGCGCCCGACCAGGAACCGCGCTTCCCGCTCCCCCAGCGCCACCGCCGCCTGCTCGCCTGCACCGCCGTCCTCGCCTCCATCACCCTCGGCGCCCTCGGAGTCGGCGCCACCGTGGAGACCGTCGAGCACGGGACCGTGGCCACCGTCACCGCGAGCAGATAGCGGCCCCGCCGCCCCCCTGGCCGTCCCCTCGGCCGTCCCCTCCGCTGTCCGGCCCGGACCGGGCTCCGCACCGGGCACGCGCCGCAGTCCTGCGCAGCCCCCGCACGCCGCCACCCGACCGGGAGCGGCCCGCGGGGGCTGCGGCCGTCTCAGACCGGGTCGGCCTCGCCGCAGCCCGCGTCGGCTCCGGCCGGGCGGGAGTGGCGGCCGGTGCCGGGGGCGGGGCGCAGGTCCGGAGCGGGCGCGTAGCGGGCCGCGGGCGGGCGCAGCAGCCAGCCCGGGGGCCACGTGCCGCGCGGGGTGGGAGCGATCAGGCCGAGCCCGTGGAGCAGGTCGAGGGCGTCGCGGCGCAGCGCGGTGCGGTCGGCGAGGTAGTCGCGGCGCCAGCCGGCCGGGAGCGCGTACTCGTCGGCGATGTCGCCGAGGAGCCCGTCTATCAGCGCGTCGGGGATGGGGACTCCGTCGCCGCAGGTGGGCTCGCCGGGCAGCGGGCGGACCTCCTCGACGAGGCGTTCGAGCAGCAGCAGGGCGGCCTGGGCGTGGGTGTCGGCGCCGGGGAGGGCGAGGTCGGTGAGTTCGCCGGCCGGGTCGAGCAGGGCGACGCCCTCGGCCCGCAGCTCGGTCTCCAGGCCGAGGAACTCGGCGAGCGCGGCCGGGCCGCTGAGCCGGTGCTCGTGCAGCCAGGCCCGCCGGTCCTCGGGCAGGTCGGCGGCGAGGACGGCGGGGGTCTCGGCGAGCAGGCGGCGCACGGCGGTGGCGGGTTCGGCCTCGGCGGCCCGGCGGACGAGGTCGGCGGCGTCGGCGGCGAGGGCGGGCGGGCCGACCGGGACGGCGCGGGCGAGTTCGCGGTCGACGGTGAGCAGCACGGCCCCGCGCGCAGCAGTGGGGGCGGCCCCGTCCGGCGGCCCGGCCGGATCCGGCCCGTCGGCCTCGTCCCGGCCGTCGCCCCGGTCCTGCGGGTCCGCCGGCAGGCCGTCGAGGACCTGCCAGTCGGCCAGCACCGCGAGGGCCGCGGCGCGCTCGGCCGCGGTGGCGGCGAGCCCGGGCGCGGCGGTGCGCAGGGCGTCCAGCAGCCGCCCGTGCGGCAGTTGCCCCGGGGCGTCGACGAGCAGGGCCAGGGCGAGGGCGAGTTGGGCGTAGCCGGCGGGCGTGAAGGGCACGCCGGTGGCGGGGTGCACGAGGCGGCGGGCGGTGCCCGGGCCGAGGCCGGCCTTGTAGAGCCGGGCGTGCCGGGGGCCGACGGCGAGGCGGTAGCCGAGCAGGGTGTCGAAGCGTTCGGTGAGCCAGTCGCGGTGACGGTGGATCAGCGGGAAGCCGTCGGCGTGCGGGCCGGCCGCGGAGACCAGCGGGTGGGCGAGCAACAGGCGTGCGGCGATCCGGCGTTCGGCGGCGAGCGGGTCCGCTGCGGGCGGGCCGGCCGGGCCGGGCGCGGGGGCGTCCTGGCCGGCGCCGTCCCGGCCGCCCGGCACCGGGCGGGGCCGTTCGGGCCTGCGGTGCCGGCCGGGCCCGCCCGGCTTGGCGCCTGACCGGACGACGGGCAGCGCGGAGGCGTCCCGGCGGGCGCGGCGCAGCGCGCCGGCGGTGCGGGCCTCCCGGGCGCGCAGGGCCGCGGCGGCGTGCGCGGTGGGGCCGTGCCACCAGCTGACGCCGGGGTCGGCGGCCGCTTCGGCGGCGGCGCCGAGGTGGCGGGCCGGGTAGAGGCCGAAGGCGGCGGTGCAGAGGTCGTCGGCGGCGCCGGGGGCGGCGGCGGCGAACCAGTGGGCGAGCCGGAGCAGTCCGGGGTCGGGGGACAGCCGTGGGGTGTGGCCTGCGGCGGCCGGCGCCTGCGGGGCGTCAGCGCGGGGGCCGGGCACGGCATCGGACGGGCCCTCGCCGGTGCGGGCCGGCGGGCCGGCGGCGGCCGCGGGTTCCACGGGGCTCGCGGCAGCGGGTCCGCGTACGGCGAGCAGGGCGTCGGCGCTCCCCCGCCCCGTTCCGCCCGCGCGCCCGTCCGGCCGGTCGGCGGCCACCCGGGTGGCGCCGACCGCGTAGTCCTGCTGCTCCATGTCGGAGACCAGACTAGACGGTGGCCGCGCAGCCGGTGGCGGCTACCGGTCGTGCGCCGGGGGCGGCCGCGAAAGTGGCCGCCCGCCCTCCGCCACCTCCCGTGCCCGGGCGCGCCGCGCCGCCGCGCCGTCATCCGCCCTTCCCCGCCGGGGTTACGCACCGGTAACCCCGGTCTTCCGCCGCACCGGCCGGTCGCTTAGGGTCGGTCCCGCCCGCACGTCCCACCCCGCGACGTCCCACCCCGCGACGTCCCGCCCCTCTACGTCCCACCCCCGTGCCGTCCCGCCCCACCCCGGAGGTCCGCAGCCGCATGAGCATCCGTACGACCACCCGTGCCGTCCTCGGCGGGCGCCTGCGCCCGGCCGCCGGCCTGCTCGGCGGCTTCGCGGCCACCTCGGCGGCGCACCTGGGCGCGATCCTGTCCGGCTCGCCGGTGCTGCGCAACGCCACCAAGCCGGCCCTGATGCCGCTGCTGGCCGCCCACAGCGTGACGGCCGCCACCGCCGCCGGGCGCCGGGCGCCGCGGCAGTTGGCGCCCGCGCTGCTGCTGAGCGCGGGCGGGGACGTGCTGCTCCAGCTGAAGACCGACCCGGCGTTCCTGGCCGGCATGGGCTCGTTCGCGGCGGCGCACGTGTGCTACGTGACGATGTTCGTCCAGCGCGGGGCGCTGAACGAGCGCCGCCGGGCGCTGGTGGTGGCGGCCGCGTACGCGACGGCCTGGGCGGCCGTGATCGGGCGGCTCTGGCCGGACCTGGGGGACCTCCAGGTGCCGGTGGCCGGCTACAGCCTGCTGCTCGCCTCGACGGCCGTCACCTCGGCCGGCCTGGGCTGGCGGACCGGGCTGGGCGGTGCGCTGTTCCTGCTCTCCGACACGCTGATCGCCACCCAGCTGGCGAAGTGGAAGGAGCTGCCGGGGCATCAGTTCTGGATCATGGCGACGTACGTCCTGGCGCAGTACCTGCTGGCGAGCGGCACGCTCCGGCACGAGCAGGAGCACGGCGGCCCCGACCGGTCCGACGCGGGCGACGGCACGGCCGCCGGTCACCGGTTCTCCCCGCAGACCGTCTGAGACCCGTCCGCGCGCCGCCGCACCCGTCGGGGCCGGGGGCGCGCGGACGGGTCCGGGGGCGCGCGGACGGGTCCGGGGGCGCGCGGACGGGTCCGGGGGCGCGCGGACGGGGCGGCGGGGCCGTCAGGCGCCTCGCCGGCGCAGCAGCCAGAAGCCGCCGATGCCGCCCGCGACGAGCGCCAGGCCGCCGGCGAGCTCCGCCGGATCGGCCGCGACCGAACCGCCGAGGCCGGTCTTCACCGCGCCGTGCGGGGCGACCTGCTGGCTGCCGGCGCCGGACTGGCCGAGCGAGCCCGCCCACTCGCCGGCGGCCTGGCCCCACTCGCCGAGGGTCTTGTCCGGGGTGGCGGCCGCGACGGTGGCGACGGTGACACTGGTGGAGAAGGTGCCGCCGTCCGGGCAGGTGCCGTCGACCTTGCTGTCCCCGGCGTGCTGGCCGGCCAGCCGGGCGGAACCGGTGTGCTTCCCGTCGGCGCCCAGGGTGAGGGTGGCCGGGCCGCCCTCGAAGGCCGCCGAGTGGGCGGTGATGGTCTTGGCGTCGGGCTTGTCCGACTTCTCGCAGGAGACCGTGACCGTCACGGTCTGGCCCGGTGCGGCCTGGGACGGACTGACCGAGGCCGCGCCGTCCCTGGCGGAAGCGAGGGGGGCCGTCAGGCCGGTCAGCACCGTCGCGCCGATCAGGGCGGCGGCGGCCGTACGCGTGGGGCGCATGCCGGAACCTCCGGGATTCTCGGGCGCAGCCGGGGGAACTCCGATGTCCACGTGGTCGAACGACTGCACCCGGTTACTCACCGACGGTAGGGAGGCCACCGGGGCCCGGCCACCCGGTCTGGACCGTCCGGGTGAGCACCCCTCACCGTGCGTGAGCCGCCGCCGACGGCCCTGCGGCGCGTCGACGGCGGCTCACCCTCGGCGGCCCACCTGCTGCGGCCCGCGCGCGGCGACTCCCCCTCGGCGACTCACAGGTCGAGGTCCACCACGACCGGCGCGTGGTCCGAGGTGCCCTTGCCCTTGCGGGCCTCGCGGTCCACGTAGCTGTCGGTGACGGCGTCGACGAACGGCTTGTTGGCGTAGGTAAGGTCGATCCGCATGCCGCGGTTCTTCGGGAAGGCCAGCTGGCGGTAGTCCCAGTAGGTGTAGGGGCGGTCGTACTTGAGCGGACGGGGCATCACGTCGTGCAGGCCGATCTCGCCGAGGGCGGCCAGCGCGGCCCGCTCGGGCGGGGTGACGTGGGTGAGCCCCTCGAAGGCGGCGACGTCGTAGACGTCCTCGTCGGTGGGGGCGATGTTGAAGTCCCCGAGGACGGCGAAGGGGCGCTCGCCGGCGGCGTCCCCGGCGGCGGCCAGGCGCAGCGCCTCCAGCCACTCCAGCTTGTAGCGGTAGTGCGCGTGGTCGACCTCGCGGCCGTTGGGCACGTAGACCGACCAGACCCGGACCGGGCCGCAGGTGGCGGCGACGGCTCGCGGCTCGACGTCGGGCAGCAGGGCGCCGTCGGCGAGGTAGCCGGGCTGGCCGGGCAGGTCGCGCACGACGTCCTCGAGGCCGAGCCGGGAGACGACGGCGACGCCGTTCCAGCGGCCGGTGCCGTGGGCCGCCGTCTCGTAGCCGAGGGCGCGGACCTCGTCGTGCGGGAAGGCGTCGGCCGCGCACTTGAGCTCCTGGAGGCAGAGCACGTCGGGCTTGGCGCTCTCCAGCCACTCCAGGAGCTTGGGCAGCCGGGCGGTGACGGAGTTGATGTTCCAGGTGGCGATGCGGACGGTCACGGCGGGCGGCCTTCCCGGTGGTTCGGTACGGACAGGGGTGGGCCCCGCGGGAGGCCCACCCCGAACATACCGCCCGGCACCGACGGCCCCGGCCGGTCAGCCCGCGGGCCGCACCACCGCGGCCGAGCCGCCGCCGCGCCGCACCGGCTCGGCGGCCGCCACCCAGCGCCCGTCCGGCAGCCGCTCCACGCCGGTGGCGGCGCCGATCTCGGCGACGGGCGCGAAGACGTGCCCGAGCGCCTCCAGCGCGGGCCGCTCGGGCAGCGCGAGGAAGCCGGGCTCGGCCTGGGTGGCGGCGGTGTTGCGCTGGCTGGCGCGCGGCGCCGCGATGGCCTGCTCCAGGCTCAGGCCCCGGTCGAGCCGCCCCAGCAGCACCTGCAGGGTGGTCGTGATGATGGTGGCGCCGCCGGGGCTGCCGGTGGCGAGCAGCGGTTCGCCGTCGCGCAGCACGATGGTCGGGGAGATCGAGGAGCGCGGGCGCTTGCCGGGGCCGGGCAGATTGGGGTCGGGGACGCCGGGGGTGAGCGGGGCGAAGTCGAAGTCGGTGAGCTCGTTGTTGAGCAGGAACCCGCGGCCGGGGACGGTGATGCCGCTGCCGCCGGTCTGCTCGATGGTGAGCGTGTACGAGACGACGTCGCCCCAACGGTCGGCGACGGTCAGGTGGGTGGTGTTGGGGCCCTCGTAGGGCTCGGCGACGGCGGGGCCGGCCGAGGCGCAGTCGGCGGGGTGGCGCGGGTCGCCGGGGGCGAGCGGGCTGGTGAGGGCGCGGCCGGGGTCGATCAGGCAGGCCCGGGAGGCGGCGTAGCGCGGAGAGAGCAGCTGCGCGGTCGGGACGTCCTCGGAGGCCGGGTCGCCGACCCAGCGGTTGCGGTCGGCGAAGGCGATCCGGGAGGCGTCCAGGAAGTGGTGGTAGTACTGCGTGCCGTCGTACGCGGAGAGCTCGCCGTCCTCCAGGATGCCGAGGGCCTCGCCGACGGTGGTGCCGCCGGAGCTGGAGGGGGCGATGGAGTAGACGTCGTAGTCGCGGTAGGCGACGTGGGTGGGGGCCTGGCGGCGGAGCTGGTAGGCGGCGAGGTCGGCGGTGTCCACCCTGCCCGGGCGGGCGTTGCGGCCGGAGGCCGGGTCGACCGGCGGGTGCTGCACTGTGTCGGCGATCTCCTTGGCCAACTCGCCCTGGTAGAAGGCCTTGACGCCGTCCTTGGCGAGCAGCCGGTACGTCGCGGCGAGGTCGGGGTTGCGCAGCACGGAACCGACCGCGGGGAGGTTCCCGCCCGGCAGGAAGGTCTTCGCGGTGGCCGGGAAGTCCTTGAACCGGCTGTAGTTGTCGGAGGTCTGGCCCCGGAAGGTGTCGTCGACGACGAAGCCGTTCTCGGCGATCCGCTCGGCGGGCTCCAGGACGTCGGCGAGCGGGCGGCTGCCCCACTGGCGCAGCGCGGCGTCCCAGGTGGCGGGGGTGCCGGGGACGCCGACGGACAGGCCGCTGGTGACGGCGTCGGCGAAGGGCAGCGGTTTGCCGTCCTCCAGGAACAGCCCGGTGCCGGCGGTGCGGCCGGCCACCTCGCGGCCGTCGACGGTGTGCACCCGGCCGGTGGCGTGGTCGTAGTAGACGAAGTACCCGCCGCCGCCGATGCCGGAGGAGTAGGGCTCCGTCACCCCGAGCGCGGCGGCGACGGCCACCGCCGCGTCGACCGCGTTCCCGCCCTTGCGCAGCACCTCGATCCCGGCGGCGGTGGCGTCGGCGTCGACGCTCGCGACGGCGCCTCCCCAGCCGACCGCCTCCGGCACCTTCGGCGGCGGCGCGGCGGCCCCGGCCGGCCCGGTGGTGGACCAGACGAGCGCGGTGGCGAGCAGCAGTGACGGTGCGAGACGGGCCAGCGCCCTCATCCGAGTCCTCCTGAGTCGACGTCAACTCAGTTGTTCCACAGGCGACATGGATCCGACAACCACACCGCGACACTACCGGCGGGTAGCCTGCGCGTCGGGCGGGGCGAGGCAGAGAGGGGCGGAGAGGGGCGGAGAGGGAACAGATGACAGAGTTCAGATGACAGATTTCAGCGAACAGATAACGTCATCTGTTCGCTGAAATCTGTTCGCCGAAACCCGTCCGCCGGACCGGTCAGCCCGACGCGCTGCGCTCGACCCGGCGCCGCTTGATCGTGCGGAAGCGGCGGGCGACCTGGCGGGCGAGGTCGGCGGCGCCGACCAGACCCGCCTCGTTGCCGAGGGCGGCGTGCACGATGGCGGCCTCCGGGCGGAAGCCGCGCCCGGTGAGGGTGCGGCGGAAGGTGTCCCGGGCCGGGCCCAGCAGCAGGTCGCCGGCCTCGGAGACGCCGCCGCCGATGACGAAGCGGCCCGGGTCGAGCGCGGCGGCCAGGTTGGCGATGCCGACGCCCAGCCAGGTGCCGACCTCGTAGAGCAGTTCGGTGGCGGTCGGGTCCCCGGCCCGGGCGGCCTCGGTGACCAGCGGGCCGGTGATGCCCTCGACCGCGCCGCCGGCCCGGGCGAGCAGCGGCTGCACCACCGGGGACTCCTCGGCGACCAGCTCGCGGGCGTCGCGCACCAGCGCGTTGCCGGAGGAGTACTGCTCCCAGCAGCCGCGGTTGCCGCACGGGCAGCGGTGGCCGCCGGGCAGCACCTGCATGTGCCCGAACTCCCCCGCCAGGCCGTACTTTCCGCGGTCGACGTAGCCGTCGCGCACCACGGCGCCGCCGATGCCGGTGCCGAGGGTGAGCATCACCATGTGGTCCTCGCCGCGGCCGGCGCCGAAGCGCCACTCGGCCCAGGCGGCGGCGTTGGCGTCGTTCTCGACGATCACCGGGAAGCGCAGCCGCTCGCTGAGGGCCTGCTGGAGCGGTTCGCCGCGCCAGTTGAGGTGCGGGGCGAAGAGCACCGTGGAGCGCTCGGCGTCGACCCAGCCGGCCGCGCCGATGCCGACGGCGTGGACGTCGTGCCGGTCGGCGAGCTCCAGCACCAGGTCGACGATGACGTCCTCGACGACCTTGGGGCTCTTGCTCTTGTCCGGGGTGTCGGTGCGCAGCTTCTCCAGCACGTTGCCCTCGCCGTCCACCACTCCGGCGACCACCTTGGTGCCGCCGATGTCGACGCCGATGGTGGGCAGCCGCAGTATCCCGGCGGGCAGGGCACGGCGGCGGCGCTCGGCCCGCGGGCCGAGGCCGAGCAGGGTGGGCAGGACGGCCGGCCGGGTGCCGCCTTGGGGGCTGTTCACGGCTGCGGACGCTCCTCACGAGGGGTGGTGGGGTCGGGGCGGGCCAGCTCGTGCGAGAGTTCGGCGAGGTCGGAGCCGCCGGCCATCTCGGTGGTGAGCTGTTCGAGGCCGATCGCGGCACGCGGGTGGCTGCCGGCCATCCGGCCCCGCTTGAGCAGGGTGAAGTGGTCGCCGACCAGGTACGCGTGGTGCGGGTTGTGGGTGATCAGGACGACTCCGAGCCCGGCGTCGCGGGCTGCGGTGACGTACTTGAGGACCACCCCGGACTGCTTGACGCCGAGCGCGGCGGTCGGCTCGTCCAGGATGAGCACCCTGGCGCCGAAGTGCACGGCGCGGGCGATCGCCACGCACTGGCGCTGCCCGCCGGAGAGGGTGCCGATCGGGCGGTCGACGTCGTGCAGGTCGACGCCCATCCGGGCGAGCGCCTCGCGGGTGGTGGCGCGCATGCTCTCGGCGTCCAGGCGCAGCCCGCCCCAGCGGCGGTGGCCCTGCTCGGAGCCGAGGAAGAAGTTGCGCCAGACGGGCATCAGCGGGACGACGGCGAGGTCCTGGTAGACGGTGGCGATGCCGAGGTCCAGGGCCTGCCGCGGGGAGGTGAGCCGGACCTCCTCGCCGCCGACGGTGTAGGTGCCCTCGTCGTGCTGGTGCAGTCCGGCGATGATCTTGATCAGGGTGGACTTGCCGGCCCCGTTGTCGCCGAGCACGCAGCTGATCTCGCCGGCGTGCAGGGTGAGCGAGACGTCCTGGAGGGCGCGGACGGTGCCGTAGGTCTTGCCGACGCCCTCCAGCGCGAGGAGTTCTTCGCTGCTCATCGCGGCCCCCGTTCGGCCTGGCGCTTGACGTAGGCGTTCAGCAGGGCGGCGAGCAGCAGCATCGCGCCGAGGAAGAACTTGAACCAGTCCGGGTTCCACTGGGCGTAGATGATCCCCTTGCTGACCATGCCGAAGATCAGCGCGCCGAGCGCCGAGCCGACCACCGAGCCGTAGCCGCCGGTGATCAGGCAGCCGCCGATGACGGCCGCGACGATGTAGATCAGCTCGTTGCCGACGCCCTCACCGGACTGCACGGTGTCGAAGGAGAACAGCAGGTGCTGGCCGAGCACCCAGGCGCCGAAGCCGACGCCGAGGTAGAGCAGCGTCTTGGTCCGGGCGACCGGCACGCCCACCGCACGGGCGGCGGCCGCGTCACCGCCGACGGCGAAGATCCAGTTCCCGAAGCGGGTGCGCAGCAGGATCCAGGTGCCGACCGCGAGCAGGCCCAGCCACCACCAGACGGTGGCCTTGACGGTCAGTCCGCCGACGGTGACCTCGGAGGCGAACAGCCAGCGGCAGGAGGCGAAGCCCTGCATGTCGGAGATCGGCTTGGTGGAGACGGTGCCGGATACCAGCTTGGTGACGCCCAGGTTGGCACCGGTCAGCATCAGGAAGGTGCCGAGGGTGACGATGAAGCTGGGCAGCCGGGTGCGGCCGAGCATCCAGCCGTTGAAGCCGCCGACCGCCAGCGTGACGGCGAGCGAGACGGCCACCCCGACCCAGGTCACCGCGGTGAACTGGTAGGAGACCATCGAGGAGGTCAGCGCGGCGGTGGTGACCAGCACGCCGGCCGACAGGTCGAACTCGCCGCCGATCATCAGCAGCGAGACCGGGACGGCCATGATCCCGATGGTGGACGCCGCGTAGAGCACGGTGCCCAGCGAGGAGACCTGGAGGAAGGGCCCGGCCGCGGCGGCGAAGACCAGGAACACCGCGACGGCGGCGATCAGCGAGCCGAGTTCGGGGCGGGCGAGCAGGCGGCGCAGCGCGGCCGGGCGGTCCTGGGCGAGGACGTCGGTGGCGGTCACCGCGTCCCCCTCGCGACGTACTCGGCGAGCGCGTCGGCGTCGTCCCTGGTCAGGATCTGCGGTCCGGTCGCGACGGGCTTGCCGCCGCCGAGCATGTCGAGGTTGCTCCGGTAGAGCCAGAGCAGGTCGACGCCCTCGTAGCCCTGCAGGTAGGGCTGCTGGTCGACGGCGAAGCCGACGCTGCCGGACTTGAGGCCGGCGACGACCTGCTGCCCGAGGTCGAAGGTGTCCAGCTCGACGGGGCGACGGGCGTCCTGGATCGCCTGCAGCCCGGTGGCGGCCATCGGGCCGGAGAGGGTCAGGACGGTGTCGACGGACGGGTCGGCCTGGAGCTTGGCGGAGATCGCGGCGCGGGCGTCGGGCATGTTGACGCCGTCGACGTAGAGCACCTGGAAGGTGCCGCCGGCCTTGGCCTGGGCGCCGGCGCAGCGCTGCTCCTGGCCGACGTTGCCCTGCTCGTGGATGACGCAGAGCACGTTCTTGCGGCCGCGGCCGGCCAGCTCGGTGCCGGCGGCCTGGCCGGCGGTGGACTCGTCCTGGCCGATGTGGGTGAGAGCGCCGAACTTCGCGGAGAACTCCTGGCCGGAGTTGATGGTGATCACGGGGATGCCGGCGGCCCTGGCCTTGCCGAGGACGTCGGCCATCGCGTCGCCCTTGGCGAGGGTGACCAGCAGGCCGTCGACCTTCTGGTCGATGGCCGCCTGGACGAGCTGGACCTGGTTCTGGGTCTGCGCGTCGTTGGAGTACAGGAAGGTGATGTTGTCCTTGGCGGCGGCCTGCTCGGCGCCCTTGCGCACGCTGTCCCAGAAGGCGTCGCCGGCTCCGGCGTGGGTCACCATGGCGACCTTCCAGCGCGGGGTGGTGACGGCGCTGCCGGCGGCGGCCGCCGCCTTGGCGCGGGCCTCCTCGGCGCGTCTGCCTCCGGTACTGCTGCAACCGGCCGCGGTGACCGCGAGTGCCAGGACGGCGCACACGGGCCAGATGCGGCGGGACGGGCGAAAGCGGGTTGTGCTCATCCCCCTATCCTCTCTGGCCGCCCGCCGCGTGATCGCACCGCCTCGCCCGGCGGGGTGCACGGCACGGGAGGTAAGGTGCCTCGGGGGACCTTCCTGGAAGTTCGCTGGACATCTCGTCCGGACGACCGCCGTCCGGGTGGCGCCGACAACGCCGACCCACCGCAGGTTCAGCACGGAGACGTGATGTTCCTCTCAGGTTCCGCACAGATTCGGACGGCAACCGATCATCGGTTCACTGCCGTCCAATGCCATTGGAGTGCGTCCGGGCGAGTGGGGTCCGGACGGCCAGCGACCCGGATACGAGAACTCGATGCAACTGACAGGTACGCCATTCTTCGTCCTCACCGTCATCCTGGTGCCGGTGTCCATCGCGGTGGCGTTGCTCTTCTGGGGAAAGGTCCCCGGACCGAACCCGGTGCGGATCCTGTCCAGGCTCGTCATGATCATGTTCTGCCAGGTCACGGCCGTGCTGATGGTCTTCGTCATGGTCAACAACGCCAACCTCATCTACGGCAGCTGGGACGACCTCCTCGGCACCGGTGACCACGTCCGGGCCGTGCCCTCCGTCCCGCCGGCCGAGCCGGGCGCCCCCGCCGGCCAGAGCGGCGGCCAGAACAGCGGCGACGCCGCCAAGCAGCCGCCGAAGGTCGCCCAGAAGTTCGGCGGCGTCAACGACCCGGCGGTGCCCGGCGACGTCCAGAAGACCGAGCTCAAGGGCCAGGTGTCCGGCGTCGACGGCGAGGTGCTGGTCTGGCTGCCGCCGCAGTACAACGACCCGGCGTTCAAGGACAAGAAGTTCCCGGTCGTCGAGCTGATCCCCGGCTACCCCGGCTCCTCCTCCACCTGGTACGGCACCCTCAAGGTCTCCGAGCAGCTCAAGCCGCTGATGCAGCAGGGCAAGGTCGCCCCGTTCATCCTGGTCTCACCGCGCACCCTGCTGCTCGGCAACCACCAGGACGCCGGCTGCACCGACATCCCCGGCAAGGTCAACGCCGACGCCTGGCTCACCCGCGACGTGCCGCAGATGGTCCTGGACAACTTCCGCGCCGACCCGTCCGCCGACCGCTGGGCGATCGCCGGCTACTCGGCCGGCGCCCACTGCGCGGCCAAGCTGTCCCTGGCCCACCCCAACCGCTACCGCGCCGCCGTCTCGATGTCCGGCTACAACGACCCGGCCTCCGAGGGCGACTCGCTGGTGGGCAAGGACCCGAAGCTGCGCGAGGCGAACAACCCGGTCAACATCCTGAAGGCCGCCCAGACCCCGCCGAAGGTCTCCCTCTTCATCAGCGGCAAGAAGGGCGACGGCCTGGAGGACGCCCAGGCGATCCAGGCCGCGGCCAAGGAGCCGACCAAGGTCCAGATCCAGGAGACCCCGGGCCCGCACTCCACCGAGCTGTGGAAGGGCATGGTGCCCAGCGCCTTCGAGTGGCTGACCGGGGTCATCCCGGTGCAGTGACCGCCCCCTGAGCACCCGGCAGGGCCCGCCGCGAACACCGCGGCGGGCCCTGCGGCGTTCCCGGACCCGCCGGAGGCGACGGCGCCGCCGGAGGCCGGACGGCGATCCGGATCCCAGGCACCGCGGACCCGCCGGAGGCCACGGGCCCGCCGGAGGGCACGGATGTCGTGGACGCCGCGCGGGCCCGGGGAGCCGTCAGGCCAGTTCGAGCGCCAGGTAGAAGTCCACCCGGTCCTCCAGCCGGGACAGGTCACGCCCGGTCAGCTCCTCGATCCGGCCGATCCGGTAGCGCAGGGTGTTCACGTGGACGTGCAGCTGGGCGGCGCAGCGCGTCCAGGAGCCGTCCGAACGCAGGAACGCCTCCAGGGTGCGGACCAGGTCCGCCTGGTGCTCGATGTCGTACGCGATGACCTTGTCCAGCAGCCGGCTGCGGAAGGCCCGGCGGACCTCGTCCGGAACGGCCGCCAGCAGCAGCACGTGCGAGGCCAGCTCCTCCGGGCCCGCCACGCAGACCCGGCCGACCCGGGCGGCGGCGATCCGGCGAGCGTGCCGGGCCTCCTCCAGGGCGCCGCGCAGGCCGCCGGCCTCGGCCGCGGGGGCCGAGACGCCGAGGGTGATCCGGCCCTCCGAACCGAGTCCGGCCTCCAGCGGGGCCAGCAGCTCGCGCAGGGTGTCGGCGGGCACCGCGGCGTCCAGGGCGGGCAGGACCACCACGGCGCCGGTGCCGGCCCCGGCGATCAGCGCGCGGTCGCTGGTGCCGCCGAGGGCCTCCTCCAGCACCGCGCGCACCATGCCCTCCGGCAGACCGGTGCCCTCGGCGCTGACCACCAGCCAGGAGCCGTCCTGGACCTGGGCCCTGGGCTCGGGGCTCTCGTAGCGGGCGGCCATCGCCGAGGAGGCGTACAGGGCGCGGCTGATCTCCGCCGGATCCGCGTCGCGCTGCAGCCGGTCCAGCAGTTCGTCGGCGAGCCGGCGGCGCAGCCGGCGGCCCTCGTCGCGGCGCTGGCGCTCGGCGGCGACCAGCCGGGCCAGGTTCTCGGCCAGCTGCTGGCGCTTGGTGGTCCACTCGGTGACGTCGCCGGCGACGGCGAGCATCCAGTCGGCCAGCGGCGCGTCCTGCTCGGCCGAGGCCGCGGCGGGCAGCAGCGAGTAGGAGCCGCCGGCCAGCCGGGCCCGGTGCGGGGGGCGGCGGCGCTGGCGCTGCGCGCCCAGGTGGGCGCGCACCAGCTGGTCGCGGTCCTCGGCGGACAGCCGGTCGGCGGGGCCGGCGATCACCGCGCCGGTGGGGGTGAGCACCCAGCAGTCGAGGTCGAGGTCGCCGCCGAGCAGGTCCAGCACGGCGTCCAGGCCGCCGCCGCCGGCCGCCGAGACCAGCAGGCGGTGCCGGTCGACGAGGGCCGCGAGGTCGGCGGCCCGGTCGGCCGACACCTGGCGGCCGATGAACTCGGTGACGGTGCCGAAGGCGATGTCGTCCGGTACCGCCAACAGGGGCATCCGGTGCCGTCGACAGGCCTCGACCAGGTCCTCGGGCACCGGGCCGACCTCGGCCTCGCCGGCCGCCAGGGCGACGGCTCCGCCGGCCACGATGGTGCGCACGAACCGCTCGGAGTCGGCCGGGCCGGTGCGCCAGAGCATGCCGGTGAGCACCAGCTCGCCGCCGTGCAGGTAGCGCCCGGGGTCGTGCAGGTCCGTGGTCATCACGCCGCTGACCTGCCGGTCCAGCTCGTCCTCCGCCGCGAGCAGGCGCAGTCGCGGGGCGCCGGGGGCGAGCAGGTCACGGACACGCATCCGCGGACTCCTAACGGGCTGGGGGGGTGAGGGTGGGGGCCCGGGCACGCTGCCGGGGGTCACAGTGTGCCCGAACATCCGTGCTCGGCGTTACGTACCACCGGGCCGCCGGATCACGGGCCCGTAGCTTGCGAATCACGACCGGATTACGGTCGTAGGTAGCACCCGGTGAACACCTGGGCTGCGGAATTGCGCTCCTTAGAGGAACGTACAGGATGCCGGGCTGGAGCACAGCCGGGGCTTCATGCCATCGGTGACTGCCAGTGGGCCCCGTCACAGCGGTTCACTGGGCGACACGCCGCCGGACACAACCCGGTGACCGGGGCCCGACGCGGAGGCGACGAAGCGGTTAGCGAGGTCCGAACACCGAGTTCCGGGCACTGTGCCCACCCGTTCGGCAGGCGACGACTTGAGGAGACACCCGCATGGAGTTCCTTCGGCCCGCTACCTGGGACGAGGCACTCGCGGCGAAGGCTGAGTACCCGACCGCGCTGCCCATCTCGGGCGGTACGGACGTCATGGTCGAGATGAACTTCGACGTGCACCGGCCATCCGCGATTCTCGACCTGAACCGCGTCACCGAGCTGACCGAATGGTCGAACGACGGCAGCGTCGTCAAGCTCGGCGCCTCGGTCCCCTACGCCCGGATCATCGACGAGCTGTCCGGGCCGCTGCCCGGGCTGGCGCTGGCGGCCCACACCGTCGGTTCGCCGCAGATCCGCAACCGCGGCGGCGTCGGCGGCAACCTCGGCGGCGCCTCCCCCGCCGGTGACGCGCACCCCGCGCTGCTGGCGGCCGGCCGCGACGTGTTCGTCGAGGCGGCCTCGGTGCGCGGGACCCGGATGATCCCGATCGACGAGTTCTACGTCGGGGTGAAGCGCAACAGCCTGGAGGCGGACGAGCTGATCCGGGCCGTGCACATCCCGGTCGCGGACGGCCCGCAGCAGTTCTCGAAGATCGGCACCCGCAACGCCATGGTGATCGCGGTCTGCGCCTTCGGCTTCGCCCTCCACCCCAAGAACGGCACGGTCGGCACCGGCATCGGTTCGGCCGCCCCCACGCCGCGCCGCGCCGTCGAGGCCGAGGAGTACCTGCAGGGCGTGCTCGCCGAGCGCGGCCTCTGGGAGTCCGGCGGCCTGCTGGGCACCGAGGTGATCCAGCGCTTCGGCGAGCTGGTGAAGGCCGCGGCCTCGCCGATCGACGACGTCCGCGGCACCGCCGAGTACCGGCGCCACTCCCTGGCCGTGATGGCCCGCCGCACCCTCACCTGGTGTTGGAACGACTACAGCAAGCAGATCAGGAGCGCGGCATGAGGGTCACTTTCACCGCCAACGGCAAGCCGGTCGAGGCGGACGACGTCTGGGAGGGCGAGAGCCTCCTGTACGTGCTGCGCGAGCGGGTCGGCCTGCCCGGCTCGAAGAACGCCTGCGAGCAGGGCGAGTGCGGCTCCTGCACCGTCTACCTGGACGGCGTGCCGGTCTGCTCCTGCCTGGTCGCGGCCGGCCAGGTGCAGGACCGCGAGGTGCGCACCGTCGAGGGCCTGGCCGAGGAGGACGGCGAGCTGGGCCTCGTCCAGCAGGCGTTCATCGACGCCGGCGCCGTGCAGTGCGGCTTCTGCACCCCCGGCCTGCTGGTGCAGACCGACGCACTGCTGGAGCGGGACGCCCAGCCGAGCGACAACGACATCCGCGAGGCGCTGTCGGGCAACCTCTGCCGCTGCACGGGCTACGAGAAGATCATGGACGCGGTGCGGCTGGCGTCCGCCCGCAAGTGCGCCGGGGAGGCGGAGTCCGCATGAGCACGCGCACCATCCAGGGACAGAAGAACCTCCAGAACATCGACCAGGCGTCCAAGGACGGCATCGGCGGCTCGCCGCTGCGCCCGGACGGCAACCTGAAGGTCAAGGGCGAGTTCGCGTACTCGTCCGACATGTGGCACGAGGACATGCTCTGGGGTATGGCGCTGCGCTCGCCGCACCCCCGCGCCAACATCCTCTCCGTCGACATCTCCGAGGCGCTCAAGGTGCCCGGCGTCTACGCGGTGCTCACCCACCGGGACATCCCCGGCTCGAAGTACTACGGCCTGGAGATCCAGGACCAGCCGGCGCTGGCCATCGACAAGGTCCGCTACCACGGCGAGGCGATCGCGCTGGTCGCGGCCGACCACCCTGAGACGGCCCGCCGCGCGGTGAAGAAGATCAAGGTCGAGTACGAGGTGCTCACCCCGATCGTCACCGAGGAGCAGTGCCTCGACCCCGAGACCCACGGCTACGTGCACGAGCCGCACGAGTACAAGTCGCACGGGTACGGCAACATCTGCCACGAGCAGAAGCTGGTCTCCGGCCTCGGCGTCACCGACGAGGTGCGCGCGCTCGCGGACGTCGTCGTCAGCGGCGACTACGAGGTCGGCATGCAGGACCAGGCCTTCCTCGGCCCCGAGTCCGGCCTCGCGGTGCCCGCCGAGGACGGCGGCATCGACCTGTACATCGCCACCCAGTGGCTGCACGTCGACCGCCAGCAGATGGCCCCGGTACTCGACCTGCCCGAGGAGAAGGTCCGGCTCACCCTGGCCGGCGTCGGCGGCGCCTTCGGCGGCCGCGAGGACCTGTCGATGCAGATCCACGCCTGCCTGCTGGCCCAGCACACCGGCAAGCCGGTGAAGATCGTCTACGCCCGCGACGAGTCCTTCTTCGGCCACGTGCACCGCCACCCGGCGAAGATGCACTACGAGCACGGCGCCACCCGCGACGGCAAGCTGGTCTACGCCGACTGCCGGATCGTGCTGGACGGCGGCGCGTACGCCTCCGCCTCGCCCGCCGTCGTCGGCAACGCGGCCTCGCTCGGACACGGCCCGTACGTGATCCCGAACGTCAAGATGCACGCCATCGCGCTGTACAGCAACAACCCCTCCTGCGGCGCCATGCGCGGCTTCGGCGCCGTCCAGGCCGCCTTCGGCTACGAGACGCAGATGGACAAGCTGGCCGCCGCGCTCGGCATGGACCCGGTCGAGCTCCGGCAGCTCAACGCGATGTCGGAGGGCGACCACATGCCCACCGGCCAGCAGATCGACTCGCCGGCCCCGGTCGCCGAACTGCTGCGCCGCGTCAAGGACATGCCGCTGCCGCCGCCGCTGGACACCGAGCACCTGGACGTGCGCCAGCTGCCCGGCGCGCTGTCCAACACCTCGCACGGCGAGGGCATCGTGCGCGGTGTCGGCTACTCGGTCGGCATCAAGAACGTCGGCTTCTCCGAGGGCTTCGACGACTACTCCACCGCCCGGGTGCGCCTGGAGGTCATCGGCGGCGAGCCGGTCGCCATGGTGCACACCGCGATGGCCGAGGTCGGCCAGGGCGGCGTCACCGTGCACGCGCAGATCGCCCGCACCGAGCTGGGCGTCGAGCTGGTCACCATCCACCCGGCCAACACCGAGGTCGGATCGGCCGGTTCGACCTCCGCCTCCCGCCAGACGTACATGACCGGCGGCGCGGTGAAGCTGGCCGCCGAGGCCGTCAAGCGGGCGCTGATCGAGAAGGGCCGCCGCCGCTACGGCTGGACCCACGACGACATCACGCTCAACGGCGGCAAGGTCGTCTCGGCGGGCTCCGGCGCGCTGGTCTCCATGGTCGACCTGCTCGGCGACGAGGCCATCGACCTGACCCGCGAGCACCACCACCGCCCCACCGTCCCGTTCGACAAGGAGACCGGCCAGGGCTTCGGCCACGTCCAGTACACCTTCTGCGCCAACCGCGCGGTGGTGGACGTGGACGTCGACCTCGGCCTGGTCAAGGTGGTCGAGCTCACCGCCGTCCAGGACGTCGGCAAGGCGCTCAACCCGCTCTCCGTCGTCGGCCAGATCCAGGGCGGCTGCACCCAGGCGCTCGGCCTCGCCGTGATGGAGGAGATCATTGTGCGGGACGGGAAGGTGCGCAACGCCTCCTTCACCGACTACCTGATCCCCACCATCCTCGACACCCCGCCGATCCCGGTGGAGATCCTCGAACTGCCCGACCCGCACGCCCCGTACGGGCTGCGCGGCGTCGGCGAGGCCCCGACCGTGTCGGCGACGCCGTCGATCGTGGCCGCCATCCGCAACGCCACCGGCCTCGCGCTCACCCGGATCCCCGTCCGGCCCGAGCACCTGACCACCGAACAGCCCGGCTGACCGCGGGACCACGACCTCCCCGGGGCGGCGACCGTCTTCCCCGCCGCCCCGGGGCAGCACAACCCCACACGGCATCACCCACCACGCAGTACAGGCACCCCCATGCACCACCAGCCGACACGCGTAAGCCCCATCCCGCTGCCTCTCCCACGCCGGGGTTCTGCAGCGGTGCGCACCACCTACGCACCGCAGGCACCGCCACAGTGTGCGCCCAGTGAGTCGAACAGTCCCCCTGCGCCAACCTCGTTGACTGGCGATCAGGTCGGCTCGCCCACCCCAACCCCCTTTGACACTTGGGAGTGGACATGACCCGGATCCCCACGGAAGCCGGCACCACCGAAGAAAGACCCGCCGAGGACGACGCCACAGCGCCGTCCCCGGAAGCACGACCGAAGAACGCGCTGGACTCGTACTTCAAGATCTCGGCCCGGGGATCGACGCTCGCCAACGAGCTGCGGGGTGGCCTCACCACCTTCATGGCGATGGCGTACATCATCCTGCTCAACCCGATCCTGCTCGGCGGCGCCGACAAGACCGGCTTCAAGCTCGACCACGCGCAGCTGACCACCGCCACCGCGCTGGCCGCCGCCGTCACCACCATCCTGATGGGCGTGATCGGCAACGTGCCGCTCGCGCTCGCGGCCGGCCTCTCCGTCTCCGGCGCCGTCTCCGCGATCGTGGTCCCCAACACCACCTGGCCCCAGGCCATGGGCCTGTGCGTGGTCTACGGCCTCCTGATCGTCCTGCTGGTCGTCTCCGGCCTCCGGCAGAAGATCATGGACGCGATACCCCTGCCGCTCAAGCACGCCATCACCATCGGCATCGGCCTGTTCGTCGCCCTGATCGGCCTCGTGAAGTCCGGCTTCATCCACCACGGCCCGGACCCGTTCGGCCCGCCCGTCTCGCTCGGCCCCAAGGGCGAACTCGTCGGCTGGCCCGTCCTGGTCTTCGCGATCACCCTGCTGACCATCTTCGTGCTGCTCGCCCGCAAGGTGCGCGGCGCCATCCTGATCGGCATCGCCGGCGGCACCGTGGTGGCCTTCGTCGTCAACGCCACCGTCACGCTGCCCGAGCACACCTGGGCCAGCTCCGTCCCCGAGTGGCCCGGCAGCCCGATCGCGGCCCCCGACTTCGGACTCTTCGGCAAGGTCGACCTCTTCGGTGCCTTCGGCAGCCAGGGCATGGGCGCCATCAGCGCCTCGGTCGCGGTCTTCGCCCTCGTCCTGGCCGGCTTCTTCGACGCGATGGCGACCATCATCGGCGTCGGCACCGAGGCGGGCCTCGCGGACAAGCAGGGCCGGATGCCCGGCCTGTCCAAGGCGCTGTTCATCGACGGCGCCGGCGGCGCGGTCGGCGGTGTGGTCGGCGCGTCCGGACAGACCGTGTTCGTCGAGTCCGCCACCGGCGTCGGCGACGGCGCCCGCACCGGCCTCGCCTCCACCGTCACCGGCGCCATGTTCGCCCTGATGCTGTTCTTCTCCCCGCTCGCCGGCATCGTCCCGGTCGAGGTCGCCTCCGCCGCCCTCGTCGTGATCGGCTCGATGATGATGAGCCAGGCCCGGCACATCGACTGGTCGGACCGCGAGGTCGCCATCCCGGCCTTCCTCACCTGCGTCCTGATGCCGTTCACGTACAACATCACCGCGGGCGTCGCCGCCGGCGTCATCTCGTACGTGACCATCAAGGCCGGCACCGGCAAGTGGCGCGAGCCCAGTGCGCTGATGTGGATCCTCACCGTCGTGTTCCTGGTCTACTTCGCCCTCACCCCGGTCAAGTCCCTGCTGGGGGCCCACTAAGCGGCACCGCCGCCGTACGGGATCGTTTCCCGTACGGCGGCGTTCCGGCACCGGCCCCCGCCGCCCGTCCACGCCCTCCACGCCGTCCGCCCCGTCCGCCCCCACGAACCACGGCCCCCGACCCCGACCCCGCGGCCCGCCGGCCCGCCGGCCCCCGACCGACAAGGAGCCCCCGACATGCAGGACATCGCCGAGCAGCTGCAGGCCTGGCACGCGTCCGGGCGCTCCTTCGCCGTCGCCACCGTCGTCGGCGTCTCGGGCAGCGCGCCGCGCGACCCGGGCGCCGCACTGGCCGTGGACGCCGCCGGCGAGGCGGTCGGCAGCGTCTCCGGCGGCTGCGTCGAGGGTGCCGTCTACGAGCTGTGCCAGGCCGCCATCGAGTCCGGCGAGCCGGTGCTCGAACGCTTCGGCTACAGCGACGAGGACGCCTTCGCCGTCGGCCTGACCTGCGGCGGAATCCTCGACGTCTTCGTCCAGCCGGTCGTCCCCGGGGCCGACGCCGGACTCGACGCCGGCATCGCCTACATCGCCTCCGGCACCCCGGTGGCGCTCGCCCGGGTGATCGCCGGGCCCGGCGCACTGGCCGGCGCCACCGTCGCCGTCACCGCCGACACCCACCACGGCGCCCTCTCCCCCGCCCCCACCGTCGTCGGCGCGCTCGAGCGGGCGATCGTCACCGAGGCCCGCGCCATGCTCGACGCCGGACGCACCGGGCGCATCGTGCTCGGCCTGGACGGCCGCCCCTGCGACGAGCACGAGCAGGGCACCGTCACCTGCTTCGTCGAGTCCTACGTGCCCGCGCCGCGGATGCTCGTCTTCGGCGCCATCGACTTCGCCGCCGCCGTCGTGCGGATCGGCAAGTTCCTCGGCTACCACGTGACCGTCTGCGACGCCCGCCCCGTCTTCGCCACCCGGCGGCGCTTCCCCGACGCCGACGAGGTCGTCGTCGACTGGCCGCACCGCTACCTCGACTCCCAGCTCGACCGGATCGACGGGCGCACCGTGCTCTGCGTGCTCACCCACGACGCCAAGTTCGACATCCCGCTGCTGGAACGCGCCCTGCGGCTGCAGGTCGGCTACGTCGGCGCGATGGGCTCGCGCCGCACCCACCGGGACCGCGAGACGCGGCTGCGCGAGGTCGGCCTCACCGAGGCCGAGATCGGCCGGCTGCGCTCACCCATCGGGCTCGACCTCGGGGCCCGCACACCCGAGGAGACGGCCGTCTCCGTCGCCGCCGAGATCGTCGCCCACCGGCGCGGCGGCAGCTGCCTGCCGCTGAGCGCCGGGGACGGGCCGATCCACCACGAGGCCGCCGCGCAGGCCCCCGCCACCGACGCGCCCTCACCCGCCGCCCTCACCCGGGCCTCGTCGCACGCGGCCTGAGCGGACCGCGGTCGGGGTCTGGGTCTGGGTCTGTGTCTGTGTCACGGTCGGGGCCGCAGCCGGTGTAACGGCCGGGCCGCGGTCGGGATCGGGAGGCCGGCCCGGGGGCGGGTGCGGCGGTCGGCTGCGGACCCGGCGGCGGCGGTCGCCGGCCGGCTCAGCCCTCCGGGACGGGGGCGGTGACCACCGCGTGCGCCTCCAGGATCCGCGGCGGCACGGTCGGGATGCCCACCTCCTCGAGGATCGGCATCAGCACCTCGCTGAACCGGATGAACGCCCCGCGGGCCTCCCACACGTCCGTGACGTGCCAGCCGTCCTCCGTCGGCCCGGCCGCGTGCGAGAGGAGGCCCGGGACCGGCAGGTCCGAGGGCTGGTGGAGGCCCTTTCCGCCGGTCAGCCGGTAGATCGCGGCGTCGTACTGGGCCTGGGTGACACCGGGGATGTCGAAGAGCACGATGATCGCCATGTGTCGCTCCTGTGCGCTCGGGAATGGCGATTCCCATGCAGCCCCGGCGCCGTCACCGCGGCCAGTCCTGGGCGGCCGGCCGAGTGACGTTGCGTGCCCACCGCCGCGGCGGGACGCTGGAGTTGCGGACTCGCCCGAGCCCCGGGAAGGAGCGGCGTCATGCGCGCGCTGCTGGAGATCGAGATCGACACCGAGACGTCCAACAGGCTCATCGCCGACGGCTCGATCGGCGAGAAGTTCGAACGGCTCCTCGGGAACCTCAAGCCGGAGGCGGCCTACTTCTTCGCCCGCAACGGACGCCGCTGCCAGATCATCGTCGTGGACGTCCCCGACGAGGCGGCGCTGCCGTCCATCTGCGAACCGTTCTGGCTCGAGATGAACGCCGACATCGACGTGCACCTCTGCATGAACGCCCGGGAACTGCGCGAGGGGCTCTCCCGGCTCGGCCGCTGAGCGGGGCGTCCGGCGGGGTACGACGGGCGGGCGGCGACTGGCGGCGGGGGCGGGCAGCGAGGGACGGGCGGCGGCGGACGGGCAGCGGCGGGCGGCTCAGTCCGAGAGGGCCAGCTTCAGGCCGAAGCCCACCACCACGATCCCGGTGACCCGGTCCATCAGTCGGCGCGCGGCCGGGCGGCGCAGCCAGCCGCGCACCGCCTGCGCGAAGCCCACCAGGACCGTCGACCAGAGCAGGCCCTCCACGACGTGCACGCAGGTCAGCGCCACGCCGGCGGCGAAGTGCGGCGCCCCGGCCGGGATGAACTGCGGCAGCACCGCCACGTAGAAGACCCCCACCTTGGGGTTGAGCAGGTTGGTCAGCGCACCGCGCCGCCAGCCCTGGACGAACCCGCCGTCCGCGGGCCCCTCCTCGGCTTCCGGCTGCCCGCTCCTGCCGCGCAGCATCCCGACGCCCATCCAGACCAGGTACGCGGCCCCGCCCCAGCGCAGCGCCTCGTAGGCCAGCTGCGAGGCCGTCAGCAGCGCCGTCACCCCGGCCGAGGTGAGCGAGCCCCACACCAGGGTGCCGGTCTGGATCCCCAGCACGACCCCCCACGCCTGCCGCCGCCCGCCCAGCGCGGACGTCCGCAGGACCAGTGCCGTGTCGAGCCCGGGCGTGAGCGTGAGCAGGCCCACCACCAGCGCGAATGACCAAAGAGCCGTCGTCATCTCCATGGACCTCGATCCTGTCACACCCTCCGGGGCAGCCCACGGCCCCGCCCCCTCGCCGGGTCGTCCCGACGGTCGGTCCGGCGGTCGTGCCGTGCGGTCGTCCCGGACGGTCGTCCCGATGGTCGGTCCGGCGGTCGTGCCGGTGGGGGCGGGGTGCCGTGGCAGCGGGCCCGGTCAGGTGACGTCGAGGCGGGCGGCGAGGCGCAGCAGGGCCGGGCTGAGGCGGCTCAGGAAGCGGGCGGCCTTGGCCTCGGGGGTGACCGGGACGACCGGCCGGTTGGTGCGGACGGCGTCCAGGATCGCGGTGGCGACCTTCTCCGGGGGGAAGCCGCGGCGGGCGTAGAGCCGGGCGGCGCGGGCCTGCTTGGCGGCCTGTTCGGCGTCGGTGGTGGCCGAGAAGGTGGAGGTGCGGGTGATGTTGGTGTTGACGATGCCGGGGCAGATCGTCGAGACGCCGATGCCGTGCCCGGCGAGCTCGGCGCGCAGGCAGTCCGAGAGCATGAACACCGCGGCCTTGCTGGTCGCGTAGGCGGTGAGGGCCTTGGAGGGCAGGTAGGCGGCGGCCGAGGAGACGTTGACCAGGTGGCCGCCCCGGCCGCGGTCGGCCATCAGCGCGGCGAAGGCGCGGCAGCCGTGGATGACGCCCCAGAGGTTCACGTCCAGGACGCGCTGCCACTCCTTCTCGGTGGTCTGCAGGAACGTGCCGGAGTGGCCGATCCCGGCGTTGTTGACCACCACGTCGGGCACGCCGTGCTCGGCGGCCACCGCCTGCGCGAAGGCGTCCACGGCCGCGCCGTCGGCGACGTCCACCCGGTAGGCGTGCGCCGGCGGGCCGATCAGCGAGGCGAGTTCGGCGGTGCGCTCGGCGGCGTCGAGGTCGAGGTCGCAGACCACCACGCGGGCGCCGTCCTCGGCGAAGGCCAGCGCCGTCGCCCGGCCGATGCCGCTGCCGCCGCCCGTCACCACCACCAGCCGTCCGTCCCCCAGGGACCGTGCGGACCGCTGCGGGGCCTGCGCGCCGCCGCGCTCGATCCGGCCGGTGAACTCCCGGACCAGCCCGGCCACGGTGGCCCCCTGCTCCAGCAGCGCCGACCAGTGCCCGGCGTGCAGCGTCCGCCGGGTCAGGTTCGGCACCCAGCGCTCCAGGCCCTCGGAGAGGTAGGTGCCGACGTAGCGGTCCCGGGTGAGGGTGACCAACTGGACCGGCACCTGCGTCGGGCGCTCCCGCGGACTGCGCAGCGCGGGGCGGAAGTTGGCCCGGTACAGCTCGATGCCGCGCACCGCGTCGCGGCGCAGGCTGGGCTGCGGGTGGTCCGCCCGCGGGGTGACCCGCTCCAGGTCGCGCAGCACCCGCGGCCAGGCCCGGGCCAGGCCCAGGCGCCACACGCCCGGCGCGAGGAAGGGCAGGTGGAAGGCGGTGATGTACCAGGAGTGGACGCCCTGGTGGAGCAGTTGACCGAGATGGCGCGGAGTGGGCCGGCGCATCCGGTGGCGCAGCCAGTAGCCCATGTGGTCCAGGCAGGGGCCGGACATGGTCGTGTAGGAGGCGATCCGGTGCTCGGCGCCCGGCTCGGTGACGGCCTCCCAGGACTGCAGCGAGCCCCAGTCGTGGGCGACCACGTGCACCGGGCGGTCCGGGCTGACGGCGTCGGCGACCGCGAACAGGTCGTCGGCCAGCTGTGCCAGCCGGTAGCCGTCGCGGGTCGTCGGCACACCGGACTCGCCGGCGCCGCGCACGTCGTAGCGGACCACGTGGTGGTCGCGCGCGAGGTCGGCGGCGACGTCGTCCCAGACGGCGTGGGTGTCCGGATAGCCGTGCACCAGCAGGACGGTGGGGGCGTCCGGGTCGCCCTGCTCGAAGACGGCGAGCGCCAGACCGCCGGAGTGGACGGTGCGGCGGCGGACGGTCCCGTCGGGGGCGGGGGTGCTCATCGGGTGGCCTCCAGGGTGGCGGTCGAGGGGGTCGGCTCGTCGGTTCGCCCGGTCGTCGGCCCGGCGGGGGCGGGGGCGGGGGCGGAGGCGGAGGCGGGGGACGCCGCGGGCGCGGGGGCGGCCGCGGTGCCCGCGGCGTCCTGCCAGCGGCGGACGTGCGGCAGGTCGTCGTCGAGCCAGTGGGCGTCGTCCTCCGTCACCACCAGCAGCTCCTCGAACTTGATGCCCACGCCGCGGAAGCCGATGTGCGGCTCGACCGCCCACAGGCCCGGGGTGGGCGCGTGCCGGGACGACCGACCGTCCGCCCACAGCGGCGAGCGGCCGTGCAGCCGCTCGGTGACCAGTTCGCGGCCGAGGGTCTGCAGGGTCCGCACGCCGAAGCCGAGGACGTTGACCCCGGCCGGGCCGCGCGCGGTGGTGCGGGTGACCTGGTGGCCGATCACCCGGCCCGGGTACACCCGGTGGCGGTTGTCGTAGCCGTGCGCGGCGATCTGCGCGTCCACGGCCGCGTACACCTGGTCGAGCGGCTTGCGGGCGCGCACCTCGGCGAGGATCAGCTCCCGGTACACCTGGAGGTCCGCGGCGAGGCGGTCCCAGACCGGGTTCTCGCCGACCTTGCCCCCGTAGCCGATGTCGGCGGTGTAGCCGTCGACCACGGGCGCGCAGTCCAGCACGTACGGCATGCCCTCCTCCAGGCGGCGGTTGCCGGCGAAGAACTGCAGCGGGGTGCGGAAGTGCCGGAACGCCGTGCGGTCGCCGAACCAGGCGAAGGGGACGTGGAAGAAGTCCTGCACCCCGGCCGCGACCAGACGGCGGCGCAGCTCGGCGGTGGTCTGCCGTTCGGTGACGCCCGGTTCGATCCAGGCGGCGACCTGTTCGGCGCAGTGGTAGGCGAGCTGCTGGGTCTCCCGGAAGCGGGCGAGGTCGCGCTCGTCGTAGGGGAAGGTCGGGGGGTTCGCCATCCTTGGCTCCTTCGGCAGGTCGAGCACGAGGTCGGACACGCTGCGGGTGCGGCGCCCCGTACGCCAGGCTGCGCCGGGGCGTTGGGTGCGCCAGGGTGCGCCGGGGCGTTGGGTGCGCCAGGGCAAGCCCTACAGGTCGAGCACCAGGGTCTCGCCCTCGGCGGCCCGGGAGACGCAGGGCAACAGGGCGCCGGCGGCGCGCTGCTCGGGAGTGAGGCGGCGGTCCCGGTGCTCGGGCGTACCGGCCACCAGGCGGACCTCGCAGGTGCCGCAGAAGCCCTGGTGGCAGGAGTACGGGAGGTCCGGCCTGGCCTCGCGCAGCACGTCCAGGGCGGAGCGGTCCGCGGGGACGTCCAGCTCCGGGCCGTCGGCGCCCAGACGCAGCGTGAAGGGCGCGCCGTCGGTGACCGGGGCGGCACCGAAACGCTCGAAGTGCAGGGCCCTGGCCGGGGATCCGTCCAGGGCGCGCTGGACGGCGGTGAGCATCGGGGCCGGGCCGCAGCAGTACACGGCCGCGCCGCGCGGGGCGTGGGCGAGCAGTTCGGCGCCGCCGGGCACGCCGTGGTCGTCGTCGGTGCGCAGTACCACCCGCCGCGGGTCCAGGGCGCGCAGCTCGTCCGTGTAGGGCAGGGTGTCGGCGCTGCGGCCGGTGTGCACCAGGCGCCAGTCGAGGCCGAGCCGCTGCGCCTCCCGGGCCATCGGGAGCAACGGGGTGATACCGATGCCTCCTGCGAGCAGCAGGACGGCCGGTTCGGCGCAGAAGGCGAAGCCGTTGCGGGGCCGGCGGGCGGTCAGCCGGCTGCCGGGGTGCAGGGCCTCGTGGACCTCGACGGAACCGCCGCCGCCACCGGGGAGGCGGCGCACGGCGATCCGGTAGGCGGCGCGGTCGGCCGGGTCGCCGGTCAGCGAGTAGTGGCGCTCACGGCCGGAGGGCAGGGCGAGGCGCAGGTGGGCGCCGGGCTGCCAGGGTGGCAGCGCCCCGCCGGAGGGGTCGGCCAGGGTCAGCTCGACGACGTCGCCGGCGAGCTGTCGGCGGGCCCGGACGACCAGCTGGAGCGGTGGGGTGGGGCGGCTGAGCGGCCGGCGGGGGTTGCGGCGCAGCAGCGGGCTGCCGAGGGCCGGGGAGTAGCGGTCGCCGAAGGCGGTGAGCCGGCGCATGAAGCTGTCGGCGCGGGGGCGGCCGTAGAGGTCGGGGGGCGGGTCGAGCAGGTCCATCCGGCGGTCCTTGGCGTCAGGGCGGGGTGAGAACGGCAGGCGGGCGGGGGTCACGGCGGGCGGCGGGGTGAGCGGGGCGGGGTTGGGCGGACGGACTTCTGCGAACAGATCACAGAGTTCAGATTTCAGCGAACAGATAACAGATAACAGATAACAGATGACGTTCTCTGTTCGCTGAAATCTGTCAGCTGAAACCCGCCGCTCCTCAGCGACCCGCGGCGGCGCGGGCGGCCGGAGAGGTGGCGAGGTAGCCGAGGGCCTGGCTGGAGGACCCCTCCTGGGTCGGGTGGTAGCCGGGCCGCAGGTAGCGCAGACCGGAGCGGACCGACCGGAGCGGGTCGGGCAGCAGGCCGCGCTTGGCGATCCGCCCCGCCTCCCGCCAGGTGGGCTTGAGCCGGCCGTTCAGCGTCGGGTCGGCGGCGAGCAGGAAGCGGGCCCCGCGCACCCAGAGGTGGACCAGCAGCGGCCCGGAGACGGCCATGCCGCGGACCCTCCGCAGGTAGCCCGGGTCGAGGTGGACCATCAGGTCGAAGGCGACGCTGCGGTGCTCGACCTCCTCGGCGCCGTGCCAGCGCAGCAGGTCGAGCATCGTCGGGTCGGCCTCGGCGCGGTCCAGGCCCGGGGAGTTGAGCGCCCAGTTCCCGAGGAAGGCCGTGAAGTGCTCGATCGCCGCGATGAAGGCGACCCGCTCGATGATGTTCTCGCGCCGGCGGGCCGGGGAGAGCCCGGGCTTGTCGCCGAGGACGCGCTGGAACAGCCAGGAGATCTGCCGGACGTAGGGGCGCGGGTCGAGCCCCTGGCCGAGCAGGTGGTCGAGGACCTCCTGGTGGGCCTCGGCGTGGATGGCCTCCTGCCCGATGAACCCCAGGACCTCCTCCCGCAGTTGCTCGTCGCGGATCAGCGGCAGCGCCTCCTTGAACACCTTGACGAACCAGCGCTCGCCCTCGGGCAGCAGCAGGTGCAGGACGTTGATCACGTGGGTGGCCATCGGCTCGTCGGGGATCCAGTGCAGCGGCAGCCGGGACCAGTCGAAGCGGACGTCCCGGGGCTCCAGGACGAGGCTGTCGTGCACGCGGGCGGCGTCTGCGGCGAGGACGGGAACGGAGGTGGTTCGGGGCATGGCAGGCCCTCCTGACCTGGGGGCGGCGGCTCGGCTCAGGGAAACGTACTCGCGGGTAGTGACCGGGACAAGGGTTTCGGCGACTCTTATCGACATCGAGTCTAATAAGTGATGTGCACCGCCGGACGGCCCGCGAAACACGGCCGGGAAGGGCTGCTGCGGAACACCGCTCCGGCCACCCGGCCCCACGAACGCGCGGGGCCCCGCCGGATCACTCGGATCCGGCGGGGCCCACGGGGGCGACCGCGGCGCTCAGACCGCCATCGCCAGCATCAACGGCGCCGCCCTGGCCGCCAGCAGTTCCGCCGCGGCCCTCAGCCGGTGCACGTTGTCCACCGGCATCGAGGTCGCCAGGCAGCCCACCGTGCTGCCCGCCGTCACGGGCACGGCCGCGCAGACCGTGCCGAGCGCGTACTCCTGGATGTCCAGCACCGGCACGGTGGCCGGCTGCCGCTCCAGCCGGTGCATCAACTGGTCGGCGTCGGTGACCGTCCGGGAGGTGAGCCGGGCGACGGGGTGCCGGGAGAGGTGGTCGCGACGGCCGTCCACGTCGAGCTGACTGAGCAGGCACTTGCCGATCGCGCTGGCGTGCGCGGTGGCCCGGAAGTCCACCCACTCCTGCACCGCGGGCGCGTAGTCGGCCGCGGCGACGGCCTCGACGGTCAACTCCCCGTCGTGGTAACGGCTGAAGTAGACGGCCGCGCCCAACTCATCGCGCAGCTCAACGAGTTTGCGGTTCAGCCGGGCCTTCACCAGCTGCTCCCGGTTGTGCTGGCCGAGCAGGGCGAAGGTGCCGCCGAGCACCCAACCGCCGTCCTGGCACTGGAGATAGCCCTCGATCTCGAGGATCTCCGCCAGCTGCCGGACGGTCGGCAGGCCGAGCGAGGTCTCCCGGGCGAGGGCCACCAGGGTGGCCCCGTCGGGGTGGCGGTCGACGGCTTCCAGCAGTCTGAGGGCGTACTGCAGGGAGGTGAACGGGCTGCTCTGGCCCTGGTCCGGCGCGGCGTGGCGACCCGGGGCTGGTGTCGACATGTCGTCCCCTTCCGATGTCCCCCCACGGAGCGACCGCGGGCACCGTCCAGCCTATCGACCCGGGGGCTCCGGCAGGCGAGGTCCGTGAAACTCCGTGAACATTCCGTGGAGCCGTTCCCAGCGGATCCCCAGGAAACTCCCAGCCGCCGCCCAGTCGGCTCCCAGCTCACCCCCGGCCACCCCCGCCCCGCCGCCGTCCGCCGCCGTCCGCGCCCGACCGGCCGGGCGTACGCGAACGGGCCCCTCCCCCACTGCCCTGGGGGGAGGAGCCCGTCGTGCGGCCGCCGGGGTGCGGGCCCCGGCGACCGGTGAGGGTGCGTCAGTCAGTCAGTCAGTCGGCCGGCCCCGCGCGGGAACCGCCGTCCCACGCGGGTACCGCCGTCCCGCGCGGCCGCCGCCCGGGTGTCAGCCCTCGTCGCCCGCGCGCAGCTTGGCGACGGCCGCCTCCAGGCGGGCGCCGTACTCCTCGTCGGCGGCGTGGAAGTGGGCGAGGTTCTTCTCGACGACGTCGTCGCGGGTCACCTGGGCGAGGAAGCCCGCGATGTTGTTGATGAGGCGGGTCTTCTCGCCCGCGGACATCAGCCGGTACAGCTCGCCCGCCTGGAAGAAGTCGTCGTCCTTGGTGTGGGCGGGCGTGGTGTAGGTGCCGGTGTAGCCGTTCAGCTTGACCGGCGCGGCGAGCGCGTCGTCGGTCTGGGCCGGGCCGTCGTACGAGTTGGGCTCGTAGTTCTTGCCGCGGCCGGACTTGTTGACGGCGTGCAGGCCGTCGCGGCCGTAGTTGTTCGCCTCGGTGGCGCGCGGGGCGTTCACCGGCAGCTGGGTGTGGTTGACGCCGAGGCGGTAGCGCTGGGCGTCCGCGTAGGCGAACAGGCGGCCCTGGAGCATCTTGTCCGGGGAGGGGCCGATGCCGGGCACGAAGTTGTTCGGCGAGAACGCGGACTGCTCGACGTCGGCGAAGACGTTCTCCGGGTTCCGGTTGAGCACCAGGCGGCCGACCTTGACCAGCGGGTAGTCGGCGTGCGGCCACACCTTGGTGAGGTCGAACGGGTTGAAGCGGTAGTCGGCGGCCTCGGCGACCGGCATCAGCTGGACGTAGAGGGTCCAGGACGGGAACACGCCGCGCTCGATGGCCTGGTGCAGGTCGCGCTGGTGCGAGTCGGCGTCCGCGCCGAGCACCTCGGCGGACTGGTCGCCGTCCAGCGAGCGGATGCCCTGGTTGGTCTTGAAGTGGTACTTGACCCAGAAGGCCTCGCCCTGGGCGTTGACCCACTGGTAGGTGTGCGAGCCGTAGCCGTTCATGTGGCGGTAGGAGGCCGGGATGCCGCGGTCGCCGAAGAGCCAGGTGATCTGGTGGGTGGAGGCGGGCGAGTGGGCCCAGAAGTCCCAGACGTTGTCCGCCTCCTGCACGCCGGTGAACGGGTCGCGCTTCTGCGAGTGGATGAAGTCGGGGAACTTGATCGGGTCCTTGATGAAGAACACCGGGGTGTTGTTGCCGACCAGGTCGTAGTTGCCCTGCTCGGTGTAGAACTTCAGCGCGAAGCCGCGCGGGTCGCGCACCGCGTCGCTGGAGCCCAGGTTGCCGGCCACGGTGGAGAAGCGCAGGAAGACCTCGGTGCGCTTGCCGACCTCGGCGAGGAAGTCCGCGCGGGTGTACTGCGACACCTCGTCGGTGACCTCGAAGTAGCCGTAGGCGCCGGAGCCGCGGGCGTGCACGACGCGCTCCGGGATGCGCTCGCGGTTGAAGCGGGCCAGCTTCTCCAGCAGCTGCTGGTCCTGGATCAGCAGCGGGCCGTACTCGCCGGCCGAGGCCGAGTTCTGGTTGTCGGCGACCGGGGCGCCGGACTCCGTGGTCAGGTTCTTGGACATGGAGGGTCCTTCAGGTGTCGATAAAGGCGGTGCGGAGAGTGGTCTGACGGCCGCCGGGCGGGCGCCGGGGCCCGCCCGGGGCGCCGTCAGATGCCGAGCAGGCGCCAGAGCGCCGAGCGGCGGCGGGACGAGTGCTCGCCGTCGGGGCCGTCGGCGGGCTGGAGCGCCGCGACGGCGGCGGTGACCGCGGCCTGGTCGGCCAGCGGGCGGGCGGCGGCCAGCGCGGCGGCCTCCTCGGCGCTCAGGCCGGCCTCGGTGAGGGCCGCGGCGGCCTCGGCGGCCGGGACGGCGTCGAACCAGCGCAGCGCGAGGGCCGCACGGCCGGACTCGGTGAGGCGGCCGGTGAGACGGAGCCGGGCGAGGCCGCCGTCCGGGTAGACGTTGATGCGCACGTGGGTCACCGGGCGGCCGACGTCGAGCCGGAAGCGGTGCCGGGTGTCGGGCTGCAGGCGGGTGCGGGGCAGGATCTCGAACCACTCGCCGTCGGCCGGGTCCGCCCCGGTCGAGGCGTCGAAGCCGACGAGGTCGGCCCAGCCGGGGGCATTGGCGACGAAGTGGGTGGTGTCCACCTCGGCGGCCAGGACCTCACCGCCCCCGGCCAGGGCGATCTGCACCCAGTCGTTGGCCTTGTCGCGCCGACGCCGGGTCTCCCAGCCCTCGCCCATGACGGAGGCGCGACCGGGAGCGTTCAGGTTGTGCGGGGAGGAGAAGTAGCGGTCGGACGCCGCCTCGGCCACGCCGCCGTACTCCTGGGCGGCCAGGTCGAAGGTGAGGCCGTCCAGTTCGCGCGGGTCGGGCAGCACCTCGCCGTGCACCCGCAGCCGGGCCACGCCGCCGTCCGGGAAGATGTTGAGCCGGACGTGGGTGTAGCGGGCGGCGTCCTCGACGGCGAACTCGTGGGCGGTGTCGCCCTGGAGCGGGGTCCGCGGGACGAGGGTGGTCCACTCCGCGCCGGCCAGTTCCCCGGGCGAGGGGTGGCCGGGGACGGAGGCGGCCTCGACCGAGGCGCTCTCCGGGTAGTTGCCGGTGAAGTGCGCGGTGTCCACGACGAGGCCGCGGATCACACCGGCGGCGCCGAGCCGGACGATCGTCCAGTCGTGGTCCTGGTCGGTGGGGTGCGGCTGGTCGGCGCTGACGCCGCGGCGGCGCTTGGACTCCCAGCCGTCCATGATCTGGCCCTTGTGGCCGAAGGTGTGCGGGCGGAACTCGGCGGGCTTGGCGACCAGCAGGTTCTCGGCGTCGGCGAAGGTGTCCTCGTTGGTGGCGACGACGCCCGCACCCAGCAGCCGCGAGGCCAGGTCGACCAGCTCGGTGAAGGGAGCGCTCGGGGTGTCGGCAGGGGTCACGGAGTCTCCTCAGGACGGGCGATCGGTCGGGGTGGTGGCGGCGGCGGGCCGGGTGAGCTGGCGGCCGAAGGGCTCGGCGCCGGTGTCCACCACGCGGCCGCGCAGCCAGGTGGTGCGGACCACGCCGGTCAGCGTCCGGCCCGCGTACGGTGTCACCGGGTTGCGGTGGTGCAGTCCGGCGGCGTGGACGGCGAACTCGCCGTCGGGGTCGAAGGCGACCAGGTCGGCGTCGCGGCCCACCGCGATGGCGCCCTTGGTGGCGGTGAGGCCGGCCAGTTCGGCCGGTCCGCCGGACATCCAGCGGACCACGTCGACCAGGCCGTGGCCGCGGCGGCGGGCCTCGGTCCAGATCGCCGGCAGGCCGAGCTGCAGCGAGGCGATGCCTCCCCAGGCGGCCGCGAAGTCGCCGCTGCCGCCGTACTCGGGCAGCAGCTTGAGGTCGGGGGTGGAGGGCGAGTGGTCGGAGACGACGGCGATGAACTCGCCGTTCGCCAGGGCCTCCCAGAGCCGGTCCCGGTTGCCCTCGTCGCGGATCGGCGGGCAGCACTTGAAGGCGGTGTCGCCGTCCGGCACCTGTTCGGCGGCCAGGGTCAGGTAGTGCGGGCAGGTCTCGGCGGTGACGCGCACGCCGTCCTCGCGGGCCTGGCGCAGCAGCGGCAGCACGGCCGCGGAGGAGACGTGCAGGATGTGGACACGGGCGCCGGTGCGCCGGGCGGTGTCCAGCAGGTTGGCGACGGCGGCGGTCTCCGCGTCGGCCGGGCGGGAGGCGAGGAAGTCCCGGTAGTGGACGCCGGGTTGCTGCGGGGCGGCGGCCAGGACGGCCGGGTCCTCGGCGTGGATGATCGCCAGCGCCCCGATCCGGGCCTGCTCGGCCAGCGCGGCCTCCAGGTCGGCGGCCTCGACGTGCGGGAACTCGTCGACGCCGGAGGGCGCGAGGAAGCTCTTGAAGCCGAACACGCCCTCGCGGTGGAGGGGTTCGAGGTCCGGCACGTTGCCGGGCACGGCGCCGCCCCAGAAGCCGAGGTCGACCCAGGCCTGGCCCTCGGCGGTCTTCCGCTTGGCCACCAGTCCGTCCACCGTGGTGGTGGGCGGGATGGAGTTGAGCGGCATGTCGATGATCGTGGTGACGCCGCCGGCCGCGGCGGCCCGGGTGGCGGTGGCGAAGCCCTCCCACTCGGTGCGGCCGGGCTCGTTGACGTGCACGTGGGTGTCGACCAGGCCGGGCAGCAGGGCGGTGTCGCCGAGGTCGGTGAGGCCGCCCGCGACGTCGGGGCGGTCGCCCCCGAGGAGCGAGCCGTGGGTGGCGATCTGCTCGATCTTCCCGTCCCGGATCAGCACGTCGGCGGGGCGCTCGCCGTCGGGCAGGACCACCCGTCGGGAGCGGATCACCGCTGGCTGGCTGAAAGGCATGGGGGACCTCCGAAACCTGGGAGTTGGGGGGTGGGTGCCTGAGGGGGTCCGGGCCGGGGAACCGAGGGATTGCCGGGAGCCTAGGCCCGTCTTCAACAAAACGTCAATGGAGGAACGTACGAGTGGTCAGCCGGTCAGCAGGCGCCCGGCCAGCCGCTCCCCCGCCACCTCGGCGAGCTCGCCGGCCCTGGTCATGCTGTCCCCCGGCTGCTCGGCCAGGTCGGTGAGGGCGACGGCCTCGGCGAAGCCGGCGGCCCGCCACTCGGGCTCGGACAGTTCCAGCCGCCCTGCCACAGCGGCCACCCGAACCCCCGCCCGGGTGGCCGCCGCGGCGACGCCGGCGGGGGCCTTGCCGTGGAGCGTCTGCGCGTCCAGGCAGCCCTCGCCGGTCACGACGAGGCGTGCCCCACGCACGGCCTCGTCGAAACCCAGCAGTTCGAGCAGCAGCTCGATACCGGGTCGCATGGTGGCGCCGAGCAGGGCGAGGGCGGCGAAGCCCACCCCGCCCGCGGCCCCGGCGCCGGGGGCCTCGCGGACGTCGCGCCCGGTGGCCAGGGCGACCTCGTCGGCGAAGCGGGTCAGCCCCTCCTCGAGGACCACCAGGTCCTCGCCGTCGGCGCCCTTCTGCGGCCCGTAGACGGCGGTGGCGCCGCGCGGGCCGAGCAACGGGTTGTCCACGTCGCAGGCGACCACGATCTCGACGCCGGTCAGCGCGTCGGCCAGCGGCCCGAGGTCGATGTGCGCCAGCTTGCGCAGCGCGGCCCCGCCCGGCGGCAGTTCGGCGCCGTCCGCGTCCCGCAGGCCCACGCCGAGCGCCTGGACCATGCCCGCGCCGCCGTCGGTGCAGGCGCTGCCGCCGAGGCCGAGCACGATCCGCTTGGCGCCGAGCGCCACGGCCCGGCCGATCAGCTGGCCGACCCCGTAGGAGCCGGCCGCCAGCGGGGCGGTGCGGCCGCCGGGGAGCCTGGCGAGTCCGGAGGACTGGGCCAGCTCGACCACGGCGGTGTCGCCGCGGACGGCGAGCGCGGCGTCCACGGGCAGGCCGGTCGGACCGGCCACCTTGGCCGGGACGCGGGTGAAGCCGGCCGCGAGCGCGGCGGCCAGGGTGCCCTCGCCGCCGTCGGCGACGGGCAGTTCGCGCACCTCGACGCCGGGCGCGGCGCGCCGGATGCCGGCCGCGATCCGGGCGGCGACCTCGGCGCCCTCCAGGGTGCCCTTGAACTTGTCGGGAGCTACGACCACGTGGCCCTGGTGGGGGGTGACGGGCATGGTGTGGTCCTCACTTCCGTACGGGTGCGGCGAGGTTTCGCCGGCGTGTGCCAAGCATGTGCCCGGGTGCTGCGGGGGTGCGAGCCTCCGGGCGGAGAACGTGCGCCCGCGGTCAAGGGCGCTGCGCCCGCGGAGCCGCGGCACGCCGCCCGGCCGTCCGGACGCGGGGTGCGACCCCCTCCCCGCCGTTCCCCTCGTCCCGCTTCCGACGTACGAGGGGCTCCCCTCGGCGGGGAGGGGGCCAGGCGAAGCGCAACAGGCACGACCGAAGTGCCCCCGACAGGGAGTGTGCGCATCACCGGTTGGTTCGACCGGCGGGCGGGCGGATGAGCCCCGGTCCCGCACGCCGGTCGGGCATGGCCTCCTGGTGGCGCGGGCACGACCGGATGAGGTACACGCCACCAGGAGGAGTCGGTGGGGGGCTCGCGGGGAGCCCCCGGGGGTGTTACTTGACCTCGCGGCCCGAGAGGCGCTCGACGCCGCGCAGCAGCGCCGAGTGGTCGAGCGAGCCGTCGCCGTTGGCGCGGGCGGAGGCGACCAGCTGGGCCACCACGGCGCCGACCGGCAGCGCGGCGCCCACGGCGCGGGCGGCGTCGGTGACGATGCCCATGTCCTTGTGGTGCAGGTCGATGCGGAAGCCGGGGGCGAACTCGCGGTTGAGCATGTTCGCCTTCTTGCGGTTCAGCACGGTCGAGCCGGCCAGGCCGCCGCCGAGCACGTCCAGCGCGGCGGCGAGGTCGACGCCGGCGTTCTCGAGGAACACCACGGCCTCGGCGAGCACCTGGATGTTCACGGCGACGATCAGCTGGTTGGCGGCCTTGACGGTCTGGCCGGCGCCGGCCGGGCCGACGTGGACGACCGTGGTGCCCAGGGCGTCGAACAGGGGCTTCGCCTCGGCGAAGTCGGCGGCCTCGCCACCGACCATGATCGACAGGACGGCCTCGACGGCACCGGCCTCGCCGCCGGAGACCGGGGCGTCCAGGGTCCGGACGCCCTTCTCCTTGGCGGCCGCCTCGACCTTGATCGAGGTCTGCGGGGTGATCGAGGACATGTCGATCACCAGGGTGCCGGGCCTGGCGTTCTCCAGGACACCGCCCTCGCCCAGGATGACCTGCTCGACGTGCGGGTCGGCCGGGACCATGGTGATGACGACCTCGGCGTCCTTCACCGCGTCCGCGATGGAGGAGGCGCCGTGACCGCCGGCCGCGACCAGCGCGTCGATCTGGGGCTGGGTGAGGTTGTAGCCGGTGACGTGGTGGCCGGCCTTGACCAGGTTGGCGGCCATCGGGCTGCCCATGATGCCGAGGCCGATGAAGGCGATCTTGCGGCTCATCGCGTCGTTCCTTACGTCGTTCGTGGAGTGGGGAGGCGGGGGGCTTGCGGGGCGGCGGGCCCGGCGGCGCTACTCGGCGGCGCGGTGCTCGCGCGGCAGCCACCCGAAGCTGTCGGCGCTGACGCCGGTGGAGGGGCGGTACTCCAGGCCGATCCGGCCGGTGTACCCGGCGGCGGTGAGCCGCGTGAAGAGGTCCTCGAAGTCCAGGTCGCCGGTGCCGGGCTCGTTGCGGCCCGGGGTGTCGGCGATCTGCACGTGGCCGAAGCGGTCGGCGTAGGCGTCGATGACGGCCGGCAGGTCCTCGCCGTTCCTGGCCAGGTGGTACAGGTCGCAGAGGAACTTCGCGTTGCCCAGGCCGGTGGCGGCGTTGACCTTGTCGACCACCTCGACCGCCGCGGCGGCGGAGACCAGCGGGTAGTCGGGGGACTCGGCCTCGTTGAGCGCCTCGACGAGCAGGATCGCGCCGACCTCGTGGGCGGCCCTGGCGGCGATCACCAGGTTCTCCAGCGCGAGGGCGTCCTGCTCGGCGGGCTCGACGCCCTCGACGCGGTTGCCGTAGAGCGCGTTGAGCGCCTTGGTGCCGAGCGAGGCGGCGAGCGCCGCGGCCACCGGGACGTTGGCCCGGAAGCGGTCCTTCTCGGCCGGGACCGAGACGGTCCCGCGCACGCCGAGGGTCAGGTCGTCCAGGAAGTTGAGCCCGGTGAGCTGCACGCCCGCGTCGCCGAAGGCCTTGCGGAGCGCGTCCAGGTCGGCCTCGGCCGGGGTGGCGTCGGCCCCGAAGGGCCACCAGAGCTCGGCGGCGGTGAAGCCGGCCGCGGCGGCCGCGGCGGGGCGCTCCAGCAGCGGCAGTTCGCTGAACAGGATCGACAGGTTGACCGTGAAGCTGTGCCGGGAAGCGGCCGTCACGTCACTCACCTCTCACTCTCTTCCGAGATCCTCAACTTCCACGATCCGGAAGAGGGATTCTGCTTGGTGGAAGCATGTCCGGCCCGTCGAGCGGGTGTCAAGACCGCCGCAACATTTTGTTGAAGAAGCCCCGGGGCGGCTCACCCACCAGCACCGCGGCTGTTCGATCGACCAGCCCCTGCCCGCCCGCACCGCCGATCGCTACAGTGAGCACGTGCGATTGATGGTGGAGTTCACGACAGAACCGTTCGAACTGGACACGTTCCCCGAGCACGCCGCGGCGGCTCGCAAGGTCGTCGACGAGGCCGGCCTGGCCGTGTCGGTCGGCCCCTTCGGGACCGGCGCCGAGGGCGAGGCCCAGCAGGTCCTCGACGCGGTGACCAAGCTGCTCCGGGAGACCCTGGACGCCGGCGCGACCCGAATCTCCGTCCAGGTCAGCGTGTTGGGCCAGGAGGGCGGTGCGCCGTGACCGAGCACCTGGAACACCCGCTCGCGGCGGCGATAAAGCCACTGCTGGACGCGGTCGGCGCGACGCCCGTCCCGCTGGACGAGGCGAAGTCCGAGGACGTCGTCCTGGAGTGGGAGGGCGCCCCGGCCCTCGCCGTCCGGCTGCCGCACCTGAGCAGTGCGCTGGACCGGCTGCTGGCCGAGATGGGCCGCCAGTTCGACGGCCGCCCGCTGGCCGAGCTGGACCGCCTGGAGAAGCAGCGGGTCGTCGCCCTCCTGGAGGAGCGCGGCGCCTTCACCGTCCGGCACGGGGTCGAGACGGTCGCCTCGGCGCTCGGCGTCAGCCGCTTCACCGTGTACAACTACCTCAACCGCCAGGACGGCTCGAAGTCCTCCTGACCGCCGCCGGTCCGACGCTGTCGAATCGCCCGACCGGAGGCCCTCCGGACGGGTGAACCCCGCCGGTACGGCCAGTCTGGATCAGCCCCCGGCGGGGCACACTTGGCGAATCGCACACGAAACGGCCCGGCGACGGAGGCCGGTTCAAAACGTAACCACCAACCGTTCAACAAAGTGTTGACGGCCGGGTGGGGTGGATCTAGCTTGTGCGGGTGGCACCACTCTTCAGGAGGTCCACCTGTGACCAACCACCCCCACGCCCTTGACGCCCTGGCCGCGGCCGACGCCGCGGACCTGAAGGCGATCCTGCTGGAGATCTGCTCCAGCCCCGGCTGGGCCGACGCCGTCGCGCAGGCCGAGCCCTGGTCCGACCGCGAGAGCCTGCTCGCCGCCAACGCGGCGGCGATGGCCTCGCTCACGGTCTCCGACCTGCACGACGCGATGGCCGGCCACGCCCGGATCGGCAAGCCCAAGGCGGGCGACGCCACCTCCGAGCGGGAACAGGCCGGCATCCAGGGCGTGGACCGAGCGCTCCTCGACGAACTGCACGAGGCCAACGCGGCCTACGAGGCCAAGTTCGGCCACGTGTTCCTGATCTGCGCGACCGGCCGCACCGCGGCCACGATGCTCGCCGCCCTGCGCGAGCGCCACCCCAACGACCCCGCCGTCGAGGCGGAGATCGTCCGGGGCGAGCTGCGCAAGATCAACGACATCCGGCTCAACCGGCTGCTCGACGAGTCCTGACGGCACCGGGCGGGCCCGGCGGGCGCGGATCCGGCGATCCCGGTCCCACCTCCGACCGCACCCGACCGGACCCGCGCCCGGACCGACAGCCGGGCCCGCACCCGGGCCCGCACCCGGTCCCGCGCCCCGCGGAACACGCCCGACGGGGCACGCCTGACGTACCGTCAGGATTCACCGACGCAGCATCACCTCTGCCATCAGTAAGGTCACTTCACCCATGACTGGCATCTCCACCCACGTGCTCGACACCAGCCTCGGCCGCCCGGCCGAGGGTGTCCCCGTCGAGCTCGCACTGCACACCGAGGGTGGCTGGCAGGTGCTCGGCACCTCCGCCACGGACTCCGACGGCCGGGCCAAGGACCTGCCGGCCGTGGAGGCGGGCTCGGTCGTCCGGCTGCTCTTCGACACCGCCGCGTACTACGCGCGCAAGTCCGAGGAGACGCCGTTCTTCCCCGAGGTCTCGATCGTCTTCACGGTCGCGCCCGCGCAGCACCACTACCACGTGCCGCTGCTGCTCAACCCGTTCGGATACTCGGTCTACCGCGGAAGCTAGTAGACCGACCTGGAAGCATTTAGGAGCCACGTCATGGCCCACGTGCTCGGTCAGAACCAGTACGGCAAGGCGGAGAACCGCATCGTGCGGATCTACCGCGACTCCACCCGGCACGAGATCAAGGACCTGAACGTCTCGGTCTCCCTCCAGGGTGAGTTCGAGGACGTCCACCTCACCGGCTCGAACGCCAACTGCCTCCCCACCGACACCACCAAGAACACCGTGTACGCCTTCGCCAAGGAGTACGGGATCGAGTCGGCCGAGGCCTTCGGCATCCTCCTGGCGCGCCACTTCGTCGACGACACCGAGCGCGGCGTCGTGCACAGCGCCCGGATCCGGATCGAGGAGTACGCCTGGGACCGGATCAAGACGCCGGACAACTCGGCCCGCTTCATCGGCTCGGAGGAGGTCGGCCACTCCTTCGTCCGCAACGGCCAGGAGACCCGCACCACCGAGGTCGTCTACGACGGCGAGTCCGTCCAGGTCATCTCCGGCCTGAAGGACCTCATCGTCATGAACTCCACCAACTCGGAGTTCTGGGGCTACATCAAGGACAAGTACACCACCCTGCAGGAGGCGTACGACCGCATCCTCGCCACCCAGGTCACCGCCCGCTGGAAGTACGGGTACAGCGGCCGTGACGGCGAGGCCCAGCCCAACTGGAACCGCTCCTACACCCACGTGCGGCGCCACATGCTGGAGGCGTTCGCCGAGACCTACTCCTACTCGCTGCAGCAGACCCTGCACTCGATGGGCACCCGGGTCCTGAACAACCGCGCCGAGGTGGACGAGGTCCGCCTCGAACTGCCGAACAAGCACCACTTCCTCGTCGACCTGGAGCCGTTCGGCCTCAAGAACGACAACGAGGTCTACTACGCCGCGGACCGCATGTACGGCCTCATCGAGGGCACCGTGCACCGCGAGGGCGTCGTACCGGTCATCCCGGTCGTCTGACCTCCCCCACCCCATGGACACCGCCCGGAATCGCCGCACCCTCCGGCCCCCTACGGCCGGTCGAGTCCGGGCGGACGGCAGTACCCGCACCACCGGCACCACCAGTTTCTCCACCCCCACCCACCGGAGTTCGTGTTCGCCTCGCGGCGGCCGGCCCGGGGCACCGGAGAGGCCGGCCGAGGGACCCTTGCACCGCCGTCCCGCCCTCGGCCACCGCAGTACCGGCCAGTCTCCAGCGCCACGGGCGCGCCGGGAGTCACGAGCACAAGAGGGGCTCGACATGGCACCCAGCACCAGCAGCAAAGACGGCGGTTCCACCCCAGCGAGAACGCCCGGCCCGGGCGACGCGTCGGCCCACGCCGGCACGTCACCCGGGTCCGGCACCCACCCCGTGGACGAGGTGCTGCCCCCGGTGAAGCTCGTCTCCACCGGACTGCAGCACGTCGCCGCGATGTACGCGGGAGTCGTCGCACCCCCGCTCATCGTCGGCGCCGGCGTCGGGCTCTCCCCCGGCGAACTCGCCCTGCTCATATCGGCCAGCCTGTTCACCGCCGGACTGGCCACCCTGCTCCAGACCCTCGGCGTCTGGAAGATCGGGGCGCGACTGCCGTTCGTGAACGGCGTCTCCTTCGCGGGGGTCGCACCCATGATCGCCATCGCCCAGGAACACGGACCGAAGGACGCCCTCCCGGTGATCTTCGGAGCGGTGATCGTCGCGGGGCTCCTGTGCTTCCTCGCGGCGCCGTACTTCTGCAAGCTCATCCGGTTCTTCCCACCGGTCGTCCAGGGCACCGTGATCACCCTCATCGGGGTGTCCCTGCTCCCGGTGGCGGTCAACTGGGCGCGCGGCGGATCGCCGAGCGCCCCCGGGTACGGCTCCATGCGGGCCATCGGCCTCGCCGCGATCACCCTCGTCGCGGTGGTGCTCTTCAACCGGCTGCTGCGCGGGTTCTGGCAGCAGCTGTCCCTCCTGCTCGGCCTGGCGCTCGGCACCCTGATCGCCCTCCCGCTGGGCCTGGCGGACTTCGGCGCGGTCCGGGACGCGAAGGTCTTCGCGCTCCCCTCCCCGTTCCACTTCGGCGCACCCCAGTTCGACGCCGCCGCGATCGCCTCGCTCTGCATCGTCATGGTGGTCTCCATGACCGAGTCCACCGCCGACATGCTCGCCCTCGGCAAGATCGTCGACCGCGAGGCCGACGAACCCACCCTCGCCGCCGGCCTGCGCGCCGACGGGCTGGCCACCGCGCTCAGCCCGGTCTTCAACGGCTTCGCCGCCAGCGCCTTCGCCCAGAACATCGGGCTGGTGGCGCTGACGAAGATCCGCAGCCGCTTCGTGGTCGCGGCCGGCGGAGGCATCCTGATCCTGCTCGGGCTCTTCCCCGTGCTCGGATCGGTCGTCTCGCTGGTACCGCAGCCCGTCCTGGGCGGCGCCGGGATCGTGCTCTTCGGCACCGTCGCGGCGAGCGGTATCCGCACCCTCGCGGAGGCGGGAATGGAGTCCAGCTCGAACACCATCCTGGTGTCGGTCTCGCTCGGCGTCGGCATCATCCCGATCGCGGTGCCGACGTTCTACGACTCCTTCCCCGAGGCCGTCCGGACCCTGATGCACTCCGGGATCTCGGCCGGCTGCGTGATGGCCGTCCTGCTCAACCTGCTCTTCCACCACGTCGGGGCCGCCCGCCGGACCGGGTCCGGCCAGGCCCCCGGCGCGACGGTGCCGACGGCGACACCGTCCTGACCGGCCCGGGAGGGGCGCACGCCGCTCGACCTGCGCCCCTCCTGGCCCTCCCCCATAGGAGTAACACCATGGCAGTCCAGCCCCCGCCCGCCGACCAGCGGATCGTCATCGAGAACGTCGCGATCGCGACCGTCGACGCCAACGACACCGAGTACGCCCGCGGCCACGTGGTCATCCTCGGCAACCGGATCGAGTCGGTCGGCGACGGCCCCGCCCCCCAGTGGCTGGACAACGTGGTGCGCCGGATCAACGGCGAGGGCCACCTGATCACCCCCGGCCTGGTCAACACCCACCACCACTTCTACCAGTGGATCACCCGCGGCCTCGCCCAGGACGACATCCTCTTCGACTGGCTCGTCGCCCTCTACCCGACCTGGGCCCGGATCGACGAGAAGCTCGTCCACGCCGCCAGCCAGGGCTCCGCCGCCGCGCTCCTGAAGTCCGGCTGCACCACCGCCTCCGACCACCACTACGTGTTCCCCAAGGACGGCGGCGACGTCCTCGGCGCCTCCATCGAGGCCGTCCAGGAGCTCGGCCTGCGCTTCACCGCGCTGCGCGGCTCGATGGACCGCAGCAAGAAGGACGGCGGCCTGCCGCCGGACCACGCGGTCGAGAAGCTCGACGACATCCTGGCCGCCTCCGAGGCCGCCGTGGACCGCTACCACGACTCCTCCTTCGGCTCGATGCTGCACGTCGCCATCGCGCCCTGCTCGCCCTTCTCCGTCTCCACCGACCTGCTGCGGATGTCCGCCGAACTCGCCCGCCGCAAGGGCGTCCGGCTGCACACCCACGGCTCGGAGACCGCCGAGGAGGAGCAGTTCTGCAAGGAGCTGTTCGGCATGGGCCCGACCGACTACTTCGAGTCCGTCGGCTGGCTCGGCGAGGACGTCTGGATGGCGCACTGCGTCCACATGAACGACTCCGACATCGCCAAGTTCGCCGAGACCGGCACCGGCGTCGCCCACTGCCCGTCCTCCAACGCCCGCCTCGCCGCCGGCATCGCCCGCGTCCCCGACATGCTCAAGGCCGGTGTCCCGGTCGGCCTCGGCGTGGACGGCACCGCCTCCAACGAGTCCGGCGAGCTCGGCACCGAACTGCGCAACGCCCTGCTGATCAACCGCCTGCACGGCTACCCGACCGCCCTCACCGGCCGCCAGGCGCTGCGCCTGGGCACCATGGGCGGCGCCCGGGTGCTCGGCCGCCAGAACGAGATCGGCTCGATCGAGGCCGGCAAGCTCGCCGACCTCGCGCTGTGGAAGGTCGACGGGGTCATGCACTCCTCCATCGCCGACCCGGTCGCCGCGCTCACCCTCGGCGCCCTGCCGCCGCTGGCCGTCCTCTTCGTCAACGGCAACGCCGTCGTCGAGAAGGGCGAGCTCACCACCGTCAACGAGGACCGGATCGCCCGCGCCTGCGCCCGCGCCGCCAAGGAGCTCGCCGCCCGACCCGTGTGACACCCCACGAACTCCGGGCCGCCCAGGGACGGTGCGTGACCCGGACTCCGCGGACCGGCCCCTCGGGCCGGCGAGCGGACCGCGGCCCCGGACCCACGGCGAGGGTTCGGGGCCGCGGCGTGTCTCCGACCCGCTCCCACCCCCGTGAGGAGCGGGTCGGACGATCTGTGGGGGCCCGGGGGGCGCCCTCGCGTGCGGGGGCCGGTTCCCCTCCGGGTGCCCACTCCCCCGGGGGCCGCTTCCCCGAGGTCGCTTCCCGGTCAGTGGACGGCGGCCGGCCGCGCCGCGCGCCGGGTGACCACCGGGAGCGCGCTGCCCGCGAGGACGAACAGCCCCGCCAGGACCACCCAGCCCGCCACGCCGTGGTCGACCACGGTCAGGGCCACCACCAGCGGGCCGATCACGTGGGCTGCCGCCTGGCCGCTCATGAACACGCCCTGGTACTCGCCGTGGGCGCGCGGATCGGCCAGGTCCAGGCTCAGGGTCCAGCCGCCCGCGGAGGTGAGGAGCTCACCGAGGCTGTGCACCAGCGCCCCGGCCAGGACCACCCCCGCCGCCAGAGCGGCCGAACCGTGCCGGGCCGCCGCGTAGCACAGGCAGCCGACCGCCAGCAGCAGGGCGCCCCGGGCGCAGGCCCGGGCCGCCGAGCGGACGTCGCCCACACCACGGCTCGCCCGGACCTGGAACACCACCACCAGCAGGCAGTTGACCACGTCGACGGCCGCGACCACCGCCGCCGGCGCGTCCGTCGCGAGCACGATCCACAACGGGATCGCCACGGTGAGCACCGGCAGTTGGAGCTCCAGCACCGCGTGCAGCGCGGTGACGAGCAGGTAGCGGCGGTCGCGCAGCGCCGTCCGCCGCCGCGCCACCGGAGCCTTCAAGGACTGACTCTGACGATCCGTCAGCTGCTCGTCGGGCAGACCCGCCAGCAAGGCCGTCGCCCCCAGGAAGGTCACGGCGTCCAGGGCCATCACGGTGACGTACCCGGCGTAGCTGTCGGCCTGCAGCGCCAGCGCCGCACCACTGGAACCGATCACCAGTCCCGCGTTCATCACCGAGCGCAGCAGCGCCCGCGAGCGCACCTGGCTCTCGGCGGGCAGTGTCCGGGCGATCAGCGCGCTGCGTACCGCCGCCGCACCGCGCTCCAGCACCGTCGCCACGCAGGCCAGCGCCACGAAGGCGGCGAAGGAGTGCACGAAGGCGTAGCCGAGGACGGCGAGCGCCTCCAGCGGCCCGACCACCAGCAACAGCCGACGGCTGCCGACCCGGTCGGCCAGCCGGCCCATCGGCACCCCGGCGCACACCCCGCAGACGCCGGCCACGCTCAGCCCCAGCGCCACCCGACCGGGGGTCAGGCCCACCGAACGGGTCAGGAACAGCACGGCGACCGTGACGAACAGGCCGTTGCCGATGGTGTTCACCAGGCTCATCAGGGCGAGCCTGCGCAGCAGTGGATCGGCCGGCAGCAGCCGGCGGACGGCGGAGCGGCGCACCGCGGTGGAGGTCATGGCAGTAGGACAGCGGGCTTCCCAGCGCGGCGGAACTCTTTTACCGTTACGGTCAATGTTCGAGTTCCACTTGGGCGTCGACGACCTCGCCGCCACCTGGTTCGGCTACTCCGCCCTGCAGGAGGCGGTGTTGAGCCTGCGCGCCCGCCGCTCGCCCGGCCGCTACCCCGAGCAGCAGCCATGGATCGCCGGCTGGCAGGACCGCTACGAGACGCTGGACACCGCGCTGTTGGAGGCGATGATCGCTCCGGTCGGCTTCGTACCGGACTTCCTCACACCGCGTCCGCTCGGCCCCCGCCCCGACTTCGCCGCCGAGTTGGCGCGTCTGGCGGCCACCCCCGCGGAGGTGGTGCGGGCCGACGTGCTGGAGGCGTACCGCGGCGGCGGGAACCCCAGCCCGCTGCCGCCGGCGCTGGCCGCACTGATCGACGACCCGGTGGAGCTGGCCGGACGGACGGCCGAGGCCCTGGACGCCTATTGGACGCGGTGCCTCGCCCCGGCCTGGTGGCCGCGCGCCCGGTCGGTCCTCGAGGCGGACATCGCCTACCGGGGGCGAATGCTCTCGGAGCGCGGGGCGGAGGGGCTGTTCGCCGACCTCGACACCAGGCTGACCTGGCACGCCGGGGTACTGCGGCTCGTCGACCCGCACCCGGCGGTGAAGGCGGTGGGCACCACGGTCGACGTCGCCGGCCGGGGGCTGGTGCTGATACCGACGCTGTTCGGGCTGGGCGCGCAGACCGACGTCACCCAGGCGGGGCCACCGCTGGTCTGCTACCCGGCGCGCGGCAAGGCGACCATGGCGGAGGGGCTGGGCACCCGGCGGCCGGCCCGGGCGGACGCGGCGCTGGCGGGGCTGATCGGGGCGCCGCGGGCCCGGCTGCTGGCGATGCTGGCGACCCCGGCTAGCACCACGGAGCTGGCGCAGCGGCTCGGGGTCACCCCGGGCGCGGTCAGCCGCCACCTCGGCGCGCTCGCCTCGGCGGGTCTGCTGGACCGCACCCGGCACGGCCACCGCGTCCTGTACCGGCGCAACGGGCTGGGCGACGCGTTGGTGGAGGGCGGGGGCAGCGGGTGACGGGGGCGGCGGCGGTCGCTGCGGGGCGGGGCGGCGGCTGCGGGGCGGGTGACAGCGTTCGGCGAACAGATTTCAGCTGACAACTTTCATCATCTGTTATCTGTCTGCTGTTATCCGTCGACTGTCACCTGTTCGCCGCCGGCTGCCCACCCCGCGCCCGGCACGCCCCGGACACCCGGACACCTCGGACGCCTCGCCTCAGACCGTGCGGCCCAGCGTGGCGAGGTAGGCCCGCCAGCCGCCGTGGTGGGTGATCTCGCGGTGGACGCCCCGCTCCAGCTCACCGCGGGCGAGCAGCATGGACAGGCACGCGGAGCCGTCCTCCAACTTGATCACGCCGAGCTCCAGCTCGTGCGGCTCGCCGGGGAGGATGACGTCGCGCAGGTGGTCCAGGGAGATGTCGTACAGCTCGCCCACGATCGCGCTGTCGACGCCGGAGTCGGCCAGCAGGCCGGGGCAGACGTCCTTCTCCCCGTCGACGTCGATGGCGAAGAACCGGTAGCCGGGGGCGGTGCGGGCCGGGCCGACCAGCGCGTCGGCGACCTTGGCGTGGAAGGGGCCGCCGACCATGGCCTGGCCGTTGAAGAAGATGCGTGCCACGGGTGAACTCCTCACCGGGAAGGGCCGTCCCGTACGACGACGAGAGGAGAGGTGGATTCGTCGCCGTACGGAACGGAGCAATGGGCCGGCGGGACTGCTACAGCCTGGCAGGCGGCAGCGGTGGCGTCGGCGGATAGATTGAGGCTCAGCCCAGCAGGGGGAGCGCGGGGAGGGTCAGGAAGTCCGCGAACTCCTCGGCCAGGGCGACCTGTTCGAAGAGCTGGGCGGCCTCGCGCCAGCGGCCGCCGGCGTAGGCGTCCTCGCCCAGTTCGGCCCGGAGCTCGGCCAGCTCGGTGGCGACCAGGGTGCGGACCAGCTCTGCGGTGGCCTTCTCGCCGGTGTCGGTCAGGACGACGCCGTTGTGGATCCACTGCCAGATCTGCGAGCGGGAGATCTCGGCGGTGGCCGCGTCCTCCATCATGTTGAAGATGCCGACCGCGCCGAGGCCGCGCAGCCAGGCCTCGATGTAGCGGACGCCGACCTGGACGGCGTTGTGCAGGCCGGCACGGGTGCAGGTGCCGCCGGCGCCGGCAATGTCGAGCAGCTGGGCGGCGGTGACGGGCTCGGCCGGACCGGGGTCGTCCTTCTGGTTGGGACGCTCGCCGAGCACCGCGTCGAAGCAGGCGCGGGCGACCGGCACCAGGTCGGGGTGGGCGACCCAGGAGCCGTCGAACCCGTTGCCGGCCTCGCGGTCCTTGTCCGCCTTGACCTTCTCCAGGGCGGCGGCGTTGACCTCGGGGTCCTTGCGGCTGGGGATGAACGCGGCCATGCCGCCGATCGCGTGGGCGCCGCGGCGGTGGCAGGTCTGCACCAGCAGCCGGGTGTAGGCGGCCATGAACGGCGAGGCCATGGTGACGGTGTTGCGGTCCGGCAGGATGTAGTGCTCGCCGGCGTCGCGGAAGTTCTTGACGATCGAGAACAGGTAGTCCCAGCGTCCGGCGTTGAGGCCGGCGGCGTGGTCGCGCAGTTCGTGGAGGATCTCGTCCATCTCGAACGCGGCGGTGATGGTCTCGATCAGGACGGTGGCCCGGATGGTGCCGTGCGGGATGCCGAGCCGCTCCTGGGCGTGGGTGAAGACGTCGTTCCAGAGCCGGGCCTCGAGGTGGCTCTCGGTCTTCGGCAGGTAGAAGTACGGGCCGGAGTTCGGGTCCTCGGCGCCCTTGGCGATCAGCCGCGCGGCGTTGTGGAAGAAGTACAGGCCGAAGTCGAGGAAGGCGCCGGCCACCGGGGTGCCGTCAACGAGGAGGTGCGTCTCGTCGAGGTGCCAGCCGCGCGGGCGGACCACGACGGTGGCGAGTTCGGCGGCGGGCTTGAGCGCGTAGGACTTGCCGGCCGGGGTGGTGAAGTCGATCCGGCCCTCGAAGGCGTCGATCAGGTTGATCTGGCCGCTGACCACGTTCTCCCAGGTCGGGGAGGTGGCGTCCTCGAAGTCGGCGAGCCAGATCCGCGCCCCGGAGTTGAGGGCGTTGATGACCATCTTGCGGTCGGTGGGGCCGGTGATCTCGACCCGGCGGTCCTGGAGGGCGCGGGGCGCCTCGGCGACCTTCCAGTCGCCGGCCCGGACGTCGGCGGTCTCGGGGAGGAAGTCCAGCGTGCCGGCCTGCGCGATCTCCGCCCGGCGCGCCTTCCGTCGGGCCAGGAGTTCCTGTCGGCGCGCCTCGAACGTGCGGTGGAGGCCCACGACGAAGGCGACGGCCTCCGGGGTGAGCACCTCCTCCGCCCGGTGGACGCGCGGACCGGCGACAGTGACGACCGGAGCGGCGGGAGAGGCGCCGACGGGTCCCTGATCTGTAGCCATGGGCAGGACACTCCTAAGCGGTTGAGCCTGGCGAAGGGAGCTCCGGTGGGAACTTCCTTGATCGGAACCCACCTGTCGGCGGGTTCGATTCTGTAAGGTGGAGACTAGTTTCCGCGATACAGAATTTCAACGGTTTGTTGATGTGATCGCCGGGACTCTACTCCTCCCCGACAGCGAAGGGAACGCCGGTGGTTGCGACCCCCGACACAGCATCGACGACGGGCACCGACCGCGCGAGCGGCGGCGTGCAGTCCGTCGAGCGCGCCTTCCAGCTCCTGGAGGCGCTGGCCGACTCCGGTGGTGTCGCCACGCTCAGCGAGCTCTCCACCAGCTCCGGCCTGCCGATGCCGACCATCCACCGCCTGGTTCGTACCCTCGTCCAGCAGGGCTATGTGCGCCAGGACACCGCGCGCCGCTACACCCTCGGCCCCCGGCTGATCCGCCTCGGCGAGACGGCCGGCCGCCTGCTCGGCAGCTGGGCCCGTCCCTACCTGGCCGAACTCATGGAGGCCACCGGCGAGACCGCCAACCTGGCGGTGCTGGAGGGCGGCGAGGTGGTCTACGTCGGGCAGGTGCAGTCGCGGCGCTCGATGCGGATGTTCACCGAGGTCGGCCGGCGGGTGCAGCCGCACTGCACCGGCGTCGGCAAGGCGTTGCTCGCCCAGCTGCCCGAGGAGGAGGCGCGCGCGGTGCTCGGCCCCAACCCGCTGCCCGCGCACACCGAGTACACCGTCACCGACCCGCAGGAGCTGCTGGAGCAGCTCGCCGAGGCGCGCGAGCGCGGCTACGTGGTCGACGACCAGGAGCAGGAGATCGGCGTGCGCTGCATCGCGCTCGCCGTACCGGGCGCGCCCACGCCCACCGCGCTCTCCGTCTCCGGCCCCGAGGCCCGGATCCGCGCGCTGGAGGAGCAGGCCGGCGCCTCCGCGCTCGTCCCGGTGATGCACCACATCGCGGCCCGGCTGGGGCAGGTCCTGGCTCCCTGAACGGGCTCAGCCCCTCTCCCGGTGCGCCGGAGGCCGGCCTGACCCCGGATGCGCCGCAGGCCGGACGGCCCCCGGTGCGCCGGAGGTCCGACGAGCCGACTTCCGGTGCACCGGTGCGCCCGTCCAGGCGAACGGCTGGCGGGTTGTCCGGGCCCCCGGCGGCCGCCCCGCCACCCTGGGTGCGGGCGCGGCGCGCGACGGCGCGGGCCGCCGGAGCGCAAGGGCACGGGTGAGTCGCGATGGAACGCAGGAGCACGGGGCGTCGGGGATCCGGCGGGGTCGGTGGGGCCGGGCTGGTCGCCGTGGTGGCGGCGGGTTGCGCGGTGGCGGTGCTGGCCGCCGGGCCGTCCTGGGCGCTGCGCCGCCCCGAGCCGCGGCCGGTGGTGGACGTCGGCGCGGCCCTGGTCAAGCCCTCGAACTCCGACCTGGAGGTGGTCCGGATCGACCCGGACCCCGCTCCGCCCGGTGGCAGCACGACGATCCACGCATTCGTCGGGAACGGCGGCCCCGACACCACCGCCTCGCCGTTCACCGTCGTGGTCACCCTGCCGGAGGGGGTCACCCCCGAGGAGCCGTTCTTCCCCGAGGACTGCGAGGTGTTCCAGAACGGCCACCGGGTGCGCTGCGTCTTCCCCGCGGGGCTGAAGTCGGGGCGCAGCGCGACCGCGCTCGTCCCGGTCCGCCTCTCCCCCGACCTCCCGCTCGGCACCCTCCAGGGCGGCTGGGTCGCGGTGCGCGGCGCGGACGACAAGGACGAGACCAACAACCGGAAGCCGTTCGAGATCAGGGTGGTCGAGACGACCAACGACTGAGCCGGTACGCCCGAGCGCCCGGGGCCGAGTGGTCGGCCCCGGGCGCTCGGGCGTCAGCAGCCGGGAACGGGCTGCCGGCGGTGATCACGTGAGCCGTCGGGCCCGAGCGGCTGGACCCGACGGCTCACGCGTCAGCGGTAGACCCGGACGTAGTCCGCGGCCATGCTGAGCGGCGTGGTCCCCTGCGGCGCCGGGTGGTACTGCCCCGCGCACACCGAGAGGTTGAGGATCAGGTACGCCGACCAGTTGGCGCCGACGCCCTTGCCGTCCGAGAAGACCTTGACGCCGTTGACGTACCAGTCGACCGAGTTGGCGCCGTAGTAGGTGCCGATCGTCACCCACTGGTCCTTCGCGACGGCACCGGCGTCGGTGTAGTACTTGGCGTTGCCGGGGTTGACGTGGTTGGTCAGCTCCAGCAGGTTCGGGTTGTCGGGGTGGTACTCGAAGGAGTCGATCTCCCCGTTGCCGTTCTTCCAGGTCCACAGGGCCGGCCAGGCACCGGAACCGGACGGCAGCTTGACCCGGGTCTCGGCGTAGTCGCCGGTCTTGACCTGGAAGCCCTCGCTGGAGCCCTCGGTGGTCAGGAAGCCCGCGTTCCAGGCCTGCTTGCCGTTCTCCAGGGTGGTGCCGCTCGGCGCGGCCGTGAAGGTGGCGACCCCGTTGGCGACGCTGACGTTGTTCTTGTTCAGCAGGTCGAGCTTGTTGTCGTCCGGGTTGTGGTTCCCGTACCTGTAGGCGGTGCTCTTGTCACCGACCCAGCGCGAGCCCCAGGTGATCGAGCTGTTGAACTCGTCGGACCAGGTCAGCGCCTTGCCCGCGACCGGGGAGGCCGGGGTGCCCGCCGAGGGGCTCGCCGTGGCACCGGGGGCGCTGGTGGGGGACGGCGTCGGGGTGGCGGTGGGAGCCGGGGTCGGGGTCGCCGTGCCGGAGACCACCAGCTGCTGCGAGGGCAGGTTGTGCCAGGCGCCGCCGAGGTCCTGCCAGAAGCCGAACTGGCTGTACGTCCCGGCCGGCAGCGCGCGGGCACCGCTGGTGAAGGACAGCCCGCTCGGGCAGATCTGCACGTTGGAGAGGTTGCCGGGGAAGTCCAGGTTGGTGCCGCGCGCGTCGCGCACGCCCACACCCACCGTCTTCGCGGTGACGCAGGCCGAGGAGTGGACGGTCAGCGAGGCGGTGGCGGCCTTGTTGGCGACCATCGTCGCGGGGGCCAGCCGGTCCTGGGTGACGGTCGGGGTGGTGGCGGCGTGGGCGGCGACGGTCGCCGGGAGGCCCAGCAGACCGGCACCGCTGACGGCGACCGCCCCGGTGGCGGCGAGGGCGGCGAAGCGGCCCCGGTGGGCCGGGCGGGCGTGGCGCGGCGTGCGGCGCCGGAGGGCAGGCTGGTGCATGGGGTGTCCTCTGCGACGCCTGCGAGGTGAGCTGTCGGGTTCGGGCTGCAGTTGCCCGGCCGCCGGTGGGAGCGGCTTCACCCCTAGCCGCGACCCGCACGCGGGAGAGCGTGCGGGCCGGGCGCTGACCTTGGTTCCCCCGCTCCCGTCCACTGTGGTCCTCGGTTGCCCGCCGGCGGGTGGACGGGACTCGGCGTCCCGGCGGCGGGGTCCGCGTGGCGGACGGCCGTTGCAGGCTAGGCAGACCGTCCGTGAACGGACAACTCTGCCGGGCGGGTTGTCGCGCAGCTCACAGTGGTGTCGATCAACGACGCTGCGTGGCGGTCGAGTTGATCATCCCCTCGGCCGAGCCGGGCGTCCACCCGGCTCCCGGCCTGCGCCGCCGGCGCCCGGCGACCGGAGGACGGCTCGCCGGTGCCGCCGAGGGACGTCCGGCGGGCGCCCGCCCGGTGCGCCCTCCGGCGCGGCCGACTCCCCCGGCCGCGCCCGGCACAACTGCACCCGCCGGGCTCGCCCGGTCGGATAAATTGGAGGTCCGACATCTTCCGCAGTGCACAAGACCCCACGGACCACCCGTGCGCACCCCACCGGGAACGAGGTACCGCCCCACCATGACCGCGCCCTTGCCCGCCTTCGCCGGCCGCACCTACCTCTTCCGGGCCGACAACGGCGCGGCCTTCCGCAACGCCTACTCGGCCGACGGCACGCGGCTGCGCTGGGAGGGCCTCGGCGAGTCCGCGGGCCAGTGGGAGGACGTGCGGCTGCACGTCGCCGAGGTGGCGCCGGAGATCTACTTCGTCAGCTGGACGGAGCAGAGCGGGATCACCGTCAGCCACGTGATGGACCTCGGCAGGCTGACGGTCCGCGCCTTCTGGACATTCGAGGGCGAGGGCGGCCGGGTGGGCGAGCTGCACACCGGGACCCTGGAGCGGGTGGCCTGACCGATCGGTCCGGGCGGTCCGGCCGGGGGCCGCTGCGGTCCGGAGCCGTTACGGTCAGGGGTCGGTCGGGCCTGGGCCGGGCTCGGGCCTGGGCCGGGCTCGGGCCTGGGCCGGTCGGACCGGGGCTCAGACGGTCTGGTTGGGCACCTTGAGGTGCTGGGACAGCCACTCGAGCGAGGAGGGCAGCAGCGCGCTCCACGTCTCGAAGTTGTGGCCGCCGTTCTCCAGCATGCTGTAGGACACCTTCATCGGGTCCTTCACCGCGTCGACGAAGGCCTCGGTCTCGCGCCGGTAGTCGCCGTCGCCCTTCTTGGTGCCGGCGAGGAGCACGGACACCTTCGGCTGCGGCAGGTTCTTCAGCCGCCACAACAGGTTCGCCTCGTTTCGGCGCTGGCTGCTGCCGCCGAACAGGTCCCCCGTGGTCGGGTCGTCCGCCGCGTCGTAGTAGGCGGAGAGCGCGACGGCCGTCGGGAAGACGTCGGGGTGGCGCATGGCCAGCTTGAGCGCGCAGTAGCCACCGGTGGAGTTGCCCATGAAGGCCCAGGCCTGCGGGTCCGCGGAGACCCGGTAGCTCGCCTGGATCGCCGAGGGGACGTCCTTGGTGAAGTAGGTGTCGGACTGCGCGCCGCCCGGGATGTCCTCGCACTCGGTGTCCTGCGGCAGGGCGGGCGAGGGGCGCACCAGGACCATGACGGTCGGCTGCATCCGGCCCTCCTGGAGCAGCTTGAGCGCCGCGCCGGGGTAGTTGAAGCGCGTGATCAGGTTCTCGGCGATCCCCGGGAACCCGGTGCTCACGATCACCGCCGGGAACTGCTTCTGCGCGTACTCCGGCTGGAAGTACTGCGGCGGCAGGTAGACGTAGCCCTCGGTGGAGAGGCGACTGACCGCGCCGTCGATCCGCACCTTGCGGATCTCCCCCGACTGGGCGGGCTCGCGGCCCATCGCGCCGCCGCCCTTGACGGAGGCGTGGCCGATCGTCTCCACGAGCAGGCGCCCGGAGGCGTCCGCCTTGTTGTGGATGACCACCGGTCCGGTGTCGCCGGTGCCCAGCAGGTCGTCCCAACTGCTGTAGAAAGCGAAGTAGTTGTTGGCCACCAGGCCGAGCGCGGCGAGCACCGCGAGCTGGGTCGCGAGCAGTGCGCCGATCCTCCCCAGGACCGCCTGCCAGGTCGCTCTCGCGAGTCTGGGCCAGAGCCAGACCGTGCCGGCCATCATCACGACGGCGATCAATACGGTCAGCGCCAACACCTTGTGGCTCGTCAGACCCATGTCCTGCTTGCTCCCACGCCTCGAACTCCAGTCCCCTCCGCTGGGGACATCCGAGGAGGTCACCCCGGTTCCCCCCGCCGGGGCGCGAGGATCAACCCTAGCGTCCGGCTGGGAGAAGGCTGACGACGGCTGGGAGGTCACGGGGAGTCTGCTGGTCGTTTCCGGGTAACGGATAACAGGTGACAGAGTTTGAAATCTGTTATCTGTTATCTGTCGTCTGAAATCTGTCAGCTGTCAGCTGTTGTCACCACGCGGGCGGACCGGGCCGGCGGGATGGCGGACGACGGCCACGGCCCGGCGCCGACCGTCGCCGCCCTACCGACACGCCGGCCACGCACCCCCTACCCTGAGCGTGCATCAGGTCGAGACGGACCGACACGGAAGGCGACCCATGGGCGGCTGGACGGACGACATCCGGGCACGGGTGCGGGAGCCCCGGATCTGGTACGTGGCGACCACCGGGGCGGACGGGGCCCCGCACGTCACGCCGATGTGGGTGGACCTGGCGGGCGACCGGGTGTTCTTCAACACCACCGTCGGGCGGGTCAAGGAGCTCAACCTCCGCCACGACCCCCGGCTCTGCCTCTCCCACGCCGATCCGGACGACCCGTACGACCGCGTCCAGATCCACGGCCGGGCCGTGGAGTTCGTGACCGGCGAGGAGGCGGACCGCCAGCTGGACCGCCTGGCCCGGAAGTACCTCGGCTCGGACCGCTACGAGTGGGGCGTGCCGGGCGAACGGCGCGTCACCGTGTTCGTCGAGCCCACCCGGATCCGCCGGGTCGTGGGGGTCGAACCACTGCCGGCCGCCGCCCGCCGGAGCGACTGACACGCCGGAGCCGGCGGGGGGTTCGAGGGCGTAGCGGCGCCGGGGGCGGAGCCACGCCCCCGGGGGGGGCTTCAGGACACCCGTTCCCAGAGCCGCAAACCGGCCGTGAGCTCCCGCATGCAGCGCGCGCCGAGGTCCTGCGGGGAGTCCGGGCCGGTGGCGGGCGCGTCGGAGGAGGCCCACTGCTCCAGGGCCACCCGGATCGCCGCGGTCGCGGCGGCGGCGGCCAGCCGGATCTCCAGCGGATCGGTGCCCGCCGGGCAGCGCTCGGCGAGGACGGCGCGCAGCCGCGCCTCGGAGTCGGCGTGGACGCGCTGCCAGGTGCCGTCCAGGCGCGGGTCGCGCAGCAGGCTGCGGGTCCACCGCATCATCTCGGCGCCCGCCTCGTCGACCGGCGTCAGCGACACCGCCGCCGCACTCTCCAGCGCCTCGCGCAGCGGCAGTCCGGCCGGGCTCTCGGCGAGCCGGTCGACCCACTGCCGTCCGCCCGCCGCGAGCAGCGGGGCCACGGCGTCCTCCTTGACCGAGAAGTACCGGTAGAAGGTGCGCAGCGAGATCCCCGCGGCGAGGGCGATCTCCTCGGCGGTGGTGGCCTCCGCCCCCTTGTCGGCGAAGAGCGCAGCGGCGGTGCGGGCGATGTCGAGCCGGGTGGCGTCACGGCGGCGCTGGGTGAGGGTCGGGCGTCCGGTCACGAGGGTCAGCCTACGCGGGACTGCGCCAGGTCGGCACGCCCTGGCCACATGGCTCGACAAGCCTTATTGGCACGTTATGCCACCTAGGCGTACCGTGTCTCTTGAGGTCGAGAGACCACGAACGAACGGAGTACCACCATGGAGCGCTTCAGCGGACGGAACGTCCTGATCACCGGCGGCGGCTCAGGCATCGGCCAGGCGACCGTGCACCGGATCCTCGCCGAGGGCGGACGGGTCGTCGCCGTCGACGTCGACGAGGACGGCCTGAAGAGGACCCTGGACCGCGCCACCACCGACGGAGTCGCGGACCGGCTGACCATCCAGGTCCTGGACATCTCGGACGAGCCGGCCGTCGTCACCGGCGTGGCCGCGGCGGTCGCCGGCCTCGGCGGGCTGGACGTCCTGGTGAACGCGGCGGGCATCCTCCGCTCCTCGCACACCCACGAGACCACCCTGGACTTCTGGAACGGGCTCCTCGCGGTCAACCTCACCGGCACCTTCCTGATGACCCGCGAGGCGCTCCCCGCCCTGCTCGCGGGCGGCAAGGGCGTGGTGGTCAACTTCAGCTCCACCTCGGCGAGCTTCGCCCACCCCTACATGGCCGCGTACGCCGCCACCAAGGGCGGCATCCAGTCCTTCACGCACGCCATCGCCGCCGAGTACGCCAAGCAGGGGCTGCGGGCGGTCTGCGTCGCACCGGGCAGCATCGACAGCGGCATGACCAACGACCCCGGCCTGCCCTCCGACGCCGACTTCAGCCTGCTGGCCAAGCTCTCCCCCGCCCTCGGTCAGGGCTTCGCCGGCCCGGAGACGGTGGCCGGGGTGATCGCGATGCTGGCCTCCGAGGACGGCGCCTTCGTCACCGGCACCGAGCTCCGCATCGACGGCGGCACGCACATGTGACACGCCGGGCCGCCGGTTCCCCGCCGCGCGGAACGGACGCGCCGGGCCCGCGTCGCTCCCCCGCGGGGGCGGCGCGGGCCCGGCGGCGCGTGCTGGCGAGGGTGGCTGGCAGGGGGCGCGTGAGGTCGCCGGGGTGGCTCGGGCGGTCAGGTCAGGGGCTTGGCCATGACGATCTCGCGCACGCCCGTGACCGCGTCGGCGCCGGTGTCCGGGGCCGTGTGGGCGTCGGTGCCCGCGGCCGGGGCCGTGCCGGCGTCCGCGGCAGCGTCCGCACCGGCGCACACGATGAAGCCGTGCCGGCGGTACAGGGCGAGCGCGGGCTCGTTCCCGGCCAGCACGGCGAGACGCAGCACGGTGCCCCCGGACGCCCGGGCCCAGCGCTCGACCTCCGCGATGAGCAGGTCGGCGACGCCCCGTCCGCGTGCCTGCGGCCCGACCCACACCGAGCGCAGCTCCCGTACGCCGTCCGGCCCCGGGACACCGTCCGCCAGGCCGATCGGGGTGCCGTTCGGGCCGCCCGGGCGCTCCGGACCGTCAGCGCCACCACCGGTCAGCAGGGCCGCCACGTGGTGCGCTCCCGGCAGGTGCAGTCGGGCCCGCCACCGCTCCTCGCCGCCGTGCCGCCAGTCCGCCAGGCGGGGCCGGAAGGCCTGCGGCGCGTCGGTGAGGGCGGCGAGGCGGAGGTCCCGCCACAGCGGCCAGTCGTCGGTCGTGAGGATCCGCAAGGTCACCATGGCGGTCACGGTAGTTCGCCGGGCGACGGGTGGACGGCCGCACCGCTTGGTGCCCGTCCGCGCCGGGGCGCGTGGTCAGGCATGCGGTCAGGGCGTGCGGTCAGGGCGTGCGCCAGTCGGCGGCGAAGGCTGCGGCCGGGTTGGTGACGAGGAGGAGTTCGGGCAGCTCGGGGCCGAACTCCCGGGCCAGCCTGGGTGCGAGGGCGGTCAGCAGGTGGGTGGGACCGGGAGCGTGCCGGGCGGACCTGGTGGTGGTGTCCCCGCCGAGCAGGAGCTGTCCGGCGTGGCCCGCCTCGGCGAGGGCGGCGATGGTGTCGAAGAGGTGGTGGTCGGTCGCGTGGTTGGCCCGTGAGGGGCCGTCCAGCGCGATGTAGGCGCCGGTGGCGGCGAGTTCGCGGTGCAGCCGCAGGTCGGGGAAGCGGTTGAGGTGGCCGAGCAGGACGTGTCGCGGCGCTACGCCGTGCCGGTCGCAGAGCAGGTCCACCACGTCCGGTGCGGCGGTGCCCAGTTCGTGGTGGACGGCGATCGGGGCGCCGGTCGCGTGGTGGGCCTGCGCCGCCGCCGCCAGGACCCGCCGGGTGTGTTCGGCCAGGCCGTGGTACTCGCCCGCAACCTTGATCAGCCCCGCCCGGACCCCCACGGGTGCTCCCGGCAAGCCGGTGGTGAGCTCTCTGGTGAAGCGCTCGGCGAGCCCGTCGTAGCGGGCGCCCAGGGTGTCCGGGTCGTAGTGGGCCGCCTGGTGCATGCCGGTGGCGGCGACCACGTGGACGCCGGTCGTCCGGGAGAGCCCGGCGAGGGAGTCCGCCCCGCGGCCCATGCCGTGCGGGGTCCACTGGACGAGGGAGCGGCCGCCGGCCGCGGCGAAGGCTCGCAGGACCTCCTCGGCGGCTGCCGGGTCGTCCAGTTCCTGCCCGGGCAGCAGCGGACTGCGCAGGAAGAGGTGGTCGTGGGAGTCGGTGACGCCGAGTTCGGCGGGGTCGAGGTCGCCGAGAACGGTGCGGACGGTGCGGACGGTTCGGGCGGTGCGGGCCGTCCGGTCGGTACCGACGGACGGGCTCATGCGGGCGCCCCTTCCGGCGTCGCGGCCTCGGCGAAGGTCGCGGTGGCGACGCGCAGTCCGGCCAGGGCCTTGGGGACGCCGACGTACGGGGCCAGGTGGACGATGACCTCGACGACCTCCTCCCTGGTCATGCCGATCCGCAGGCTGTTGCGGACGTGGTCGGCGAGCTGGGGCTCCACGCCGCCGAGGGCGGTGAGGGCGGCGAGGTTGGCCACCTGGCGGTCGCGCAGGGCGAGGCCGGGGCGCTGGTAGGTGCCACCGAACAGGCTGGTGACGATCCAGTCGGGGAAGCCGGGGGCGAGGCCGTCCAGACCGCCCAGGGTGGCTGCGGCGACCGGGCCCGCGAGTTCGGCGAGGAGGGCGTAGCCGGCCTCGCGGTCCAGCGGGGCCGGGGTGAGGTCGGCGGGCGTCATCGTCGCGGGGGTGGTCGGGGGGCCGGCCGTGGGACCGGTCCCGGGGGCGGTCGGGGGTGTGGTCGGGGGCGTGGCGGCGGGACCGGTCGGGGCGGTGCTCGGGGAGGTGGTCACGGGTTGAGGAAACCTTTCACCAGTGGCGGCCGCTGGGCAGCCGGTCGAGTTCGGGGCGGGACAGGTGCAGCACCCGGTAGCGGATGCCGGGGGCGTCGTCCGGGGCCGGGCCGTGCCGGAGGGTGAACCGCACCAGCTCCCAGCGGCTCGGGTCCACGGCGACGGCGGCGGTGTGCAGGGCCGACCAGCCGGCGGAACCGCCGTATCGGGCGGGGTCCGCGACGTCGGCCAGGGCCTGCCGGACCGCCTCGGCCGGGTCGGCGGACTCCGGCAGCCGGACGGTGTGGAGGGTCGCGCTGGTCGGAGGCGTGGCGTTCGTGACCGGCACGGTCGCGCCGCCCGGCGTCGGGGCCGCGCCGGTGGTGGCCGCCGGGCCGTGCACCAGACCGGCGCCGAGCCAGTGCCGCACGACGGGGCGGCCGAAGTCCGCGCTCAGACCGCGGAAGCCCGGGCCCCAGAGGAAGCCGTTCATCCCCTCGGCGGTGCGCCAGAGGTAGAACGGCGCGTAGGCGTTGACCGGCGAACCGTCCTGTCCGCGCTCGCGGACCAGGTACGCCTTGAGGCCGAGGCCGGGGTGGTCGTCGAGCAGGTGGCCCTTGTCGGCGACGCGCTTGTGGATGATCCCCATGTCGTAGTCGGCGGGGAGGGTGATCTCGTACTGCATGGCGTGCACGGCGAGCTCCTCGGGTCGGTGGGCTGGCGGCGACCGGGTCTCCGGGCCGGGTCCGCACGCCGGGTCTCCGCGCCGTACGGAGGCGGCGGGACGACGCGGCGGACGGACGCGCGGGAGGGGCGTGCTGGAGGGGCCGGACGGGCGGTGCCACCGGCCCGCCCACAGGGTCCGTCCGGACGCCCGCGGATCAGGCCGTGCGCCGTGCGGCGAGCAGGCCGAGCGCCCCGCGGACGGCCTGCTCGAAGGGCTCGGCACTGCCGGCCGCGCGCGCCAGCACGTAGCCGCCCTGGACGACGGCGACCACGGCGGCGGCGGTGTCGGCCGGGTCGAGGCCGGGTGTGAGCTCGCCGGCGGCCTGCCCCTCGGCGACCAGGCCGGCGATCCGCCCGCGCAGCCAGTCGAAGGTCTCCTCGACGGGTCCGCGCAGCTCGGGATCCGCGATGACGTCCGGGTCCTGGGCCATCCGGCCGATCCGGCAGCCGCGCAGCACGTCGCGGTCGCGCCGCAGGTAGGCGGCGATGCGGTCGTACGCGCTGCCCGGCGAGGCGAGGTCCGCCTCGGCGACGCCGCGCATCTGCTCGGCACTGCGGCGCAGGGCGGCGGCGGCGAGGTCGGGTTTGCCGGTGAAGTGGTGGTACATGCTGCCCTGGCCGACGCCGGCGCGCTGCTGGATCGCCTTGGGGCTGGTGCCGACGTAGCCGCGCTCCCAGAGGAGCGACTGGGTGCTCTCGATGAGACGGTCCTGGGTGCTCATGCGGATCACTGTACATACCAGTAGGTACAGAATCCAGGGTTTGCCCGATCTCCACCGTCGACCGCGCCGGGGACGGGCCCCACGCCCCGGCCACCCGGACCGCCCGGACCGAGCCGGGGAGCGCCCGGGAAGCGCCCGGGAAGCGCCCGAGGACCGTGCGCCGCCCCCCGGCGGCCACGGCCCCTCGACGGTCCGTCTCCCCCTCCCCTCCGAGCGGCATTCCGTCGCGACCGGTGGCGCGCGTCACGCCACCTCCCCCGAGGCGACCCTGACGCCCCGCCAGGGCCGCTCGCCCGGGCCGCCGCGAGAACGAGCGCCGGCCGAACACGAGGCAAGGGGCTTGATCCACCGCGGACGGCTGGCAGGATGTCCGGCATGAGCTACCTCGCGGCGGATGACCGCTATGCCTCGATGACGTACCGCAAGGCCGGCCGCAGCGGGGTCCGGCTGCCGGCCGTCTCGCTCGGCCTCTGGCACAACTTCGGCGACGCCCAGCCGCTGGAGGTCCAGCGGGCGGTGCTGCGCCAGGCCTTCGACCGGGGCGTCACCCACTTCGACCTCGCGAACAACTACGGCCCGCCGTACGGCAGTGCGGAGCGCAACTTCGGCTACCTGTTCGCCCAGGACTTCCGCCCGTACCGGGACGAGCTCTTCATCGCGAGCAAGGCCGGCTGGGACATGTGGCCCGGCCCGTACGGCGACGGCGGCAGCCGCAAGTACCTGCTGGCCAGCCTGGACCAGTCGCTGGACCGGATGGGGCTCGACTACGTCGACGTCTTCTACTCGCACCGCTACGACCCGGACACCCCGCTCGAGGAGACGATGGGCGCGCTCGACAGCGCGGTGCGCTCGGGCAAGGCGCTGTACGCCGCGATCTCCAACTACCCGGCCGAGAAGCACCGGGAGGCCGTGGCGATCCTGCGCGAGCTGGGCACGCCGGCCCTGCTGAACCAGTCGGCCTACTCGATCCTCAACCGCTCCGTGGAGGAGGGCGTGCTGGACGCGGTGGGCGACACCCAGACCAGCCTGATCGCCTACTCGCCGCTGGCCCAGGGGCTGCTGACCGACCGCTATCTGTCGGGAGAGGTGCCGACGGGATCGCGGATGTCGGTCGGGAAGTTCCTGACCGAAGAGGCGCTCAGCGGGCCGAAGCTGGAGCGGCTGCGGGCGCTCGCCAAGGTCGCCGAGCGGCGCGGTCAGACGCTGGCCCAGCTGGCCCTGTGCTGGGTGCTGCGCGATCCGCGGGTGGCCTCGGTCATCATCGGCGCGAGCAGCGTGGCCCAACTGGACCAGAACATCGACGCGCTGGCCGGCGGTCCGCTGACGACGGAGGAGCTGGCGGAGATCGACCGGCTGAGTCTCTGAGTGCGGGAACGACTGACAACTGACAGCTGACAGCTTTCATCAGCTGTCAGCTGTCAGTTGTCATCTGTTCGCCGTCATCTGTTCGCTGCCACCTGTCACCTGTCGGCTGTCGGCTGTCGACTTCCAGGCGTCAAGCGGCCGTCCGTCAGCACTCAGCGGCGGATCCCCAGGACAGGCAGAACCGTTTCTGCAACTCGGTGGGCCTCCTCCAGCAACGGGTTGCCGGAGAGGATGAAGGTGTCGACACCCAGCGACTCGAACTCCTGCAGCCGCTCGACCACCTGGGCCGTCGAGCCGACCACCGCGGTGCCGGGGCCCGGGCGGAACAGGCTCATTCCCGGCCACAGGTTCGGATGGGTCTCCAGCTCCCGGGCCCGCGCGGGAACCCTGCCGCCGTGCTGGCGGAACTGCCGCTGCCAGCCCACGCCGTCCTCCCCCTTGGCGCCGCCCAGCTGGCGGGCGTAGGTCGCCTCGCTGGTCACGTCGAGCAACCGGTCGGCCGCCGCCCAGGCCTCGTCCTCGGTGTCGCGGACGATCAGGTGCAGCCGCAGTCCGATCCGCAGCGTCCGGCCGTGTGCCGCGGCCCGCTCGCGGACGAGGTCCAGCTTCTCCTTCAGCAGGTGCGGCGGTTCACCCCAGGTCAGGTAGACGTCCACGTGCTCGGCCGCCATCTCGATGCCGGCCGCCGAACTGCCGCCGAACCACAGCGGGATGCCGCCCGGCTGGACGGGCGTGAGCTCCCGCAGGCTCGCACCCGCGTTCTTCAGGTCGTAGAACTCCCCCTTGTGGTCGAACACTTCGCCCGCCGTCAGGCGCTTGACGATCGACCAGTACTCGCCGCTCAGCCGGTAGCGGTCGTCGTGCTCGACGTCCAGCCCGTACTCGCGCAGCTGCGCCGTCGACCCGTTGACCACGTTGAACCTCAGCCGGCCGCCGTGCAGGTGGTCGAAGCTGAGCGCCATCTTCGCCAGCAGGGTCGGCGAGACCAGCCCCGGGTGGACGGCCAGCAGGGGCTTGAAGGCCGGGGTGGTCGCCGCCGCGACCGCACTGCCGAGCGTCCACACGTCATGGAGATCGGTCGCGAACAGGGCTCCCGTGTAGCCCAAGCGCTCGACGCTGCCGGCCAGTTGCTGGAGGTAGCGCAGGTCGACGGGGCGACGGCCGGCCGGCTCCCAGGGGTAGTGCCCCTCGCGCGGGATGACGTACCAGAGGACTTCGGAGGCCACGGTTCAGACCGCCTTGGCGAGCGCGGCGGCCACCGGTGCCTCCAGTGCGGGCAGATGGGCGTCGGCGACGGTCAGCTCGCGGTCGACGAAGCCCACCGCGTGGAAGATGTCCGCGGCCTCCTGCTGCTCCGCGACGAACGCGGCGGAGGCGGGCTCCAGCCGCCAGGGCAGCGAGGACAGGGCCACCTCCCAGTCGGCCGGCGAACCGCCCAGGTCCTCCGCGGCGATCCGGGCCGCCTCGGCCGGGTGGGCGGCCACCCAGGCGTCCGCACGGGCCAGCGCGGCGGCGATCGCCGCGACCACCTCGGGGCGGTCGGCCGCGAACTCGCGGCGGGTGAAGAAGACGGAGCGGTCGGTGATGACGTCGCCGGTGCGCACCAGCTCGCGGAAGTCCCCGCTGCGGCGGGCCGCGGCGAGTTCCGCGCCCTGGGCGATCCAGCCGGCGATCTCGCCGGCGCGCAGCCGCGCGGCCTGGTCCTCGCCGGGCGCCGGACGCACCGGGGTGACGTCCTGACCGTACGAGAGACCGTGGGCGCGCAGGGCCTTGGCGAGCAGGTGGGTCTGCCAGGAGCCGACGCCGAGCACGACAGTGCCGCCCGCGAGGTCCGCCACCGTCCGGACCGGGCCGGCGTCCAGCACCAGCAGGGCCCCGTGGTCGGGGCGGGGAGCGGACACCGCAGCGTAGGCGATGTCGTGGCCGGCCGCCTGGGCCGTGACCGGCGGCGTGGAGCCGGTTCCGCCGAAGTCGATGGTGCCCTCGGCGAGCAGGGCGCCGGTTCGGGTGCCGTCGGTGTAGCGGTGGAAGGCGCCGGCCTCCCCGAGCGGGGCCAGTTCCTCGTCCAGGTAGGGAAGTCGGGCGAGGTAGTAGAGCGAGGGGTTGCTGGCGTGGACACCGAGGGTGACGGTCATCTGGTCAACTCCGTTGATGCGGTGTGGTGTTGTTCGATCCTGGTGGCGGTCGACCGCGGAGGTGGCGGCGGACCGGTGGGCGGGGCGGGTCAGTGGACCCCGAGGTCGGCGAGCAGTCGACGACGCAGGTCGGCGAAGGCCGGGTCGGCCGGGTCCCGCGGGTGCTCGACGGCGACCTGCTCGTCCCGGACGAGTCGGCCCTCGCGCAGGACGGCCACCCGGTCGGCGAGCCGGACGGCCTCGTCGACGTCATGGGTGACCAGCAGCACCGCCGGGCGGTGGCGCCGGACCAGGTCACCGACCAGGTCCTGCATGCGCAGCCGGGTCAGCGCGTCCAGAGCGGCGAACGGCTCGTCCAGGAGCAGCAGTTGGGGTTCGCGTACGAGCGCCCTGGCCAGGGCGACGCGTTGCGCCTCCCCACCGGACAGGGTGGCCGGCCAGGCCTCGGCGTGCTTGTCCAGGCCGACCTCGGCGAGCGCCTTCAAGCCTGTCCCGCGCGTCGTGGCGCCACCCGGCAGGCCGATCGTGACGTTGGCCAGCACCCGCCTGGAGGGGATGAGTCGGGGCTCCTGGAAGACCACCGTACGGACCGGCGGGACGAGCACCGTGCCCTCGTCGGCCTGGTCCAGCGCCCCGAGGATGCGCAGCAGGGTGGTCTTGCCCGTACCGCTGGCGCCCAGCAGGGCGACGAACTCGCCGCGGGCGATCGAGAGGTCGATGCCGTCGAGGACGGCCCTGGTGCCGAACACCCGGCGCAGGCCGCGCAGATGAACGGCGGGGGCGGCAGGACGGGCAGAAGCGGCAGCGGCCGGGGGAAGGGCCTGGGTCGTGCTCATCGGGCGGCTCCCTGGACGGCCTGGCGCCAGGGCATCAGCACCCGCTCCAGGATGCGCACGACACCGTCGGCGGTGAGTCCGAGCAGTCCGTAGATCAGGATGCAGACCGCGAGGACGTCGGTCCTCGAGTAGTTCTGTGCCTGGGCCATCAAGTAGCCGATTCCTTCAGTGGAGTTGATCTCCTCGGCGGCGATCAGCGCGATCACGCTGAGCGTCATGGACAACCGCAGCCCGGAGAGCAGTGCGGGCAGCGCTCCGGGCAGGACGACGGTGCGCACGATCGCCCAGCGGCCGAGTCCGAAGCTGCGCATCGCCTCGACCAGCTTGCGATCCGTGGTGCGCACACCCCCGGAGGCGGAGACGTACATCGGGAAGCTGGTGGCCACCCCGATCAGGGTGACCTTCGCCGTCTCGGTGATGCCGAACCACACCATGAACAACGGCACCAGCGCCAGGAAGGGGACGGTTCGCAGGACCTGGATCGCGGAGTCGAGCAGCTCCTCACCGAGGCGGGTGAACCCGGTGAGCACGCCGAGCACCAGCCCCGCACCGGCGCCGAGCAGCAGGCCGAGGCCGGCCCGGGTGAGGGAGACCGTGAGGGCGTCGACGAGCTGGCCGTTGCCCCACAACTCGCCGACGGCCTCGGCCACCTGGGCCGGCGACGCCAGGACGTCCGGAGTGAGCGCACCGGTGGCGGAGGCGACGGCCCAGCCGCCGAGCAGGGCGAGCGGCCCCAGGGTGCGCAGGGTCAGGGCGAGGGCTCGCGGGCGGGGCCGCTGCCGGACGGCCCGCGGGGTGACCAGTCCGACGGGCTGGGCGGGGTCGACGGGCTGAGCGGGGCCGGCCGGGTCGGCGGCTCCGGCGGGGTCGGCGGCTCCGCCGGGCGGGAGTGGTGCGCCGGGTGTGCGGCCGGGTGCGGCGGTGGTCACTTGGCACCCCCGCCGAGCTTGTCGATGTCGATCAGGTACGGCTTGACGTCCACGAGTTGCTTGGTGACCTTCTGGTCGGCGAAGAAGCGGGCGACGGTGGCGAAGCGCGCGGTGTCGGCCTCGGTGATGGCGCCGGCCGGGGCGCTCTGGGCGCTGACCTTCACCGCGACGTCCTTCTCGGCGGGGGTGACGGCGGTGGGGCCGGAGTCGGTGAAGACGTTGAGGTAGGCCGCCGGGTCAGCCTTCTCCTTGAGACCGTTCTCCCGGAGGTAGTCGTAGAAGGTCCTGACCACGTCCGGGTGCTTGTCGGCGAAACCGGTGCGCACGGCCCAGACCGCGTAGTTGTCGGATCCGACCTCCTTCCCGTCGACCAGGAAGTGCGCCGCGGAGTTGGCGATGGCGGGGGTGGAGAAGGTGTTCCAGGTCGCCCAGGCGTCCACTTGGCCGGAGTTGAAGACGCCTGCCGTCTGGTCGGCGCGCAGGTAGACCCGTTCGACCTTGTCGGCCGGGACTCCGCTCTTCTCCAGCGCCTTGAGCAGCAGGTACTCGCTGGTGCCGCCCTGGGAGACCGCGACCTTGCGGCCGACCAGGTCCTGCACGGTCCTGATGGGCGAGTCGTTCTTCACCAGGATGCCCTCGCCGACGCCGTCGGGGTCGGTGCGGGCGAACAGCTTGAAGCCGGGCTTCTGGGCCAGTGCGGCGACGGCCGAGGTGATCGAGCCCTGGGCCACGTCTAGCTGGTCGGCGGACAGCGCCTGCGCGGCGGGGGCGAACGGGCCGGCGCTGCCGGTCCAGGCGACCTTGGCGTGGACGGCGGCCAGGGCCCGGTCCAGGGAGCCGTCCTTCTTCCCGCGGGCGAGGAACCCGTTGTTGCCCGGGTCGGGCAGGCGCAGCACGATGTCGACCCTGTCGCCGGCCCCGCCGCCGGCGGAGGCCTTGGCGCCGTCTGCGGACGAGCCGCAGGCGGCCAGGGCGGTGGTGGCGAGCAGCGCTGCGGCGGCCAGGGCGAGGCGGAAGGTGTTCACGGGGGTCTCCAGGCGAGGGGCGGGCAATGGGCTGGCGAGGGGTGGGCAATGGGCTGGTGAGCGACGGGGGACGGATGACCGGCGACGGATGACGGATTTCAGATGACAGATTTCAACATCTGTCATCTGAAATCTGTTACCTGAAATCTGTCAGCTGAAAGCGGTCGGCCGGGAGCCGTCAGGGCGGCTCAGCCGGCGGCCGGAGTGGAGCGGCGGGTCCGCAGCAGCTCGCGGGCGGCGCGCAGTGGTTCCGGGTCGGCCCAGGAGTGGACGTCGACCGGCGCGGCGAGGAATCCCGCCTCCCCGAGGAATCGTTCCTGCTGCGCCAGCAGGTCGAGGCGTTCGTCCGAGAGGTCCAGGTGCAGGGTGCGGTGGCTGCCCGGCGCGTACGCCCCGGCGACGCCCTCCGCGCCTGCGCCGGTCTCGGCCCGCAGGATCCGGACCACCTCCGCCGGGTGCTCGGCCGCCCAGTCGGCGGCCTCCAGCAGGACCGCGAGGAAGCGGACGACCAGCTCCGGCCGCTCGTCCAGCAGCCGCTGGTGGACGGTCACCGGCCGGGGCGTCCCGTTGTTGACCCGGGCCCGGCGGTCCGGCGCGGCGTCCAGCTCCACGGCCACCTCCGCCCCGACCCGGCGGGCCGCCTCGACGGCGAGCGCCCCCTTCACGTACACGGCGTCCACCACCCCGTCCCGTAGCGCAGCCAGTTCCGCGGCCCACTGGCCGCCACCCGGAGGGCTCGGGACGTCGACCGGCTTCGCGTCGGCCAGGGTGAGCCCGGCGAGGCCGAGGGCCCCGCGGAAGCCGGCCAGCGCCATGGCCTGCCAGAAGTCGATGCCGATGTCATGATGTGGGATCGCCAGTCGCAGTCCACGCAGGTCGCCCGGCCCGGTGAGGCCACTGCCCGCCCGGACCAGGACGACCTGGCGCTCCTCGATCCAGGTCAGGCCGATCAGTCGGGTGGCCTCACCGCGCGAACGGGCCCACAGGGCGGGCACGTTGCCGCCCTCCCGGAAGAGGCCGGTCAGCGCGTGGGTGTAGTGGTGGTCGGCGGCCACCTCCGGCGGGGCGTCCTGCAGCGAACGGACGGCGATGCCGTCGGCGGCGAACTCCCGCGCGAGCCGGCCCTGGTCGGCGGCGATCCCGGTGGCGGTGGGCACCGGGCACCGCGTGAACCAGAGGGTGTCGAGAGGGCCCGACGGGCTGAAAGCGCTGGATGCGCCGGAAGTGCCCGGCGTGCCGGACCTGCCCGACGTGCCGGGAATGCGGGGAGTGCTGGGGGTGCGGCTTGGCACGGGATGCGTCCTCTGTGGAGGGCTTCGCCGGATGGCGGACGGCAGTTGGCGGATGGCGGCGGGCTGGAAGGGGGCCCGGAGGGCCGCAGCGCCCGGGGCGGCGGGGAGTCACCGCGCCGGTGGAGAACCGGGCCGTGCGGTGCGACCGGGGAGGGGGAAAGGCGTCAGCGACGACACGCGCGGGAGGCGGGGCACCGGTGGTTCGTCACGGTGTCGCTCCTTCCTGCGCGTCGGGTGTCGCGGTGGTGCGTCGGGCTGGGCGTCCGGCGCGATGCGAGGAGCGTTCCACGCCGATCGAGCCGCGGGCAAGGGCTTGCCACATCATGGGAGCACTTGTTCATCAACGGCATGCCATTGCAACGTCGTCGACATATTCCCGAAGCAATGGCTGCCCTACGCTGAGACTCCCTCCGGCGGTCCGACCGGAAATCCCCACCGAAACGCGAGGTGCCATGGCCGAGGCCGCCACCGCCGTCCAGAGTCCGCCGGCCGGTGCGCAGGCTGTCCAGCGTGCGCTGGGGCTGCTGCACTGCTTCCACGACAACGGCCCCGACCTGAGCGCCTCCGACCTGGCCCGCCGGATGGACCTCTCGGTCTCCACGGCGCACCGCCTGGCCCGGACCCTGGTCAGCGCCGGCTTCCTGGAGCAGGACGAGCAGACCGCCCGCTACCGGCTCGGCCCGGCCGTCGCCGAGCTCGGCCAGCTCTCCTTCCACCGGCGCGGACTGCACCTGGCCGCCCCCGAACTAGACCTGCTCTCCCGGCGCACCGGCGCGACCGCCGACCTGGCGATCCGCAGCGGTCCGCACGCGGTGATCCTGGTCGGCGCCTCCGTCCGCCCGGACAGCGGCCTCGGACTGCGCCGCCCGCTGCACTCCACGGCCCTGGGCAAGGTGCTGCTGGCCTGGCCGCGCCCGGGCGAGGCGGCGGTCTCCGCACTCGGGCCGCTGGCACCGTTCACCGAGCGGACGATCACCGAACCGGCACTGCTCGACGAGGAGTTGGCGAAGGTACGGACCGCCGGGTTCGCCCTCAACGACGGCGAGTCCGCCGCCGGGGTGCGCACGGTGGCCGTTCCGGTGCTGGACGGCTCCGGACTGGCCCGGTTCGCCCTCGCCGTCCGCTCGACCCCGGCGCACCTGACCGACGACCGGCTGGAGTGGTTCCTGGGCCACGCCCGCACCTGTGCCGACGCGCTCGCCGTCCTCCTGCTGCCGCCCGACCAGCGGGCCTGACCAGCCGGGCCCGACCAGCGGGCCGACCCGCCGGCGCGACCGCGGACCTGACCCGCAGGCCTGACCCGCAGGTCTGACCCGCAGGCGCAACCGGAAGCCGCAACCGGCGTGCCCGACACCACACTTGCACGAACCGTCACAACAGCACGGCGGACCGCCCGTTCCGCGGAGGAACAGGCGGTCCGCTAACTGGCAGTTCGCCGATCAGGCACCCGGGGTGTACTTGTAGCCGACCCGACGCACCGTCACGATGGTCTCCCGGTACGCCGGTCCGAGCTTGCGGCGCAGCCGGGCGACGTGGACGTCGACCGTGCGGCCGTCCCCGACGTGACCGTAGCCCCACACCGCCGAGACCAGGTGGTCGCGGGTGTGCACCCGCTGCGGGTGCTCGGTGAGGTGGGCGAGCAGTTCGAACTCGAGGTACGTGAGGTCGAGCAGCCGCCCGTCCACGTAGGCGTTGCGCCGCTCGGTGTCGACGGTGATGCCGCGCCCGGCGGGCCGGACCGGACGGGCTCCGGCGGGAGCGGGCGCCGGCCCGGGCACGGTGGCGGAGGGACCGGCGGCCGGACCTGCGGACAGCCCCGCCGGAGCGCCCACCGCGGTGTCGGCCGGCACCAGCACCAGGTACCCGACCATCGGGTTCCCGGCGGCGCCGAACTGCGAGCCGTACTGGGCGAGCAGTCCCTGCGGCAGCGCACCCTGCGGGAGGGCGGCGACGACGGTCGCCCCCTCGGGGAGCGCGGCGAGCAGGGCCTGCGGCGCCTGCGGGAGCGCCGCGCCCGGAGCCGGGATCACGGCGGCCGGCGGGAGCACCGCACCCGGCTGGGGCGCGGTGGCCGCGCCGACCTGACGGGGTGGGGCGGCGTGGGAGGTGCGCACGGGTGCGCCGGGCCATCGGTCGGCGACCGGGGCGGCGTGCGGGACGGAGGAGCCGGGGGCGCCGGACGTGCCGGGCCCGACCGGGGCGACGCCCGGGAGGGAGCGGACCGCGCGCAGGTGCGGGGTCGCGGTGGGCGGGTTCAGGGTGGCCGTGGAGGAGGAAGACATGGTGTACCGCTCATTTCGCGCGTGACGGACGGGGTGGAGTCGTCTGCGCGTCGACCGGGCGTCGTGCGGGGCTGATCCGGGATCAGCCGGCGGAGGGCCGGGACGCGCTGGGCGAGCCCGGACACGTCTGATCGAACAGGTGCGGCTGCCGGGACGGCCAGAACGGCTCGAGGTCGAGGCGACCCCTCCGGATGTCCTCGGCGCGGTCGGCGCGCCCGTTCCACCGCCCGGCCGGTCCGCCGTCGCACACCGCGGAGACCGCCCCGGTCCTGCGGGGGCGGCCGGCGGTGCCGGGGGCGGGGCTGGTGCAGGCGATGTTCACTGGTGGTCTCTCCGCGAGGCGGGGCCGGACGGCCCGCTGCGGGCACGCCGGGTGGGCGGGCCCGCGATCGGCCTGGTCAACGGGGGTGATGGTGCGCCGGAGGGCTGCCGGACGGGCCGGGGCGCCTGCGGCGGACCGGGAAACGGTCAGCCGGTCAGCGACAACAGGCGCTGCAGATCAGGGCCTGGTCGATGTAGCGGCGGGCGGTGAGTGCCGGCGTGACGGGGGCCGGGACGGTGGCGGCGCGTCGCTGGTCGACGGTCATCCTGAAGCCCTCCCCCTGGCTCTGCACTGCTGCGCGATCGCTCGGAGCGCGGTCGCGTGAACGGAACGTTTCCGGCCCTCCCGACGGCACGGCCGGGCGGCCTTCGTGTCCAGAGCCTTCCACGCCGCGCCGGTCTAGGCAACCTTCAGCACATGAAACGTCCGGGATGCGGACACCGGAATGAGACGGCGGGCGATGCATGGGCGCCTCGGCGGGCCCCGCGACTACGCGGAGCGCCACGACCGAGGCAGCCCCGGACACCCGCCGGGCCGGGGCCGGGCGGGCGCCACATACGGGATGACGCTCCATTGGAGCTGAATTGACGCTTCGTCAGGTCCGGGCCGAGGTCGGGGCACGGTGACGGCGGGCGGCCGCGTGCTCGACCAGCGCGACCAGGAGGTCCTTGCCGTCCTCGCGCAGCCGGGCGTCGCACAGCAGCACGGGGATCCCCGGGTCGAGGTCCAGCGCGTCCCGGACCTCGTCGGGCGAGAAGCGCTCGGTGCCGTCGAAGCAGTTCACCGCGACCACGAAGGGGATGCCGCGCTGCTCGAAGAAGTCCACCGAGGGGAAGCAGTCGGCCAGTCGCCGGGTGTCCGCGATCACGACCGCACCGAGCGCGCCGCGCGCCAGCTCGTTCCAGACGAACCAGAAGCGGTCCTGCCCCGGCGTGCCGAAGAGGTAGAGCGCGAGCCCGGGCCGCAGGTCGATCCGGCCGAAGTCCATCGCCACGGTGGTGGTGCGCTTGTCCTCCACGCCCGCGGTGTCGTCCACCGGGCGGCCCAGCTCGCTGAGCTCCTCCTCGGTGCGCAGCGGCCGGATCTCGCTGACGGCGCCGACCAGCGTGGTCTTGCCCGCGCCGAAGCCGCCCGCGACCAGGATCTTCACCGCGACGGCCGGGCCGCCGCGCCAGCTCGGGTCGTTGGCGCGGTCGGCGGGGGCGGTGGCGCCGTCGTGGTCAGAGCGCACGGAGTCCATTGATCACGTCTCGCAGCAGGCGCTCGTCCGGGAGCTCGGCGAGCGGAACGGGTCGGGTGACGCTGATCAGGTCGGCATCGTAGAGGTCGCCGAGCAGCACCCGGACGACGCTGACCGGCAGGTCCGTGTAGGAGCCGAGCTCGGCGACGGACAGCGGCTCGCGGCGGCACCAGGCCAGGATGGTCTGGTGCTCCGGGTCGAGGACGTGCGCGGGCACGGCCCCCGCGTCCGGCCCGGGATCGGCGGCGGTGATCAGCGAGATGAGGTCGAACAGGCCGTCCTCGACGGGCCGGGCGCGCCCGCGGGTCATCGAGAAGAGGCGCACCACAGGCCCGGCCTCGTCGTCGAACCAGCGGTCGTCGACCGGGGTGCGGGGACGGAACAGGTCGACCTCGAGCGCCTCCGGACCGTCCTCGTCGGGGCCGCCGTCGTCCGCGCCCTCGTCCGCGCCGTCGTCCGTGCCGCTCACGCCGCTCACAGCCTCGACCGGATGCGGGGCGACCAGGCGCGGGGTGACCACGCCGTCGGCCCCGGCCGGTCCGTCCGGGCCGGCCGTCACCCCGGGCACGCGCGGCCCGGACGGCTCGGACGCCCCGTCCGGGCCGGTCCGCCCCGCCGTCTCCCCCTTCGGATCCGCCATCGGACCGCTCATCTCACCGGCGGGGCGGTTTCGGTGCGCGGCTCGGCGGCCATGTGCTCGCCGACCCGCTTGACCAGCAGCGCCATCTCGTAGGCGATCTGGCCGATGTCCGCCTCGGCCTCGCTCAGCACGGCCAGGCAGCTGCCGTCGCCGGCGGCCGTGATGAACAGGAAGGCCTCGTCCAGCTCCACCATGGTCTGACGGACCCCGCCGACCTTGAAGTGCCCGCCGGCGCCCTTGGCCAGGCTGTGGAAGCCGGCCGCGACGGCGGCCAGGTGCTCGGCGTCCTCGCGGTCGAGACCGCGGGAGGCGCCGGTGGCCAGACCGTCGCTGGAGAGGATCACCGCGTGCCGCAGGGCCGCGACGCGCCCCACCAGGTCGTCCAGGAGCCAGTTGAGGTCCCCGGACGGCTGCGTCGAAGTGGTCATGAATCAGTTCCTTCCGCTGGAGCAGGTGGTGCGGGTGAAGCGGTCGTGCGGGTGAAGCGGTCACGCGGGTGGAGCGGGTGAATCGGGTCGTACGGTCATTCAGACGTTCCAGGACGTTCGGATGTTTCCGGCCCGTCGGGTCGTCCGGGCCCGGGTCCGTCGGGTCGTCCGGGCCCGGGCCCCTCGGTCCGCGCCCGCGCATCGGGTCGTACCGATGACGGTACGGGCCCCTCCGGCGCCGGGTTCACCGGGTTCAGGCGCACCGGTTGACCGGGCGGCACCCGGCGGGCCAGCGGCGCGCGGGTCGCCTCGGACGGCGCGGGCAGCGCCATCGGCGCGGGGGCCGGGCTGATCGCCCGGCGGGACGGGTCCGGGGGCTGCCAGGCGGGGACGGCTGCGGGCCGGGGGCTCGCCGGTGCCACGGGGGCGGTGAGGCCGCGACCGCGGGTGAAGCCGCGCTGGAACGAGGCGAAGGCGGCCCGCGCCTCCTCGGGCGAGCGCTCGCGCGCCGGTTCGCCGTCCCCGCTCCCCGCGCCGTCGCCGGCGGCGCCGCCCTCGGGGCCGGCCGCGGCACGGTCGCGGAGCCGGTTGGCCAGCTGGTCCTTGAGCTGCGGCGCGAGGTTGGCCTGCCGGACGCGCCGGGGCAGCCCGCCCGGAGTGCGCTGCACGGGCTGCGGCTGCGGGTCCGTCGGAGCGGCGGTACCCACGGCAGTACCCACGGCGGCACCCGCGGCAGTCCCGGCGACGCCCACAGGGCCGGCAGGGTCGGCGCCACCGACGGCGTCCACGGCGTCCACGGCTGCGTCCGCGAAGGCCGGCGCCTCCCCGCGGCGGTGCCGCCCCGTCCCGGGCGGGCCCTCGCCGTCGGCCACCGGGCCGCCGGACGGTGACGGTGCCGGCACCAGGACCGGCCCGCCCTTGGTGCGCGAGGCCCGGCGAGGCAGTCCGCCCGGTGTACGGCCGGGCTCGGGCAGGGACGGGCGGGGCCCGCCGCTGCCGCCCCGGTGCCGACCACCGGTGCCGGTACCGCCACCGACGGCCGTCGGCCGCGCCGCGGGCACACCGCTGAGGCCGTTCGCACCACTCGCACCACCCGCGCCGTTCACACCGCTCGCCCGGCCGGTGCCGGTGGCACCGCCCGTGCCGCGCGCGCCGCCCGGCGCGTCCGCTCCGGTCCCGGCGAGCGGGGGCACGGCGACCAGGTCGCGCTGCCCGCGCCGGGCCGGGCCCGACCGCTGTCCGGCCTGCGGCGGCTCGGGCCGCCCGTCCGGCGCCTCGGCGAGCAGCTCGCGCGGGATCAGCACGACGGCAGTCGTCCCGCCGTACGGGGAGGGGCGCAGGTGGACCCGGATGCCGTGCCGCCGGGCCAGCCGGCTGACCACGAACAGGCCCAGCCGGTCCGTGTCGGCCAGGTCGAACTCCTGCTCCACGGCCAGGCGCTCGTTGATCTCGGCGAGCAGCTGCTCGCTCAGCCCGAGCCCGCGGTCGTCGATCTCCAGGGCGAATCCGTGCGCGACGACCTCGCCCTGCACGGTGACCTGGGTGGTCGGCGGGGAGAACACCGCGGCGTTCTCGACGAGTTCGGCGATCAGGTGGGTGACATCGGCGACGGCGCTGCCGAGCAGGCCGGTCCCCGGGAAGGGCCGGACGATGACGCGGGCGTAGTCCTCGACCTCGCCGACCGCCGCGCGGACCACGTCCACCATCCGGACCGGCTTGCGCCAGGCGCGCCCCGGGGATCCGCCGGCCAGGATGATCAGGCCCTCGGCGTGCCGGCGCATACGGGTGGTGAGGTGGTCGACCTTGAAGAGGTCCTCCAGCTCCGCCGGGTCCTCGGTGCGGCGTTCCATGGTGTCCAGCAGCGTGAGCTGGCGGTGCAGCAGGACCTGGCTGCGCCGGGCCAGGTTGACGAAGACGGCCGAGACGCCGCGGCGCAGGTCGGCCTGTTCGACGGCGGCCTCGACGGCGGCCCGCTGGACGGCGTTGAAGGCCTGCCCGACCTGCCCGATCTCGGCCGAGCCGAACCGCAGCTCGGGGGCCTCGGCGGCGACGTCCACCGCCTCGCCGCGGCGCAGCCGCAGCATCACGGAGGGCAGTCGGGTGCCCGCGAGTTCGTTGGCGGAGTTGCGCAGGCCGATGAGTTCGCGGGCCAGGCCGCGCCCGATCCGGTAGGAGATCAGCACCGACAGCACGACCGCGACCAGGCCGATCGCCCCGGCGATGCCGCCGCGCCAGAGCAGTCCGATCGCCGCGGACCGCTCGCGGTCGCCGATCCCGGCGGCGATGCGGGAGTTGATGGCGGCGAGGTCGCCGAGCGCCCGGTCGGCGGTCTCCCGCCAGGAGTCGCCGTTGATGGCCTGGGCGACCCGTTCGGGGCCTCCGGCGCCGACGAAGTCCGCCTCGGCGCGGGCGAGCGCGGCCCAGGCCTCGCCCCCGCGCAGCGCGATGTAGTCGGCCTGGTCGGCGGGTTCGAGCTCGGCGATGTAGACGGTGAACAGGGCCTGCTGGTTGTGCAGGGCGTCCAGCGCGACCTGGTACTGCTCACCGGTGGGCCTGGCGACGCCGGCGCGCAGGCCCTCCATGGCCGCGTCCTCCTGGGAGAGGTACTCGCGGGCGCGCACCAGCTCGATCAGGATCGTCCCCTGGCGGGGGAGTTGGCCGGTCTGCCGGGCGACGTAGGCGGAGCGGAAGCCGAACACCGGCTTGACCAGGTCGCTGTACTGGTCGAGCGCGAACTCCCAGTTGAGCGCCGAGCGGCCGACCTGGGCGCGCAGCGGGCCCATCTGGTCGGCCGCGGCGACGATCTGCAGGAAGCGGCCGCGCTGGGCGCTGGAGAGCTTGCCCCCGGAGCCGTCCATCTTCTGCCGCAGGACGTCGAGGCTGTGGTCGGTGGCGGTCTTGGCGCGCTCGTAGGCGTCCTTGGCGGCCCGCGAGTTCGGGTCGGCCAGGCGCTGGACGGCGGCCCGCCGCTCGTTCTGCAGGTCGGTGGCGTACTGGTCGACCGGAGTCCCGAACTCCTTGTACGTACGGGTGATCTCCAGCTGGCCCCAGACGTCTCCGGTGGTGGCGAGGGTCGCGTACACCCACAGGGCGGTGAGGGCGACGATGGGCACCAGGAGCAGCGCGATGATCTTCGCGCGGATCGAGCTGCTGCGCAGACGCATGGAGTCCTCGGTCGGGAAGTGCCAGGCGCGGACGGGGAGCGGTTCGGAACGGTGGGGCGGTCCGGGCGGCGGGAGCCGGCCACGGGCGGTGCTGCTGTGCCGGTGTTGCGGGCGGGGCTCGGAGCCGTGGGGGCGGTCCGGGCCGGTCGGGCGGCGTCGGGGCGTGGGTGCGCAGGTCCTGCGGGGGTCCTGCACGGGTGTCGGGTGCGGTGCGGAAGGGGCCGCGGGGCTGGTCGGCGTGGATGGTGCGTCGTCGGATCGGGCCTGGCCGGGAGGCCCCCGGCCGCAGGTCTGCGAGAGCCTACTACGCCCTGACCACTCGTTCGAGGGTCGAACCCACCCACTTCTCCGGCTCGACCGGGACACGTCAGGAAGCGGTCCCGATCACCGCCGCCAGCCGTCCGGATCCTCCCTGGACGCCCCGTTTGCCCCGGTGGTCGGCCGCACACGACTCCTCCCCGCGCCCGACACTTTCCGTGCGGCCCGGTGCCGATCTCGTCGCGTCACGGTCACAACCCTGGGCAGCGAAACGACGATCCGATAGTTTCGCTGCACCTGCGCTGCCCGGCAGCACCGCCATGCCCTCCGGGCGCCACGGGCACGGAACGGCCCGCGAACGGCCCGGTCGGCGACAGCCGCCGGCGGTGGCACGGGCCCTGCGGGGCACCGGCCGACGGCACGGCACCGGCGGTGGCGCACGGGTCCGGCCCAGGTGCGGGTACGGGCCCCGGCCCGGTGCGGGTACGGCAGGACCACGGGCACGGCAGGAGCACGGCGCGGGCGGTACGGCCGCGGGACGCGAGACGCGAACGGGGGGATTGTGCGCGAGTTCACCACCCCCGCCCTGGCCGGGCCCGGGGCCACCGGAGGACTCGCCGACTCGCTCTACGACACCGCCGAACGCACGCCCGACCTCGTCCAGCTCGCCCGCCGCACGCCACCCCCCGCCGGCGCCGGCCACGGCGGACCCGGCACCGGCTACGGCAGTCCGGGCACCGGCCACGGCGGACCCGGCAGCCAGGGCGGTCCCGGCGCCGCCGGAAGCCCGGACCCGTCGGAGCAGTGGGAGCCCGTCACCGCGCGGGAGTTCCGGGACGAGGTGCTCGCCCTCGCCAAGGGCCTGCTCACCCGCGGCGTGCGCTACGGCGACCGGGTCGCCCTGATGTCCCGCACCCGCTACGAGTGGACACTGTTCGACTACGCGCTCTGGTCGATCGGGGCGATCACCGTCCCGGTCTACCCGACGGCGGCCGCCGAGCAGGTGCGCTGGATCCTCGCCGAGACCCAGGCCGTCGCGTGCCTGGTCGAGGACGAGGACGCCGCGATGACGGTCGGGGCGGTCTGCGACGCGCTGCCCGACCTCACCGGCATCTGGCAGCTGGACCGCGACTGCGTGGCCGCGATCGTCGAGGACGGCCGCGACGTGCCCGACTCGCTGGTGCACCGCCAGCGCCTCGGCGTCGCCGCCGGGAACATCGCCACCGTCGTCTACACCTCGGGCACCACCGGGCGCCCCAAGGGCTGCCTGATCACCCACGCCAACCTGGCCGCCGAGGCCGACGCCCTGCTCGGCGGCTGGGGCGAGGCCTTCCGGGACACCGGCGGCGGCCAGCCGTCGACCCTGCTGTTCCTGCCGCTGGCGCACGTCTACGGCCGGGCCGTCCAGATCGCGGCGATCCGCGGCGGGCTCCGGATCGGCCACGTCCCCGAGGTCTCCACCGACGCGCTGCTGCCCGCCCTGGCCTCCTTCCGGCCGACCTTCCTGAACGCCGTCCCCTACGTCTTCGAGAAGATCTTCCAACAAGCCCGGCAGGCCGCCGAGGACGCCGGGCGCGGGGAGCTCTTCGAGCAGGCCCGGCAAGTGGCCGTCGACTGGGCGGCCGCCCGGGAGCAGAAGGTGTTCGGCCGCGGGCCGGGCCCCGGGCCGAAGCTGAGGTTGCGCCACCTCGCCTACGAGCGGACCGTCTACCAGCGGCTGCGGGCCGTGCTCGGCGGCCGGGTGCGCAGCGTGATGTGCGGCGGATCCTCGCTCCGCCGGGACCTCGGCCTCTTCTTCACCGGCGCCGGACTGCAGCTCTACGAGGGGTACGGGCTGACCGAGACGTCCGCCGCGATCACGGCCAACCCGATCGGCCGGCAGAAGCCGGGCACCGTCGGACACCCGCTGCCGGGCTGCTCGGTCGCGCTCGCCGACGACGGCGAGGTGTGGGTGCACGGCGACTCGGTCTTCGGCGGCTACCTCAACCACCCGCAGTGCACGGCCGAGTCCCTGGTCGACGGCTGGTTCGCGACCGGCGACCTGGGGCGGCTGGACGAGGACGGCTACCTGACCATCACCGGCCGCAAGAAGGACCTGATCGTCACCAGCAGCGGCAAGAACCTCGCCCCGTCGGCGCTGGAGGAGCGGGTGGCCGCGCATCCGCTGGTCTCCCAGTGCCTGGTGGTCGGCGACGACCGGCCCTACGTGGCCGCGCTGATCACCCTCGACCCCGGCGCACTGGCGCACTGGCTGAAGACCCACGGGCGCGAACAGCTGGACCCGTGGGCGGTGCTCGCCGACGAACAGTTGCACACCGAGATCCAGCGCGCGGTGGCGGCGGCGAACACCGCGGTGTCGCGGGCCGAGTCGATCCGCGCGTTCCGGCTGCTGCCGCGGGAGTTCAGCCAGGAGCAGGGCCTGCTGACGCCCTCGCTGAAACTGCGCCGGGCGGCCATCGCCGAGTACTACGCCGAGGACGTCGCGGAGCTGTACGTCTCCTGAGCCGGCGCGAGTGCCGCCCCGATCCGGCCCGCCGCCCCGCCCCCACCGGCACGTCCGATAGGTCGGTGAGCCGCCGGTTCCACCGCCCTTGTGCGGTACGTCTCCTGACGGGTCGTCTCGTCCTCTTTGCGGCCGGGCGGGCGGCACTCGGTTCACCCGCCGTTCCCTTGACGGGCCGATTGGTCCAGTCCATTGTTTCTCCTCGGTCCGCGTGCGGCGCACCACCCGCTCCCGCCCCTCGGGGAGCGCCCCGGTTCCACGGTCCCGATTCCGCCACGCCCTCCCCACGGGCGCGGCTCCCCCACCCCGCAGGAGTCCTCACGTGTCGATGTCCACGCGCCTGTCCGCGCTGGCCGCCTCCGTCGCGCTGCTCACCGCGCTCACCGCCCCGGTGGCCACCGCGACCCCCGGAGCCGCCGGGGGCACCGGCGGCCCGACCGTCAACCTGGCCACCAACCCCGGCTTCGAACTTCCCTCCCCCGACCTCGCCGACTGGGGCAGCGTCCCCGGCTGGAGCTGCACCGGCGGCCCGGCCGAGGCCGCCCTCACCACCGCCGCCCCGCACTCCGGGAGCTCCGCGCTCACCGTCACCCCGGCCGGCGACGACTCCACCGGCGAGTGCGCGCAGACCGTCTCCGTCCAGCCCGACACCACCTACACCGCCTCGGCCTGGGTCCGCGGCTCCTTCGTCTACCTGGGCGCCACCGGCACCGGCCGCGACGTCGCCCCCGCCTGGACCGCGAGCACCGCAGGCGGCTGGCAGCAGCTCACCACCCGCTTCACCACCGGCCCCAAGGCCCGCAGCGTCCGCCTCTACGTCCACGGCTGGTACCAGCAGGGGCCGTTCTCCGTCGACGACGTCCGGGTGGACGGCCCGGCGCCCACCCCGGCCGTCGCCGCCGGCTCCGTCCCGACCGACGACAAGGTCGTCTTCTTCACCGTCGACGACGGCTGGCAGCGCACCCCCGAGGCCGAGCGGTTCATCGCCGACCACCGCCTGCCGATCACCGCCTTCCCGCTGCCCATGCCCGCCGGCACCGACCCGGGCTTCTTCCGGCGGGTCACCGCCGTGCCCGGCTCCTCCGTCCAGGACCACAGCGTCTCCCACTCCGACCTCAGCACGCTCCCGCTCGAACGGCAGCAGGTCGAGATCTGCGACGCCCGCGACGCCCTGACCCGCCTGTTCGGCACCGCCCCGGTGGTGTTCCGGCCGCCCTACTTCGCCTGGAACGCCGACACCCTGCAGGCCGCCGCGAACTGCGGCATCCGCACCGTCCTCACCGCCGACGCCGACTTCAGCTGGGGCGCCTCCAACATCTGGCACCCCGGCACGCTGCAGCCGGGCGACGTCGTGCTGATGCACTGGACCGACACCCTCGCCACCGACCTCCAGCGTGCTCTGGCCGCCGCCGACGCGGCCGGCCTCAAGCCCGCCGGCCTGGCCGACTACCTGCACTGAGCCACCGCCCCACTCCACCGGGCCTTCGCTCCCACCCCGGAGCGGCGGCCCGGCCGCGCACGGGCCGTCGACGTCCGTCCGTCGGCCCGTTCCCACCGCCGTACACCGATGCGCCGCTGCGCCCCGCACCCCTGAACCCCTGAACCCCCGCACCGCGTGTGGTCGTGACTCCCCCGTCCCGCCGGAGAGCCCACCCACACCCGTGGCCGCGTCGGCGGCCCCTTCGAGGGCGGCGGCCCGCTGCTGCTCACCACTGCCGGGGCCGTTCGGGGCGCCCGCACACCGTGCCGCTCGGGTACGTCGAGGCGGAGGGACTGCTCCCGGTCGCCGCCGCGGCGGCCGGAGCGCACCCGCCCCCCGTGGTACCGCAGCCTGCTCGCCCCTCCCGCGGCCCGGGGCGAACTCGGCGCCGACTCCTTCGATGCCGTCGCCGTGCCGGCCGAGCGCGCTCGGCGGGACCGGAGGTTCGCAGCCGCCGTCCGGAAGCGACCCGGCTACGGCGACTACCGGGCCGTCACGCAGGCGGGAGCCGGCCGTCGCGGTCCTGGAACGCCCCGCGGAGCCCGGCCGGGCTCGGGCTCCGGCTGCGCCGGCACTGCCCGACCTTCTGCGAAGGGCTGACGCACCACCACGCCGGCGAGGACTCCGCGTTCCTCCCCGCCCTGGCCCGCAGCCGCCCCGGGCCGGCCGGGGCGCTGGAACGCCTCGGCGAGGAACACCGGGCCCGGGAACGGGAACGGCGACAAGACCGGCCGGCGCCTGAGCAACGGCCGGTGCCGCCGGCTGCTCCCCTCCTCGGGGAGCAGCCGGCGGCACCGGTGCGGGCGCGGGACCGGCCTCGCGGTCCCGCGTCAGCGACGCGCAGCGGGGCTGTGTGTCAGGACCGGGTGAAGACCGGGAGGTAGCCACCGGACTGGCCGGAGGCCTTCGGGTGGTAGCTCTCGTCGACCGGCAGGGTGGTGCTGTTGAGCCAGGTGGTCAGCGAGCCGCAGATCTCGTGCTCGGTGAACGCGCTGCGCACGTCACCGAAGGTGAAACCGGCGTTGGCGACCCGCTTGGCGATGACCTCGTCCAGCGTGTCGGCGGCGCCGTTGATCGCGGCGCGCTTGGTGTCGCCGATGCCGAAGATGCAGCTGCCGCCGACCTTGTAGAGGTGCGGGTAGCCCAGCACGACCACGTGGGCGTTGGGCGCCTTGGCGTGGATCGCCGAGTACACCTTGTCCAGCTGGGCCGGCAGGGTGTTGCGGGCGTAGTTCTGGGCCGCGTTGACGGCGTTGAGGCAGGAGCTGTCCGACTCCAGCACGCAGGTCTTCATCGTGTCGGCGAACCCGGCGTCGTTGCCGCCGACCGAGATGCTGACCAGCGTGGTGCCGGAGCTCAGGGCGGAGATCTGGTTGTTGAGGATGTCGCCGGTTCTGGCACCCGAACAGGCGACGAACGAGAAGGATGACGGCGCGTGCGCGTTCTTCCACAGGTACGCGTACGAGTTGGTGCTCCGCTTGCAGTTACCGCTGTCGCTCAGGTAGCTGCCGGCGCCGACGCCGGCGGAGTAGGAGTCCCCGAGCGCGACGTAGTTGACCCCCGCCGCGTTGGCGGACGACGCGGTGAAGAGCGTGGTCAGAGTGAGGAGAGCCGCTATCGCGGCAACGGACAGTGCACGAGCTGGACGGAGCATGACACCTCCTGGTGTGGCATTGGTCACAGAAGGAATACCAGGAGGTAGGTGAACCGGGAAGCGCTCATGCCAAGGATATTGACGGACCGTCTGACAACGCAGAAGTGAACCCCGGCCCACAGTGCGTGAGTTGACGCTGGTCAAGGCGGCCAATGCCGACGGGCGTCGGTCATCGCGCGTAGAGAGTGGTCGGCCGAACGGTCAGCGAGTGGTCAGTCGGCGGTCAGCCGAAAGGGCGGTCGGGAGGCGGGCGGGGGTGCCCGATCGGGCGCGCCCGACGGTGGAACGGCAGCCGGTGGAACGGCAGCCGGTGGAGCGGTCGCCGGTGGAGCGGCGGCAGGTGGAGTGGTCGCCGGTGGAGCGGCGGCCGGCCGGTGATCAGACGGCCGCCACCCGGCTCGACGCGGCGGCGGGCGGACCGGGCACCAGCCGTCAGCCGGGGACCGGCCCTCGGCCCGGGATCAGCCTTCCCCGAGCGCCACCCGTAGGCCGAAGGCCAGCCTGCGACCGCGGACCAGCCGTCGGCCGGAGGCCGTCCGTCGGCCCACGATCAGCTGTCGGCCGGGTGACGGTCCTCGGGGCGAGGGGCGCCCGGCTCGGCGAGGCCCTGGTCGACGCCCGGGTAGGCGGGACCGGGGAAGACGGTGCAGCCCCCCACCGGAAGCTCCTCGATCGTCTCGTTCGCGGCGACGGGCACGCCGAGGCGGTGCGCCGCGGTGGCCACGGCCGCCCGGGCCTGCCGCAGCCCCGGCGCACCCCAGCCGAGCAGCTCGACGGCGAGCCCGGGCGCGACCAGCAGCCGGCGGTAGTGCCGCCCGGAGGCCGGGTCGGCCACGCTCGGGCCGACCGCCCGCAGCGGCGCCGCCATCCGGACCCGCGCGCACTCGTGCCCGCCGTTCGCCGAGCCCACCCGGTCGTAGAGGTAGCCCAGGTAGTACGGTCTGCCGATCACCGCCTGGGCCTCCTCGGCCGCCTCCCGCGCCAGGGCGCGGGCCGGATCGCCGGCGTCCTCCGGCTCCAGCGAGCCGCCGGGCAGCGAGCAGATCCCGTCCCGGGGGTTGACCAAGGTCAGCACCCGGCCGTCCGGGGCGAACAGCCAGCCCCAGGACTGCTTCACCGGCAGGTCACCGGGCACCTGCTCGCCCGGGCGCCAGGGCCACCCCGCGGTGGGACGCCGGCGCACCCTGCCGAGCAGCTCGGCGATCTCCGCGCTGTACTCGATCCGGCTCATGCGTCCCCCTCTCGGTGTCGGGCTCGCCGGACCGGCGGTGCGCGGGGCGGACCTGCGGAGCACGGTACGGAGCGGAGCGGCCGGAGCGTCGGCGTGGGGGCACCACACGCTCCTGCTGTTGATCTTCTCCGAATCTTCCCCGAACAGGCGGTCGATGAACAGTCCCCAGCGCCGCATGGAGGATGCGGCGCCCGGAAGCCCCCTGATCACCCCGGCGACGTCACCCCCGCGGCCCACCCCCCTCCCCCTCGCCCGGGAACCCGGGCACCGGGAACCCCGGTCGGGGGACCACCCCCGGCGGGAACGGCAGACCGCGCGCCGCGTCGTCGGCCAGCTCGTCGAACACCTCGTGGACCGTCATCGGCCGCAATCGCCCGCCGGCCAGCGCCCAACCGCGCACCAGCGCACCGCCGGACGCGGCCGGATCGCCGTGCAGCAGCAGCGCCCCCGTGCCGCCGCCGGCCACGCCCGCCGCCAGCGTGACGCAGAACGCCTCGGTGTCCCGCCCCTCGGGGTGGAGGCTCCCCGCCCGGACGCGGAGGTCCACCGCCGAGGTGAGCTGCTCGCCGTCCTCCGGGCCGTGGCAGCGCAGGGTCAGCAGGTGGCCGCCTTCCCCCGCACCCGCGGCCAGCGCGAGGTAGACCGCCGTCACGTAGCCCATGACCGCCGCCAGCCTGCGCCGCCCGTCCTCGTCGTCACCGACGGCCTGGAGCAGCGCGACCCCGGCGACGGACATCCGCACCCGGGCCCGGTGGTCGTCCAGCAGCACCGGGAGCAGCCCGGCCAGCCGCTGCCCGGCGTAGACGAAGGGCTCGCCGGCCAGCTCCGGATCGGCCGCGTAGGCGACCCGGGTGGCGGGCGCCCGGGGATCGAGGCCGAGCGCCGCACAGTAGTCCTCGTAGTCCCCCGCCTCCAGGACCCTGAGGTGCACCTCCAGGCCCCGACGGTGCAGCGCGCGCAGGTGCGACTCCACCCGCCGCAGGTACTCCGGGTGCGCGAGCCGCCCGAACAGCCCGTGGCGCGCCAGGGCCGCGAAGTCGGCGGCCGCCGCCGCCAGCGCGACCGCCACCGGCTCCGGCGGCGGGGCTCCGCCCCGGACCCGCCCGCCCCGCCGACCGGACGCGGCGCCGCCTCCCGCACCGCCGCCGGGCGGCCCGTCCCCCCGGGGCGGCCGCGCCCCGCCGGGCCCTCCCCCGCCGCCGCCCTCGCCGGGCGCCGGCCCGCGCCCGGCGCGCACCAGCGCCCTCCGGCGCACCCGGGACCGCCCGAACCCGCCGGCCGCCCCGGACCTCCGGGCGGTCGCGACCGCTCCGGAGCCACCGGAGCCCACACCTTCCGACGACCACACCCGCATGGTTCCTCCCACCCCGCACACCCGACGACGGACACCGCCGGCCGCCCCGACCCGGAGCCGCCGACACCGGGGAACATACACAGAGCCACTGACAATCCACCCCGAGTGATCGGAGGGGCGGGGCCGGGGCGCCCCACCGCAGGGTCCGGCGCCGTCCCGGACCCGCCCGCCGGGACGGACGGGGTGGCTGGTCCGGACGGGATTGTCGGTGCCGGACGTTAGGGTCGGGGACCATGCGACTGCTGCATACCTCCGACTGGCACCTCGGCCGCTCCTTCCACCGGGAGAGCCTGCACGACGCCCAGCGCGCCTTCCTGGACCACCTGGTGGACGTGGTCCGGGAGCAGCACGTGGACGCCGTGCTGGTCGCCGGGGACGTGTACGACCGGGCGCTGCCCGCGCTGGACGCGGTCGCGCTGTTCGACGACGTGCTGCACCGGCTGGCCGGGCTGGGCGTGCCGACGGTGTTCATCAGCGGCAACCACGACTCGGCCCGCCGGCTGGGCGTCGGCGCCGGGCTGATCGGCCGGGCCGGCGTGCACCTGCGCACCGACCCGGGAGAGTGCGCCGTCCCGGTGCTGCTGGCGGACGAGCACGGCCCGGTGGCGGTCTACGGCCTGCCGTACCTGGAGCCGACGCTGGTGCGCGAGCGGTTCGGGCTGGAGCGCGGCGGGCACGCGGCGGTGCTCGGCGCGGCGATGGACGAGGTCCGGGCCGATCTGGCGGCCCGCCCGGCGGGCACCCGTGCGGTGGTGCTCGCGCACGCCTTCGTGACCGGCGGCACGGCGAGCGACAGCGAGCGGGACATCGCGGTCGGCGGGGTCGCCTCGGTGCCGGCCGCGGTCTTCGACGGCGTGCACTACGCGGCGCTCGGCCACCTGCACGGCTGTCAGACCCTCGCCCCGCACCTGCGGTACAGCGGCTCCCCGCTCGCCTACTCCTTCTCCGAGGCGAACCAGCGCAAGACCATGTGGCTGGTCGACCTCGCCGCCGACGGGTCGGTCGCCGCGGAGCGGGTCGACTGCCCGCAGCCGCGCCCACTGGTCACCCTGCGCGACGGTCTCGACGCGCTGCTCACCGACGAGGCGTACGCGCCCCACGAGCAGTCCTGGGTGCAGGCCACCCTCACCGACGCGGCCCGCCCGAGCGAGCCGATGGAGAAGCTGCGCCGCCGCTTCCCGCACACCCTGCAGCTGCTCTTCGACCCGGAGGACGCCGACGCGGAGCCGACGCGCTCCTACGCGGCCCGGGTCAGCGGCCGCGCCGACCTGGAGGTCGCGGAGGGCTTCCTGCGGCACGTGCGCCCCGGCGCGGAGCCGGACGGCGACGAGCTGGACTGGCTGCGCACCGGGTTCGAGAGCGTCCGGGAGAACACCGACCGGAAGGCGGACCTGCCCCGATGAGACTGCACCGGCTCACCGTGACCGCCTTCGGCCCGTTCGCGGGCAGCGAGACGGTCGACTTCGACGCGCTCGCCGCCGGTGGCCTGTTCCTGCTGCGCGGGGCGACGGGCGCGGGCAAGAGCAGCGTGCTGGACGCCGTCTGCTTCGCCCTGTACGGGGACGTGCCCGGCACCCGCCGCGCCAACCGGCTGCGCAGCGACCACGCCGACCCGCGCCGGCTGACCGAGGTCCGGCTGGAGCTGACGCTCGGCGGGCGGCGGCTGCAGATCACCCGGCTGCCCGAGCAGCGCCGCCCGAAGAAGGTCGGCACCGGCACCACGGTCGAGCGCCCGCAGACCCTGCTGCGGGAGTGGGCCGCGGACGCGGGCGACGGCACGCCCGGCTGGCGGGCGGTCAGCAAGTCCCACCAGGAGGCCGGCGAGGAGATCCACCGGCTGATCGGCATGAACCGGGAGCAGTTCTGCCAGGTGGTGCTGCTGCCGCAGGGCGACTTCGCCCGCTTCCTCAAGGCCGATTCGGAGGAGCGCGGCAAGCTGCTCCGGCGGCTCTTCGACACCGAGCGCTTCCAACACGTCGAGGCGTGGCTCGCGGAGCAGCGCCGGGCCCAGGAGGCCGCCGTCCAGGCCGGTCGGCGCCGGCTGCGGGACCTCGCCAGCAAGGCCGAGCAGGCGGCCGGCCCGGACGCCGAGCCCGCCGCGGACTGGGTTCCCGCCGAGGAGGACGCCGCGGACCTGACCGCCGGGGTGCTCGGCTGGGCGGCCGTGCTGCGCGGCGGAGCGGCCGAGCAGCTCGCGGTCGCCGAGGCGGCGCTCGAGGGTGCCGAGGCCGCGCAGCGGGCGGCCCAGGCCGATCGCGGGGAGGCCGAGGAGTTGGCCGGCCGCCAGGGCCGCCACCGGGAGGCGCTGCGGCGGGCCGACCGGCTGGCCGCAGCGGAGGCCGAGGCGGCCGCGGACGGCCGGCGGCTGGCGGCGGCGCAGGCGGCCGTCGGGGTGGAGTCCGCGCTGCGGCTGCGCGAGGGCGCGGCCGACGCCCTCGGGCGGGCCCGGGAGGACGAGCGCCGGCACCGCGCGGCGCTGGCCCGGCCGGACGCGGGCGCCCGCGTCCCGGCCGGCGGGGGCCGCGGTGCCGGTGAGGTCGGCGCGGAGGAGGCCGGTGAGGTCGGCGCGGAGGAGGGCCCGGCCCTGGCCGAGGCTCCCGCGGCGGCCCTGGCCGAGGCCGAACGGCGCCTGCGCGCGGAGCTGGTCCGGCTGGAGACGGCCCGGACGCAGGAGCGGCGCTGCGCCGAACTCGCCCGCGAGCAGCGGCTCCTGGACGAGGAACGCCGGCGGGCCGAGGAGCTCGCCGAGGAGGCCGAGGACTGGCTGGCGGAGTACGACGAGCGGCTCGACGGCCTCCGGGCTCAGCAGTCCGAGGCCCGGGCCGCGGGCCTGCGGGTGGAGCAGCTGGACGGCCGGCGCGCCGAGTCGGCAGCCCGGCTGGACGCCGCCCGGGAGCGCGACGGGCTGCGGGCCCGGATCGCCGCCGAGGAACCGCGGGTGAGCGCGCTGCGCACGGCCGCGCTGGACGCCCGCGAGCACTGCCTGAGCCTGCGCGAACGCCGTCTGACCGGAATGGCGGCCGAGCTGGCCGAGCAGCTGCGGGCGGGCGAGGCCTGCCGGGTCTGCGGATCGCCCGAGCACCCGGCACCGGCCGAGGCCGCCGGGGCCCTGGTCGCCGCGGGCGATGAGGAACGGGCACAACGGGCCCAGGCCGTCGCCGAGCAGGCCTGGACGGCGGCCGACCAGGCGCTCACCGCACTGCGGGTCCGCGAGGCCACCGCGGCCGGGGCGGCCGGGCCGGAGGCCGTCGACGCGCTGGCGCGGGCCCTCGACGAGCTGGCCCGCGAGCACCACGAGGCGCTGCACGCGGCGGAGGCGCTCGGCCGGGTCGAGCAGGAGGTCGCCCGGCTGTCGGCGGACCAGACCCGCCGGCTCGCCGAGCTGCGCGAGGCCCGCGAGCGCGGCGCCGTGCGCACCGACCGCCTCCAGGCGCTCGACCTGGAGCGGCGGGAGCTCACCGCGCTGGTGTCCGCCGCCCGCGGCGAGGCCGACTCGGTCGCCGACCGGGCGGCGGAGCTGGAGCGGCTGGTCGAGCTGGTCGCCGCGGTGGCCGGGGCCGCCGCCGCCCGTGACCGGGCCCTGGCCCGGCTGGGCGACGCGGAGGAGGAGCTGACCAGGGCCGCCGCCGCGGCCGGCTTCCCGAACGCCGGGGAGGCCCTGGCGGTGCTGCTGCCCCGCCCGGAGCGCGAGCGGTTGGAGGCGCGGGTCGAGCGGCACCGCGCGGAGTCGGCCGCCGTGCGGCGCGAGCTGGCGCTGCCGGAACTGGCCGAGGCCGCGGCCCGCCCGCCGGTGGACCTGCCGGCCGCGGCGGCCGCGCTCGCTGCCGCCACCGACCGGCTGGGCCGGGCGCACGCCGCCCGGGCGGCGGCCGGTGAGCGCTGCGCGGCACTGGCCGCGATCGGCCGGCAGCTGGGCGAGCTGGCCGCCGGGTTGGCGCCGGCGCTGGAGCGGTACGGGCGGATCAACCGGCTGGCCGCCCTGGCCGCCGGCACCTCCACCGAGAACCGGCTGCGGATGCGCCTGGAGTCGTACGTGCTGGCGGCCCGGCTGGAGCAGGTCGCGGCGGCGGCGAGCGACCGCCTGGTGCGGATGTCCGGCGGCCGGTACACCCTGGTGCACAGCGACGACCGGGGCAGTGGCAACAAGCGCTCGGGCCTGGCCCTGCGGGTGGTGGACGCCTGGACGGGCACCGAGCGCGACACCGCGACGCTCTCCGGGGGCGAGGGGTTCTTCGCCTCCCTCGCGCTCGCCCTCGGCCTGGCCGACGTGGTCACCGACGAGGCCGGCGGCATGCCGCTGGACACCCTGTTCATCGACGAGGGCTTCGGCACGCTCGACGAGCAGTCCCTGGAGGAGGTGATGGACGTCCTCGACGGCCTGCGCGAGCGGGACCGCGCGGTCGGCATCGTCAGCCACGTCGCCGACCTGCGCAGCCGGATCCCGGCGCAGCTGCTGGTGCGCAAGGGGCGGCACGGCTCCACCCTGGCCCTGGCCGGGAGGGAGGACGCCTGAGCCCGCCGGGCGTCAGCCCGAGCAGGCGATCCGCTGCGCCTGCTGCCAGGCGCAGACCGGGCAGAGGGTGCTGCCCGGGTGGTCGGCGGGCAGTTCGGTCGGCTCCCCGCACAGGACGCAGTCGGCCCGCGGCCCGGCCTGCGCCGGGGCGGGCACCAGCGCGGCCCCGGCCCCGGCCTCCGGGGCGAGCCCGCAGACCGTCGTGTCCTCGTCCCTCGTGCCGTCACTCATGCCGCCTTCCTACTGCGCGGGCGGTGCCCTCCGCAAGGCGGGGGCCGCGCAGGCCCCGGGGCCCCGGCCCCTTCCCCAGCCCTTCCTCGCCCCTTCCCCGGCCCGCCGAGGGGGCCCGCGCCGCCCCCGGCTACGGTGGGCCGCATGCCCGCCGACCTCCACGACCGCCTGCTCGCGGCCCGCGCCGCCGCCCCCTCCTACCCCGAGGTGGGCGCCACCCGGGGCGGCCCCCTGCCGGCCGGCTACGCGCACCTGCGGCGCCGGGTGCACCTCGGCCACGGGCCGCAGGTGCTGGCCCGGGCCGGGCGGTACGTGCTCGGCTGGGGCAGCCAGCTGGGCACCGGGTTCGCCGTGTACCCGCACGCGCCGGCCGAGGAGGGGGCGACGGTCCTGTTGCGGCTGAGCCTGCCGGGCGGGCGGTGGCCGCGGCTGGTCATCCCCTGCCGGGTGGTGTGGACGGTGGACCGGCCGGACCGGATCGGCTTCGCCTACGGCACGCTGCCCGGGCACCCGGAGTGCGGCGAGGAGGCGTTCCTGGTGTCGATGGACGCCGACGGAGCGGTGTGGTTCGAGGTGGCCGCGTTCTCCCGGCTGAGCGCCTGGTACGCGCGGCTGGGGCGACCGGTGGCGCAGCTCTGCCAGTACCTGGCGATCGAGCGCTACCTCGCCGCGGTGGCCGCCGCGGTCGCGGACCCCGCCGCGCACGGCTGACCGCGCGCGGGGCGGCGAGCCCCGGCCGACGGGCCCGAGCCGGGGGACGTGGGCCGCGGACGTGAGCCGGCAAGATGCGCTCGCGCCGAACGGAGCGTTCGCCCACCGCCCAGGCACGGCACGGCACGGCCCGGCCCGGCGCGGTGCGGTGACGTGCCGGACCTGGCCAGGTCCGGCCAGGTCCGGTCCGGTCGGCCGCTCAGCCGAGGAAGGAGAGCCGGACGGTTCGGCGCGGGTTGTCCCCGTTGGTGTCGACCAGCACCACGGACTGCCAGATGCCGAGCGCCAGTTGGCCCCCGATCACCGGCAGCGTGGCGTGCGGGGCGACCAGGCCGGGGACGACGTGGTCCCGTCCGTGTCCGGGGCTGCCGTGGCGGTGGCGCCAGCGGTCGTCGGCGGGGAGCAGCTCGCGCAGGACGGCGAGGAAGTCCTCGTCGCTGCCGGAGCCCGTCTCCAGGACGGCGATCCCCGCGGTGGCGTGCGGGACGAAGACGTTGAGCAGGCCGTCGCGGCCGGCGGCCCGCTCGGTGAGGAACCCGGTGCAGCGGTCGGTGATGTCGAGCGCGACCTCGCGGCTGCCGGTGGTGATCTCGAAGGTGGTGGTCTGGAAGGGGCTGGTGGGGGTGGAGTGGGTGTTGTCCGCCATGGCGCCATCCTCACCCACCGGGCCCGTGCCCGCGCAGTACCTCGCCGACTCCGCTCGCCGGGCCGGCACGCGGGCGTAGGGTGAGAGGTTCAGACCAGACGGGGCGCTCGGGGGGCGGTGCCCGGGCCGTGGCCCGCGCCGGTCCGCGGCCGGCCCCGCGCACTCCCCGGGTACGCCGAAGACCCGACGGTCCTGGTGGTCCGTCGGGTCGGGATCCCGGTGTGCGCGGCGGGCCGAGGCCCCCCGGCCGGGATTCCCGGGCCAGGGCCCGGAGGCCCTAGCCGCGTCCGCCGAAGAGGCTGCGGCGCAGCCGCCGCAGCGGCGACAGCAGCGAGACCCGCACGTGGCGGCGCCGGGTCGCCGGAGCGTCCGCGCCGCGCGGGGTCAGCTCCCTTATCAGCCCGAGCGCCTCGGCGGTGTCCACCGCCGGGAGCGCGGGCGCGCCGAGCACGGCCAGGTGTCGCTCGATCCGGCGGCCGGTCGTGCCGACACCGCACTGGATCGCCGGCACACGGGGCCGAGTCCGCACTTGCATGTGTTCCATCAGTTCTTCCCACCCCTACGAGGCGCCAGGGCCAGAGGCGAAGACTATCCGCGATGGACGGCCTTCGCGCAACCGTCCCTGGTGTTGTGCCACCGTACCGTGCGGCGTCAACTGACGATGCACCAGGGGCTACCCGGCCGGTCACGACTAGGCATCAATGATGGTGCACGACCAGCCGTTCGTCACCGGTGTCCGGAGGCACTGGCCCGGCGCCCGGTCCGGCCGAGTGCGCCGAGTGCGCCGGGCGCACCCGGTCGTCGCCGACGAGGGAACGACCGAGGGAACGACCGAGGGGGAGGACGGCGGGGCGGCGAGAGGGAGGACGGCGGGGGCGATGGCGGGGAACGACGCGCGGCACATATAAAGGGGACAACCCCCCGGAGGTCGACATGGAGACCGGTCGACAGATCCCCCTGACTTCATGAAGTGAACACATTCGAGGGATTGACTCCCGGGATTCCTCCAAGCAATATCTCTGAGAACACGCAGGTGCCCGCACCGCACCGATCGCGTGTTCGAGTGATGAAGAACTCCGGCTCCTGCGAGCCACTGCCCGGCCGCCTCGACGCTGCGGCGGCCAGGCTCGCCAGGTGCCCGGACCGGCGGCCGGCCGTAGAGGGTCGGCCGGGCCGCCACCAGGCTGCCGGTGCCGCCCCGCCAGGGGCCCGGCACCGGCGGCTCCGGGGCCAGGGGCCCGTCCACCCGCCCCGATCCGGCCGACCGGACGTCCCCGCAGGTCGCGCCGCGCCGGTCGGTAGACTCGGCCAGCGTGTCCCTCCTCCTCAGCATCGTGCTCCCGGTCCACGGCGTGGAGCGGTTCCTCCCGCACTGCCTCGACTCGATCCTCGGCGACACCCCCGCCGCGGAGTCCCGCTTCGAGGTGATCGCGGTCGACGACCGCTCCCCCGACGGCTGCGGCGCGATCCTGGACGAGTACGCCGCCCGCGACCCCCGGCTGCGGGTCCTGCACCTCACCGAGAACCAGGGCCTCGGCGGCGCCCGCACCGCCGCGCTGCCGCACGTGCGCGGCGAGTACGTCTGGTTCGTGGACAGCGACGACCGGCTGCCCGAGCGCACCGTCAGCGTCGTCCTGGACGAGCTGCGCCAGGAGCAGCGCCGCGAGACCCCCGCCGACGTCCTGATCACCGACTTCACCCACGTGTACCCCGACGGCGGGACCGAGCCCAACCCGTGGCGCCACGTGCTGCTGGGCTCCCCACTGGTCGACGGCTGCACCCTGGCCGAGCACCCGGCGCTGTTCAACACCGTGATGTCGGTCTGGAACAAGGTGTTCCGCCGCGCCTACCTGGAGGGCCTCGGCGTCTCCTTCGGCCGCGGCTACTACGAGGACATCTCGGTCACCTACCCCGCACTGCTGGCGGCCGGGCGGCTGCGCTACCTGGACCGGCCCTGCTACGTCTACCGGCGCGGCCGGGAGGGCGCGATCACCGCGACCGCCTCCCCCCGGCACGCCGACGTCTTCGCCCAGTACGAGGCGATCTTCGCCTTCCTGGACCGCCCGGACCGCCCCGGGGAGCCCGTCCCGGCCTCGCTGCGCACCCTGGTCTTCGACCGGACCGTCCGGCAGGCCCTGAACGTCTACGACACCCCCGGGCTCGTCCCCCTCGACCGGCGCAAGGAGTTCTTCCGCCGGATCACCCAGCACTTCGCCCGCCACCGCCCCGACGGCTACCAGTTCCCGGGCGGCGTGCGCGGCGTGCAGTACCGGCTGGCCGCCCGCGGTGCCCGGATCGCGTACGCCGAGCTGCGCCGCACCGGCCGCCTGCCGCGCGAACTCAAGCGCGGGGCGCGCGCGGTGGCCCCGGCGGTGAAGAAGGGCGTGCGCAGCAGCGCCCGGTTCACCGCGTACAACGCCTTCCGCCGGCTGCCGCTGGACGAGAACCTGGCCGTCTACGCGGCCTACTGGCACCGCGGCTACGCGTGCAGCCCGGCGGCGATCTACGAGAAGGCCAGGGAGCTGGCGCCGCAGGTCCGGGGCGTGTGGGTGGTGGAGAACCGCAAGCAGGCCGCCACCATGCCGCCCGGGGTGCCGTACGTGATCGTCAACACACCCGCCTACCTCAAGGTGATGGCGACCGCCAAGTACTTCGTGAACAACGTCAACTTCCCGCGCACGATGGCGAAGCGGCCGGGCACGGTGCACGTCCAGACCCAGCACGGCACCCCGCTCAAGGCCATGGGCATGGACCTGCGGGACCGCCCCGAGGCGGCCGGCGGGATGGACTTCGACCGGCTCCGGGAGGCGATCGACCGCTGGGACTTCCTGGTCTCCTCCAACCCGCACACCAGCGAGCACTTCGCCCGCGCCTTCCCCGGCCGGTACGAGATGCTGGACACCGGGTACCCGCGCAACGACCGGCTGGCCAACGCCACCCGGGACGAGGTGCGCGCCATGCGCGAGCGGTTCGGGCTGCGGCCCGGCGGCACCGCCGTGCTGTACGCCCCGACCCACCGCGGCGACCAGGGCGGGTACGTCCCGCTGTTGGACGTGCGGGAACTGGCCCGGCGGCTGGGCCCGCACTACACGCTGCTGGTGCGCACCCACTACTTCCACACCGGCGGGCCGGGGGACCTCGCGGCGGACGAGGGCTCGGCCGAGATCGTGGACGTCTCGGCGCACCCCACGGTGGAGGACCTCTACCTCGCGGCGGACGTGCTGGTGACGGACTACTCGTCGATGATGTTCGACTACGCGGTGCTGGACCGTCCGGTCGTGGTCTTCGCGCCCGACTGGGAGGAGTACCAGCGGGTGCGCGGCGTCTACTTCGACCTGTTCGCCGAACCGCCGGGGGCCGTCACGGTGGATCCGGAGGGGCTGGTGGAGGCGCTGCTGGCCGGCGATCCGGAGCCGGCCGCGCGGGCGCGGTTCCGGGCCCGGTTCTGCCCGTGGGACGACGGCGGGGCCTCGGAGCGGGTGGTGCGCCGGGTCTTCCCGGTGCCGTCCTGACGCGGGAACCGGGGCCCTGACGCGGGAACCGGCTCCTGACCCGGGAGCCGGGTCCTGACGCACGGGCGACGTCCCGGCCCGGCGGCGAACGTCCCGGCCCGGCGGATCCCAGCGGTGCGGGTGCGGATAGGGAGCGGCTGCGGACGGGGCCGGTGCCGCCGTACGGCGACCGGCCCCGTCGGCGCGGGCTCAGCGCCGGCGGGCGGCCAGGAACTCGTCGAAGGTCAGCACACCGTCGTGGTCGGTGTCCATCGTGTTGATCAGCGCCTCGGCCATCGAGATGGTGACGTCGTGGTCGCCCATCTCGTTGGCGGCCAGCGCGTACTCGGCCGGGGTGATCCTGCCGTCGCCGTCCTTGTCGAAACGGTCGAACATGGCCTTGATCGCCTCAGTGGTCTCCATCGTGCCCTCCTGGTACTGCGGGTTGTGCTCGGTGCGGACGGCGGTACCCTACCCGGCCGTGGTGTGCGCCACGGTCGGCGGGAGTGGACGGGCGCGGGGGTGGGTGTCGTAGTCTGCGGATCTGATTGCAGGCCCGGGCACCTCCCGGGCGTTCGTTCGTCCAGGGAGGGACCATGCTCGACCTCGTCACCAGGCTGCTGCTGAAACCCGTCTCGCGCGGCATCTGGCGCCCGTCCATCGAGGGCATCGAGAACGTGCCGCGCAAGGGCGGGGTCATCCTGGCCAGCAACCACCTGTCCTTCATCGACAGCGTGGTGATCCCGCTGACCGCCCCGCGCCGGGTCCACTTCCTCGCCAAGGCCGAGTACTTCACCGGGACGGGGCTCAAGGGCCGGCTCTCCAAGGGCTTCTTCGAGTCGATCGGCGCGGTGCCGGTGGAGCGCGGCACCTACCGCTCCGCCCAGGCCTCGCTGGAGTCCGCGCTGGAGATCCTCGAGGACGGCAAGGCCTTCGGCATCTACCCGGAGGGCACCCGCTCGCTCGACGGGCGGCTCTACCGGGGCAAGACGGGCGTCGCCTGGCTGGCCCTCACCGCCGGTGTCCCCGTGGTGCCGGTGGCGCTGGAGGGGCCGGAGCACATCCTGCCGGTCGGCAAGCGGCTGCCGCGGCTCAGGAAGGTGACGGTCCGTTTCGGCGAGCCGCTGCACTTCGACGAGCTGCACGGGCAGGCCCGCTCGCTGAAGGCCCGTCGACAGGTGACCGACGAGGTGATGGCGGCGATCCAGCGGCTCTCCGGCCAGGAGGTCGCGGAGAACTACAACGAGGTGCCGAAGGCCGCGTAGGCCCGTCCGGCGGCCCGGGCCGGCCGGTCGCTCCCGCGCGACCCGCCGCCCGGGTGCCCGGGTGCCCGGGTGCCCGGCTCACCGGACCAGGACGGCCGGCTCCTGGTCCAGGAGGGCCGGCCCCGCGTCCGCGAGACCCGGCTCCCGGACGGGCGCGACCGGCTCCGGCGCCTCCCTGCGCAGCAGTGCCGCGTAGCGCCCGTCCAGCTCGACCAGCTCGTCGTGGGTGCCGAGTTCGACGACCTCGCCGTGGTCCAGGACGGCGATCTGGTCGGCGGTGCGCACGGTGGAGAGCCGGTGCGCGATGGTGATCGTGGTGCGGCCCGCGGCCAGGGTGTCCACGGCCTGCTGGACGGCGCGCTCGGTGCGGTTGTCCAGGGCGCTGGTGGCCTCGTCGAGGATGAGCACCGGCGGGTTGCGCAGGATCGTCCGGGCCAGCGCGAGGCGTTGCTTCTCGCCACCGGAGAAGCGGTAGCCGCGCTCGCCGACCAGGGTGTCGTAGCCGTCCGGCAGGGCGGCGACGGTCTCGTGGACCTGCGCGGCCCGGGCGGCCTCGACGAGTTCGGCGTCGGTGGCGTCCGGCTTGGCGAAGCGCAGGTTCTCGGCGACCGAGGCGTGGAAGAGGTAGGTCTCCTGGGAGACCACGCCGACCGCGCGGGCCAGGGTGTCGAAGGACAGCTCGCGCACGTCCACGCCGTCGATGGCGACCCGGCCGCCCGTGACGTCGTACAGCCTCGGCACCAGGTAGCTGAGCGTGGTCTTGCCGGAGCCCGTCTCGCCGACCACGGCCAGCGAGCTCCCGGCCGGGACGACCAGGTCGACGCCGGACAGCGTGGGCCGCTCCTGGTCCGGGTCGTAGCGGAAGTCCACGCCCTCGAAGCGGACCTCGCCGCGGACCTCGGCCAGGCCGACCGCCCCGGCCGGCTCGGCGATCTCCACCGGCAGGTCCAGGTACTCGAAGATGCGCTGGAAGAGCGCGAGCGAGGTCTGCACCTGCACGCCCGTGGAGAGCAGGCTGACGGTCGGGCGGAACAGGCCCTGCTGGAGGGTCACGAAGGCGACCAGGGTGCCGACCGAGACGATCGGGGCGCCGTCGGCGGCGGACAGCCCGGCAGCCCAGTAGATCAGCGCGGGCATCGCGGCCATCACGATCTGGATGGTGTTCATCCGCCAGCGGCCGGCCATGCTGGCCCGCACCTCCAGGTCGGCGAGCTGGTCGGACTGGCCGGTGAACTCGCGGGCGAGCGAGTCGGAGCGGCCCATCGTGCGGCCGAGCAGGATGCCGCTGACGGAGAGCGACTCCTGGACGGCCGAACTCATCGCGGCCAGCTGCTTCTGCCGTTCGGTGGTGATCCGCTTGCGCTCGTTGCCGACCCGGCGGCTGATCCAGACGAACAGCGGCAGCAGCACCAGCGAGACGACGGTCAGGCGCCAGTCGAGCGCGACCATGGCGACCACCGAGGCGATCACCGCGGTGAAGTTGGAGACCAGGCTGGTCGCGGTGGACGTCACCGTGGACTGCATGCCGCCGATGTCGTTGGCGATCCGGGACTGCACCTCACCGGTGCGGGTGCGGGTGAAGAAGGCGAGCGACTGCCGCTGCAGGTGGCCGTAGACGGCGGTGCGCAGGTCGTGCATGACGCGCTGGCCGACGGTGGTGGAGATCAGCGTCTGCAGCACGCTGAAGACGCTGTTCACCACGGCCGCGGCGATCATGCCGAGCACCAGCAGGCTGAGCAGTCCGGTGCGGCCCTGCGGGATGGCGGTGTCCAGCACGGCCCTCAGCAGGAACGGCGAGACGACCGAGACGACGGCGGAGGCGGCGACCAGCAGCCCGACGACGGCCAGTCGCCCCGCGTACGGGCGGAACAGCGCGAGGATGCGCCGCCACTGGGCCGGCGGGCGGGGGGCACCCTCGGCGCGTTCGGGGGCGGTCCAGTCGGTGGCGTCGGGCCTCAAGGGCGGGCCTCCCAGGGTGTGCCGGGGTCGGCGGTCGGGCGGCCGCCAGCATAGCGAGAATAGCTCATAGTTAGACAAGCTAATAGTGAGAGTTACTCTATTCCCGCGCGGCCGCGGCGCCCGGCTGCCGACCGCCGACCCCGACCGGGCCGCCGACCGACCCGACCGGGCGGTCGGCCGACCGACCGCCCGGCGTCACGATCCGCCCGCCCGGTCGGCCGGCGCCTCAGTCCGTCCGGTAGGTGCGCGCCGCCTTCGAGGACACGCCGCCGAGCTTGCCCGGGGGCAGCATCCGCGCGACGGCGACCGCCACCTTGTAACGACGGCCCGGCACCGACAACGACCTGCCGCGCGCCAGGTCGCGCATCGCCTCGTCGACCACCCGCTCCGCCGAGAGCCAGGACCAGGCCGGGATGTTGCCGGTGCCCATGCCCGCCCGCTCGTGGAACTCGGTCCGGGTGAAGCCCGGGCACAGCGCCATCATCCGCACGCCCGTGCCGCCGAGGTCGCGCAGCACGCCCTGGGTGAAGCTCACCACCCACGCCTTGCTCGCCCCGTAGGTGCCCCGCGGCAGGAAGGCCGCCACCGAGGCGACGTTGACGACCGCACCCCGACCGCGCTCGCGCATCCCCGGCAGGGCTGCCGTGGTCAGCCGCAGCACCGCCTCGACGTGGACCTTCACCATGTCCAGCTCCGCCTGCAGCGGAACGGCCCCGAAGGCGCCCTTGTTGCCGAACCCGGCGTTGTTGATCAGCAGGTCCACCGGGCGCCCGGCGTCGCCCAGCCGGGCCTCGACGGCGGCGATGCCCTCGTCCGTCGCGAGGTCGGCGGTCAGCACCTCCACCTCGACGCCGTACTCGGCGTGCAGGTCGGAGCTCGCCCGCTCTAGACGCCCGGTGTCCCGGGCCACCAGGACGAGGCGGTAGCCGCCGCGGGCGAGTCGGCGGGCGAAAGCGGCTCCGATGCCGGCGGTCGCGCCGGTGATCAAGGCAGTGGTCATGCCCCTGACCGTACCGACTCCCCGCAGCCGAGCCCACACCCAGGGCAACGTCCCTGCTCAGCGGACTGCGGATGCAGGCGATCGGTCGTGCTCGTAGTGTCGGACAGGGGCATCGCCCGAACGGGTGATGAAATCCAGGCGAGGAGGCACATCTGATGCTTACTCAGTTCCGCACGGAAACCGCTTCGGCGTCACCCAGCGCGACGCTCGCCGAGGCCGAGACACTCGCGAGCCTGATGGTGGAGGACGAGGCCGTCGTGTCCGACGCGCCCACGTACCTGCCGGAGGCCGCGGGTGCCGCCCTGCTGCTCGGCCTGCTCCTGGCATCGCCGAAGCCGCCGAAGGAGAAGCCGACCCGGTGACGCGGGCCGGCCACACCACCTGAAGGCCGGGCCGGCCCCGCGAACGGGCCGGCCCGCCCCACCAAGGAGGAACACCACCGATGCCATTCGCCGAGACCTCGCTCCGCGACGACTACGCCGCGGCGGTCGAGCGGGTGGCGGGCCGGACCCTCGACGCCCTCCGGGGCGGCGGGGGTGCGGCCGCGCTCGTCGACCCCGACACCGCCGTACCCCGCCCGCTGCTGGCCGCCGTGCGACTGCTCGGCGCCGACCTCCTCTCCCCCCAGCTGCTCACCGGAGCCGGACCCGACGGCCCCGCCGCCGCCCTGCTGGCCGAGGCCCGCCGGGCGCTCCCGGCACCGGCACCCCCCTCCCGAGAGGCCGCGCTGGTGATCGGATGGCAGGACTGGGCCGCCGGACAGGTGCTCGCCCGCACCCCCTACGGCGAGGCCGTACCACCGCCCGCCCCGCTGCCGGGCCCCGACGAGCTGGGCTGGCAGGCCTGGTCGGTGCGGATGGCGCAGCTGTCCGTCCTCGCCCTGCCCGGACTCGACGGCCCGGTGCACGACACCGCCCGGGCCCGGGTCCTGGCCCTCGCCCGCGGCACCGTCCGCTCGATGATGCGCCGCGACCTCACCACCGCCGCCCGGCTCGCCCGCTGGCTCGGCTGGGCCGCCGCCGAAGGCCGACCGCTGCCGCTCGACGTCGGCCCCGTCCTGGACCGGATCCGCCTGGCCGGTGACGGGAGCGCCCGCACCGGGCTCGAACTCGCCGTCGCCCGCCTGCTGCTCGACCGCTCCCGCCCGTCGACCGCCGAACGGAACCAGGCCCCATGACCGACACCCACGTCCTCTCCGTCGCCCAGCAGGTCGGCTCCCGCGCGATGACCTGGCTGCACGCCGCCCACCGCGACGGCCTCGGCCGGATCCCCGACAACACCGTCGTCGACCTCGCCACCCCCAACGACGCCTACAAGCCGCTCGGCGAGATCGCCCTGGTAGCCTCCGTCGTCCTGCGCGACGGCGTCGCCGGGCCCGCCGGCACCCGGGCCGCCCGGGAACTGCTCGACTACGCGTGGGAGGAGGTCCGCGAGGGCGACCTGCTGTACGAACGCCAGCTGCGCCACGTCACGATGAGCGACCCGCTGGAGCTCTACGGCCACTTCGCCCGGGCCGGCTACCGCCACCCCGCCCTCGAGGAGCTCCTCGAATCGATCAGCCGCCTGCGCGCCGCCCACGCCACCGAGATCCAGGCCAACCGGCGGCTCGCCGTCGCCAACGCCCGCCGGCTGGTGGGGCTCAGCCACCAGCCGGACTGGGACGCGCTCGCCGCCCGCACCTGGCTCGGCGCCACGCCCGAGCCCTGGGCCGTCGAATGGGAGATCGCCTACCAGATCACGCACACCGTCTTCCACCTCACCGACTGGGGCGCCCACCCGGACGGCCTGCCCGAGCCGATGCGCGACCACGTCCGCGACTGGCTCCCGGTCTGGCTCGACGTCTGGCTGGAGATCGGGCAGTGGGACCTCGCCCTCGAACTCCTCATCGTCGACGCCTGCATCGGCGAACCGGCCACCGGCCGACAGGGCTGGGACGCGCTGGCCGCCGTCCAGCACGACGACGGACTGGTGCCGCGCGAGGCCAACGAGGCGGTGAGCTCGGACCGCGACGAGTCCTTCCGGGAGCACCAGCACACCGCCGTGGTCGCGGTCCTGGCCGGCGACGTCACCCTGGCCCGGGCGCTGGGCACCGGCGCGGCGGCCGCGTGAACGCACTGGACACCGCGGTGGCGGCGGTGGTGCGGGCGGCCGAACCCCACGCCACCGCCGTCACGGTGGCCGTGGCGCGGGGGGAACGGCAGGAGGTGCGCTGCCACGGGCGGACCGGGCGCGGCCGGGCAGCTGCCTGCACGCCGGACACCGTCTTCGAACTCGGCTCGGTGAGCAAGACGTTCACCGCCCTCCTGCTGGCCGAGATGGCGGCCCGCGGCGAACTCGCCCTGGACGACCCGCTGGAGCACCGGCTCCCGCCGAACTGGCCACCGGTACCCAGCCGTTGCGCCGAACCCGTCCGGCTGCTGCACCTGGCCACCCACACCTCGGGCCTGCCCCGGCTGCCTCCCGGGCTCCTGGCGGCCGCCCTCCCCCGCTGGCGCAGCAACCCCTACGCGGGGTTCGGGGACGACGACCTGCGGACGGCGCTGGCCCGAACCACCCCTCGACGCAGGCCCGGTGAGCACTACCGGTACTCCAACTACGGAGTCGGGCTGCTCGGGCGGGCACTCGCCGAGACGGGCCGCTCCCCGTACGGGGCGCTGCTCGCGGAACGGATCTGCGGCCCGCTCGGACTGCGCGCCACCGGGTGCGCACCGGACGCGCCGGGGCGGGCGACCGGGTACCTGCGCGGCCGGGAACTGCCGCCGTGGCACGCCCCCGGACTGCCGGGAGCGGCCGCGGTGCGGGCCAGCGGGGCCGATGTGCTGCGCTACCTGCGGGCCCACCTCGACGGCCTGGACGGCCTGGACGGCATGAACGGCCTGGACGGCCTGGACGCCGCGGCGGGGACCTCCCTGGGGGCCGCCCTGCGGGAGGTGCGGCGGCCGCGGCTGCGGCTGCCGCGGTCGGGCGACGAGGTCTGCCTGGTGTGGAACCGCCGCCGCTCGGGCGGACACGACCTGTACTTCCACGCGGGGGCGACCAGGGGCTTCACGGTGCTCGTCGGGTTCTCGCCGCAGACTGCGGCCGCGGTGGCGGCGCTGGCCAACACCGGGCCGACGCTCGGCTCGCACGTCGTCCAGGCCGGGTACGAGGTGCTGCGGGTGGCAGCCCGGACGGCGTAGGTGCGCCGGGCGGATCCCGACGGATCCCGACGGCTCCCGTGGGCCTGTGGCTCCCGGCCGGGGAGCCTAGGCCGCGACGGCCTTGGCGCGGTCGGCGGCGATGTGCACCGCCAGGCCGGCGAGGACGGTCCCCATCGCGTAGCGCTGGACGCGCAGCCAGGCCGGGCGGCGGTTGAGGAAGGCCGCGATGCCGCCCGCGCTCATCGCGATCAGGCCGTTCACGGTCACCGCGATCGCGATCTGCGTCAGGCCCAGCACCAGGCTCTGCAGGGCGACGCGGCCGCGTTCGGGGGCCACGAACTGGGGCAGCAGCGAGATGTACATGATGGCGATCTTGGGGTTGAGCAGGCAGGTCAGGAAGCCCATCGCGAACAGGCGCCGCGGCGGGTCCGGGGTCAGCTGCTGCGGGGCGAAGACCGCCGTACCGCCCGGCTTCACCGCCTTCCACGCCAGCCAGAGCAGGTAGCCGGCACCCGCCAGCTTGATCCCGGTGTAGAGGGCGGGCACCACCGAGAAGACCGCGGCCACGCCCGCCGTCACCGCGACGAGGTAGACCAGGAATCCGACCGCGACCCCGAGCAGCGAGATCAGCCCGGCGCGGCGGCCCTGCGCGATCGAGCGCGAGACCAGGTAGATCATGTTCGGCCCCGGCGACAGCACCATGCCCAGTGCCACGGCGGCGATCCCGAGTACCGCGTGGCCGTCCACGGCCGGTGTCAACGCGTCCATGCAGGGAGGCTAGGACGGATCACCGGCTCGGTGCAATGATGACTTTGCGCTCGGCGCAATGGCGCCGGCGGAGCCGGCCCACGGCACCGGGACGAGCCGGGACGGCACCGGGACGGCACCGGGCGACAGCACGGAGGGACGACACCGATGGACGACTACCGCCTGATCGCCGACCGGGTCGCCGCCGACATCACCGACGGACGCCTGCGGCCCGGGCAGCAGCTGCCCACCCAACGCGCCTTCGCCCGCAGCCGGGGCATCGCCGCCTCGACGGCGGGACGCGTCTACCGGGAACTCGCCCGCCGCGGACTGACCGTCGGCGAGGTCGGGCGCGGCACCTTCGTCCGCGCCGGGCGGAGCACGGAGGACGGCCGCATCGCACTCGCCGAACCGACCAGCGCACCCGTCGACCTGGAACTCAACTACCCCGTCACCCCCGGGCAGGCCGAACTGCTCGCCGGCGGACTCGCACCGCTGCTGCGGCCGGACGCGCTCGGCGACGCGCTGCGCCCGGTCGGCGCGGCCGGCACGGACGCGGCCCGGCTGGCCTTCGCCGGCCTGCTCTCCGCCGGCTCCTGGCAGGCCGAGCCCGCGGACCTGCTGTTCGCGGGCAACGGGCGGCAGGCCGCCGCGGGAGCGCTGTCCGCACTCGTGCCGCCCGGGCAGCGGCTGGGCGTGGAGGCGCTCACCTATCCGGTGGTCAAGGCCGTGGCGCAGCGACTGGGCGTCCGCCTGGTGCCGCTGGCCGTGGACGAGGACGGGCTGCTGCCCGAGGCCGTCGCGGCCGCCCACCGCGCGGCTCCGCTGCGCGCCGTGTACGTGCAGCCCCGGCTGCAGAACCCGCTCGGTGCGAGCATGCCGCCCGCGCGGCTGGCGGCGCTCGCGGAGGAACTGCGACGGCTCGACCTGCCGGTGGTCGAGGACGCCGTCTGGTCGTTCCTGCGGCCCGACCTGACGCCGCTGGCCGCGTTGGCCCCGGAGCGCACCGTTCTCGTGGACAGCCTGTCAAAGCGGCTCGCGCCCGGGCTGACCAGCGGGTTCGCACTCACCCCCGGCGCGCTGCGCGAGCAGGTGGCGGGCGCGCTGCGGTCGGGCGGGTGGACGCCGAACGGGTTCGCGCTGGAGGCGGCGGTGCGCTGGATCGGGGACGGCACCCTGGCCGCGACCGAGGCCGCCAAGCGGGCCGACGCGGCGGACCGGCAGGCGCTGGCGCGCGAGGTGCTGGCGGGGCAGCGGGTGCGGGCCGACCCGTGCTCGTACTACCTGTGGTGGGAGCTGCCGGGGGCCTGGCGGGCGGAGGCCTTCGTGGCGGCGGCCGCGCGGGCCGGGATCTCGATCACACCCGCGGCGGCGTTCGCCGTGGACCCGCGCCGGTCACCGGCCGCGGTCCGGGTCGGGCTCGCCTCGCCGACCCTGCCGGTGCTGGCACGGGCCCTGGGGACGCTGGCGCGGATCGCGACGGCGGGGGCCGGAGGGGCGGGGGGCCGAGCGACCAGGGCGGCTGACAGCTGACAGCTGACGACTGACAGCTGACGGCGAACAGATAACAGCTGACAGATTTCAACATCTGTCAGCTGTTATCTGTTATCTGTTACTTGTCATCCGTCACCGGGCGTCGGCGCCGCCCCCCGGGCCGCTGTGGCTCCGCCGGACCGCCGTGTCCGCCGCGCCCCCGGCGCCGACGGCGCGCAGCCGGGAGGCCGCGGTGGCCGCGAGCTGCGGGGCGAGCTTGGCGACGTCACGGGAGCCGACAGCCGCGATCAGGCTCGGCAGCACCCAGCGGACGGGCTGCATCCCGCGCAGCCAGGCCTGGGCGTAGACGTGGGCGGACCGGCGGGCGATGCCCGCGGCGATCCGCTCCACCGCCGGCTCCAGCGGGTACGTCTTGTTCGCCGGCCACGGAAGCCGGGTGCGCATCTGCCGCAGCACGGTGTCCTCGTCGGCCCCGCGCACCATGTCCGTGTCGGTCCAACTCAAGTACCCCACACCGACCTTGACCCCCTGGTGGGCGACCTCGGCGCGGAGCGAGTGGGCGAAGGCCTCCACCCCGGACTTGCTGGCGCAGTACGCGCTCATCAGCGGCGCGGGCGTCAGCGCGGCCAGCGAGGCGATCTGCAGCAGGTAGCCCCGGCTCTCGGTCAGTGCGGGCAGGAAGGCCCGGGCGGTGGCGACGCTGCCGAGCAGGTTCACCTCGATCACCCGGGTGAAGGCGCGGTGGTCGCTGTCCGCGAGCGGCCCGCCGATGGCGATGCCGGCGTTGGCGACCACGGTGTCGATCCGGCCGTGGTGCTCCTTGATCCGGCGGGCGGCGTCGGTCAGCGCGTCGAGGTCGGTGACGTCGACCTCCCAGCTGGTCGCGCCGGGCCCGCACTGCGCCGCGACGGCCTTGAGCTCCTCGGGTTCCAGGCCGAGGAGGGCGACGGTGGCTCCGCGCCGCGCGAGCGTGCGGGCCAGCGAGGCGCCGACCCCGCGGGCGGCTCCGGTGATGACGACGACCTGTGCGGACAGCGGCGGAACGGCGTTCATGCGACGGCGGTCCTCTCGGTGGCGGGGCCGGCAGGGGTTTCGGCGGACACGGTGGGCTCGGCGGTGGGCGCTGCGGTGGGCTCGGCGGTGGGCTCGGCGGCCGGCTTACCGGACAGGTGCGCGGCGGCCAGCCGGTGGATCTCGGCGGCGACCTCCACCGGCCGCTCCAGCGGGGCCATGTGGCCGACCCCCGGCAGCAGCAACAGCCCCTGTGGGTAGGCGAGTTCGGCGACCATCCGGTGCGCGTGCACGGGCGGGGTCAGCCGGTCGGCGGTGCCGACCACGACCGCCGTCGGCACGGCGAGCCGGGCGAGCCCGGCGTGGACGTCCAGCCGGTCGAGGACGCCGGCCCAGTGGACGCGCACGCCCGTCGGGCAGGCGTGCACGATCCGCGCCGTCGCCTCGACCTGCCCGGCGGCCGAACCCGGCCCCATGGTGGCGTACTTGAGCGCGGCGCGGCTGACGGACGTGACCGGCCCGAGCGGCAGCCGGGAGCGCAGCAGCTGCCGGTGCAGGAAGCGGCGCAGCCACGGCGGGCGCACCGCGCCCGGCAGGACGGTGAGCCGGTCCACCAGCTCGGACGGCCCGGTGGAGATCAGGACGGCGGCGGCGGTGCGCTCGGCGACCCCGGGGCGTCCGCCGGCGGCCATGATGGTCATCCCGCCCATGCTGTGCCCGGCGAGCACGGCCCGCTCCCCCGCCGGAACGGTCCGGGCAAGCACGGCGGCGAGGTCCTCGGCGAGCGCGCGGGTGGAGTAGCGGGCCCGGCTCGGCGGGATCTCGCTCCGCCCGTGGCCGCGCTGGTCGTACGCCACCACCCGGTACCGGTCGGCGAGTCGGCGGATCACCGGGGCCCAGAAGGCGGTCGAGCAGGTCCAGCCGTGGGCGAGCACCACGGTCGGCGCCCCGGGCTGGCCGTGCACCTCGACGTGCAGCCTGACGCCGTCGGCCGAGCGCACGCTCAACTCCTCGACGGGCGTGGGCGGGACGTACTCGGCGGGCAGACGGTCGGCGCTCATGCGGACACCTCCTGGACGGCGGGGGCGGCGGAAGGTGCGGTGCGCATGATCAACTCGTACTCGCCGAGGTCGACTCTTCGGGTGGCACGGCGGAACGCGGTGGTGGAGCCGGGCCAGAGCACGGTGTTCCGGCCGTTCGGGTCGAGGTACCAGCTGCGGCAGCCACCGGTCGTCCAGACGGTGCGGTCCATCCGGTGCTGGAGTTCGAGGTTCCACTGGCGCTGGGCGCGGACGGTGGGCTGCATCGCGGTGGCGCCGACGGTGTCGAGGGTGGTGAGCGCGTCGATCAGGTAGTTCAGCTGGGACTCGATCATCAGGATCATCGAGCTGTTCCCGAGGCCGGTGTTGGGGCCGATCACGAAGAAGAGGTTCGGGAAGCCGTGCACGGTCGAGCCGCGCAGGGCCTCCATGCCGTCCTTCCACTGCTCGGCCAGGCTGGTGCCGTCGGCGCCGAACACCCGGGCACCGATGGGCATGTCGGTGACGTGGAACCCGGTGCCGAAGACGATGGCGTCCACCTCGTGCTCGGTGCCGTCGGCGGCGACCAGGGTGGAGCCGCGCAGTTCGCGCAGGCCGGAGGCGACCACCTCGGTGTTGGCGGCGGCGAGCGCGGGGTAGTAGGTGTTGCTGAGCAGGATGCGCTTGCAGCCGATGCGGTAGTCGGGGGTGAGCTTGGCGCGCAGGGCCGGGTCGGCGACGCCCTGGGCGAGGTGGCGTTCGGCGAACTGCTGGACCACCTTCAGCATGCCCGGGCGTCGGACGAAGGCGTCGACCTGGAGCTCGCGGAGCGCGAACAGGGTGCCGCGGCGGATCCTGCCGGTGACGGGCAGGCGGTCGTGCAACCACTTCTCGAGCCGGCTGATCTCGCGGTCCCGGCGCGGCAGGACCCAGGCGGGGGTGCGCTGGAAGACCGTCAGCTTCCCGACCTCCGGCTGGATCGACGGGATGATCTGGGCGGCGGAGGCGCCGGTGCCGACGATGGCGACCCGCTTGCCGGCCAGGTCGTAGTCGTGGTCCCAGCGGGAGGAGTGGAACACCTTGCCGGGGAAGGAGGCGAGCCCGGGCAGGTCGGGGATCTGCGGGTCGGCGAGCGGTCCGGCGGCGGACACCACGGCGTCGGCGGTCCACTGGCCGGCCGAGGTGGTGATCCGCCAGCGGGTCCGCTCCGCCTCCCAGCGCGCCTCCAGCACCTCGGCCCCGAAGCGCAGGTGGGGGCGGAGGCCGAAGACGGTGGCGACCTTCTCCAGGTAGGCGCGGATGTCGGGCTGGCCGGAGAAGCTGCGCGGCCATTCGGGGTTGGGCGCGAAGGAGAAGGAGTAGAGGTGCGAGGGCACGTCGCAGGCGCAGCCCGGGTAGCTGTTGTCGCGCCAGGTGCCGCCGACCGAGTCCGCGCGTTCCAGGACGACGAAGTCGGTGATGCCGGCACGGCGCAGCCGCACCGCCGCGCCGAGGCCGCCGAACCCGGAGCCGATCACCGCCACCCGCACGTGCGGGGCGGCCTCGCCCACCGGGACGGCCTCGCCCACCGGGGCGGCCTCCTCCGCCGGGGCGCCGGACGCGCCGGAGCGGGGGCGCTTGCTGCTGGATGCCATGCGGCCTCCTCCTGAGGGTGGGCGGTGATCTTCGGGCTGCCTGACGGGTGCCGCTCATCATGTGCGGGCGGCACCGCCGGTGCCACTCATCACGTGCGGGCGGCGCCGTCGGGGCCGCGGTGGTGCTGCCTCCCGGGGGCCGGCCCCGGGACCCTGCCAATCGCGCCAGTAATCACTGGCACGATTGGCAGGGTAGCCCTTGCTGACACCGGATGGAAGAAGCGCGACCATCCTGATTCGGGAACCGCCCGAGGCGACGGACCTATGCTGATCGCCGTGGACAAGGTCAGAGCTGCTGCCGACGACAAAAAGCGCGAGTACCGCGTGGAGGAACTGGCCGAGGCGGCCGGTATCACCACCCGGACCCTGCGCTTCTACCGCGAGCGCAAACTCCTCCAGCCTCCCCGCAAGGAGGGCCGGATCGCCTGGTACGGCGAGGAGCACCTCGCCCGGCTGCGGATGATCGGCGAACTGCTGGAGCGCGGCCACACCCTGGGCGGCATCGCCGAGCTGATCGGCGCCGGCGAGAGCGGGCGGGACGTCGCCGAGCTGATCGGACTGGAGGCCGCGATCGTCGCACCCTGGTCGGACGAGACGCCGGTGCGCCTGGACTGGGACGAACTGCGCGCCGTCTTCGGGGAGCAGCTCACCGAGGAGAACACCGCCGAGTCGATCTCCCAGGGCTTCATCTCGGTCGACGACGACGGGATCACCCACGTCAGCCGGCGGCTGATGGACGCCACCACCGCGCTGGTCGCCGAGGGCGTGCCGCTCTCGGCCGTCCTGGACGCCAGCAGGCGCACCCAGGAGCACGTGGACGCCATCGCGGAGGTCTTCGTCGACCTGGTCGGCGAGCACCTGCTCGGCGCCCTGGCCGGCGACGCCCCGCTGCCGCCCGGCGAGGCCGCGCGGCTCACCGAACGCATAGTGCGGGTCCGGCCGCTGGCCCGTACGGTCGTCGACGCCCAGTTCGCCCTGGCGATGGACCGCCGGGTGCAGGCCGACTACGACGACCTGCTGCGCCAGCGGCGCGAGACCGACCCCGACGCATGACCACCCCGACGGACGGGCAGGAATTCCCGCGCCCCGCCCGCCCGTTGGAGGATCCGCCGATGCCCCGACCGCTCAGCCGCCGCACCGCACTCGGCCTCGCCGCCCGGCTCGCCCCGGGCCTCGTGCTCGGTCCCGCGCTCACCGGCTGCGGGGCGGACCAGCCCTCCCCGGGCACCGGCGCGTCCGCCCCGGGGGGCGGCCCTTCCGGCGGCGCCGGCCCCCGCACCGTCCGGCACGCCCGCGGCGAGACCCGGGTACCCGCCAGGGCGGCCCGGGTGGTGGTGCTGGACACCGACGCACTGGACTCGGCGGTCACCCTCGGCCTCACCCCCGTCGGCGCGACCACCGTCTCCGCGGGCGCGTCCTTCCCCGGCTACCTGCCCGCCGACCGGCTGGCGGGGACGAAGGCCGTCGGAGCCATCGGCCAGCCCAGCCTGGAGGCGATCGCCGCGCTGCGGCCGGACCTCATCCTGAGCAACCAGGTCCGCGACGACCAGCGGTACGACGGACTGTCGAAGATCGCGCCGACGGTGCTCTCGAAGACCACCGGGCCGACCTGGAAGGAGAACGTCCGGCTGCACGCCGAGGCGCTGGGGCGGCAGGGCGAGGCCGAGGCGGCCGACGCGGCGTACCGGACCAAGGCCCGGGACCTCGTCACCGCGCTCGGCGGCCCGGCCCGGACCGCCGCCACCCGGGTCGCGATGGCCCGCTTCCTGGCCGGTGCACCGACCAGGCTCTACCTCAACGACACCTTCGTCGGCTCGCTGTTCAAGGACCTCGGGCTCGGCCGCCCCGCCAACCAGGACAAGCCCGGGTTCTCCGTCGAGATCAGCCCCGAACAGGTCGACCAGGCGGCGGCCGACGCCATCTTCTACTCGGTCTACGGGGACGCGGCCAAGTCCGACCAGGGCAGGATCACCGAGGGGGCGCTCTGGAAGAACCTGGACGCCGTCCGCAACGGCCGGGTGTTCCGCGTGGACGACAACCTGTGGATGCTCGGCATCGGCTACACCGGCGCCGGCCTGATCCTGGACCAGATCCGGGCGGACCTCACCGGCTGACGACTGACCACTGACGGGCTGACGACTTACGGCCGACGGCGTGCAGAAAAGAATTGACGATCAGTCAGGGCGGTCGACCGACCCGCCGCCGGGCCGCCGGACTGTCGGAAGCCACCGGCGCGGGGCGACCGCGTTGTCAACTCCTCCAACCGCTCCCCCGCCCGCACCCCGACTGCACTGGGTGATCGGACGGTTACCCGGCCGCACCGGCCGCCCCTACCGTCGAGGCTCACCCGCAGGTCGCAGTCGCCTGACCGGGCCGACGACGGGAGGCGGGCGCCCGCGTCGGCTCCGTTTGGGGTCGTGCGCCGATGTCCGTGTCCATGGTCGTCAAGTTCCGAACAGCCGCGCGACTGACCGGAGGCCGCGTGCTGCTGTGGTCGCTGCTCGGCCGGCTGCCGAACGCGATGAGCCCGATCGGCACCCTGCTGCTGGTCAGCCGGAACACCGGCAGCGTGTGGTGCGGCTCCCTGGTGGCCGGGGCGCTGGCGGGCGGGCAGGCCGTCGGCGGACCGCTGGTGGGCCGTCTCGCCGACCGGCGCGGGCAGCGGACGGTCGGGCTGGTCGCCGCACTGGTGAACGCCACCGCGCTGGTCGCCCTGGTGGCGGCCTCGGAGGACGGGCTGGCCCTCGGCTGGCAGGTCGCGGCGGCGGCGCTGATCGGCCTGTCCGTCCCGCTGGTGGGCCCGCTGTCCCGCAGCCGGTGGGTCCGACTGGCCGCCGGGGAGCCGGAGTTGACTTCCACCATGCTGTCGCTGGACGGAATCGTGGACGAGATCGGCTTCACCGCCGGGCCCGCGCTGGTCGGCGTGCTCGCCACCGTCGTCTCCCCCTCGGTCGGGCTGCTCACGGCCGCCGCCCTGTCCGGCGTCTGCGCCACCCTGTTCGCACTGCACCCGACCGCCTCCCCGGGCGTCCCCAAGTCCCCGGCGGGGAACGGCGAGCGGCTGCTGAGCACCCCGTACGTCCTGCTGCTGGCCGGGATGGCGCTGCTCGGCGCGTGCTTCGGCTCCGTGCAGGTCGGGGTGACGGCCACGACCGAGGCCCTCGGCCGGCCGGGCGCCGCCGGGCTGCTTTACGGCTTCATCGGCTGCACCAGCTCCGTGGCCGGGATCGCCACCGCCGCCCTCCCCGCCCGGTGGGGGCTGCCGTCCCGGCTGCGGGCCGGCACGGTGCTGCTGTTCACCGCCTCCTGCGTCCTGCTGGTCTCCGGCGGCGGACTGTGGACGCTGACCGCGGCCGTCGGCCTGCTCGGGGTGGCGGTGGCCCCGCAGATGATCACGATGTTCGGCCTGGTGGAGCGGACGGTCCCGGCCGCCCGGCTGGGCGAGGCGATGGCTGTGCTGGTCAGCGCGCTGATCCTGGCCCAGTCGGCCGGCACCTTCCTGGGCGGCTGGGCCACCACCCACTTCTCGCCCGCCGCGCCGTTCGCCGTGACCGCCGCCGCGGCCGCCACCGCCCTGCTGCTGGCCGCCTGCACCGCGACGGAGCGCCGCTACCGCCGCCGCGAACCGAGCGCCCCGGCCACACCGGACCCGGTCGGTGAACCGGTGGGCCGGTGAACCGGTGGGTCGATGAGCACCGGAGGGCGACGGTGAGCGCACGACGGCGGGGGCGACGGTGGTCCGCACACCGTCACCCCCGCCGTTCCGTCCTGCCGGCCGGCACCCACGGTCGGCAGGACCGTTGTTCAGGCCGCCATCGGCCTCAGTTGACGTTCACCGCCGTCCAGGCGGCGGCGACGGCGTTGTACTCGGCACTGTCGGCGCCGTACAGGTCCGAGGCCGCGCTGAGGGTGCCCGCCCGGGCGCCCGCGTAGTCGGTGGTGGAGGTGAAGTAGACGGTCAGGGCGCGGTACCAGATCTGCGCGGCCTTGTCCCGGCCGATGCCGCTGAGCGTCGAGCCGTCGGAGGTCGGGCTGTTGTAGTCGAACCCGTTGATGCTCTTCGCGCCGCTGCCCTCGGACAGCAGGTAGAAGAAGTGGTTCGCCACGCCGGACGAGTAGTGCACGTCCAGGTTGCCGACGTCGGCGGACCAGGAGTCCGCGGACTGGCCGTCCTTGCTGGGCTGGTCCATGTAGCGCAGCGGGCTGCCGTCGCCGCGCAGGTTGACCAGCTCGCCGATCTGGTAGTTCGGCGGGTTGGAGGGCAGGTTGGCGTACCACTCGACCATCGTGCCCATGATGTCGGAGGTGGCCTCGTTCAGGCCTCCGGACTCCCCGGAGTAGTTGAGGTTCGCGGTGGCGGCGGTGACGCCGTGGCTCATCTCGTGCCCGGCGACGTCGATCTCGGTGAGCGGGTGGGTGTCGCCGCTGCCGTCCCCGTACGTCATGCAGAAGCAGTCGTCGCTCCAGAACGCGTTGACGTAGTTGGAGCCGTAGTGCACGCGGCTGGCGGCGCCGACGCCGTCGTTGCGGATGCCGTTGCGGCCGAAGGCGCTCTTGTAGAAGTCCCAGGTCGTGGCGGCGCCGAACTGGGCGTCCACGGCGGCGGACTCGCGGTTTCCGGCGGTGCCGTCGCCGAAGGAGTTGGACGTGTTGGCGAACGGGGAGCCGCTGCCCGTGGTCCCGTTGTTCATGTCGCTGGTGGACTGGCCGCCGCGGGAGTCGTCCTTCAGCGAGTAGCTCGACCCGTCCTGCGCGGTGGTGAGCGGCACCTGGCCGACGAAGACGCCGGTACCGGTGCCGGCGGCGGTCTGCACCTTCTCGTGGGTGGACAGGACCTTGCCGCTGGCGGCGTCGGTGACGAGGACCTGGCTGCTCGGGGTGCCGTCGGCGCGCACGCCCTCGACGGTGGTGCGGTAGGCCAGGCGCGGGTTGCCGTCGCTCGCCCAGACCACCAGCTCGGCCTTGCCGGTCCGGTGCACGGCCGTCAGCGGCGACTCGTCGGCGTCGAGGGTGGCGCCGACGGTGGCCTGGACCGCGCCGGTGGCCTGCGCGGCCGCCTGGTCGGCCGGGATCCGCGGGGTGAGGCTCGGCAGGCTCAGCTGCGCGGTGACGGCCTTGTTCACCGCCTTCACCGAGCCGTCGGCCTTCTGGTGGACGACCAGGTCGCCGCCGAGCACCGGCAGGCCGGCGTAGGTGCGCTCGAAGCGCAGGTGGCGGGTGCCGTCCTTGTCCACGACGGCGTCCTTGGCGACGAGCCGCTCCTGCCCGCCCAGGGCGAGGGCGTCGGCGAGCGGGCCGGACTGGTCGCCGGCCAGCGCCAACACGGCCGCGTGCTGCCGGGCGGCCTGGGCGGCGCGGGCTTCCCCGGTCTGGCCGGCGGGGGCGGGGCTGGCCTGGGCGGCGGTGCTCACCTGGATCACACCGGTCAGGAGGGCCGTGGCCGAGAGAACGGCGACGGCCGCGAGCTTACGCTTCACGTACGAGTCCTTCCGGGAAACCGCGGCTGGCCGCGGTCACGCCGCGTCCCGGGGGCCGGGGTCGGCACCTGTGGGGGCGGAACGGGCGCTGACGTGCTGAAACCCCGGGTGTTCGAGCGGCGGGCCACCGAGGGGTGGGGGTGGGGGCCGGCGCCGGGGTTGAGAAGAAGCATGACGATGCACCAGATGAATTGACAGGTCTGCTTCAGGAATTGGCCAGGTCCCGCCAGCCCGGACCGCCTTCTACGGGGTGGGCAAAACAGGGCAATTCGAACTACCACGGCGACAGTTCCCGTCCGAACCATCACCGCCGACCTGCTCCGATGCGCGACCGGCCGCCGAACGCCCTCCGGGTCGACCGCCCCGAGTGGCCGCAAATCGACTTTTACACCGCTGTAGAACTTCCCATACGGAATCTTGACATCCGGTTGGCGAGGTCCCGCCACCGGCCACCCTTGCCCTCGGCCGCCGCGACTGCTAGCCCCGACTGCTCGCGTGTTCGCCCGACTCCGGTGCGCAGTCGGCGAGTTGAACGCGAAGGCCGCCGGGCGGGCGGCCCGACGGCCGGCTGTCGACGCACCGTCAGCTCCGCGTGGCGCTGCGTGAAGTGCCCCAGACGAAAAGGTGGTTGGCGGAAACGGCGGCGCCGTTACTGGAAGCGCCACTCCTGGGCGGCGTTGCCCGGCGTGCAGGCGACCATGGTGACCGGGCTGCCCGGGCCGTTGTTGGTCATGCAGACCTGGTTCTGGAAGTCGGCCAGGGTGTAGGAGCCCTGGGCCGTGCCGTTGCGCACCGTCCAGTTGGTCAGGAAGCTGAAGCCGCCGTTCAGCACCACCTTGCCGTCCGTGGTCTGGACGAGCTGCGGGCCGCCGCTGTTGCAGGCGTTGAACAGGATCCAGGCCCCGGGGTTGGTCGCCCGCACCCAGCCGTACTGGGAGGCGCCGCCGACCACGACCGGGTTGTCGCCGCCGCTGAGCGAGTCGCGGGACAACCCGATGGGGCGGCCGTCCTGCACGCTGACGATGGTCGTCCAGCTGGTGCCGCCGCAGGACGCGGGGCGGGCCGGGGTCTGCGGCGCGGGCGGGTTGCCGCCACCCGACGGGGAGCCCCCGCCGGCCGGTGAACCGCCCCCGGCCAGGGACCCGCCACCGGCGGCGGCGCCACCGGCCGCGTTCTGGGCGGGCGGCTGCGGGTTGGGGTTGGCCGGCTGGTTGGGCGTGCCACCACCCGCGCCACCGTTCTGGCCGCCCGAGGCTCCGCCCCCGGACTGCGTACCGCCCGAGGCGGCTCCTCCGGAGGCGGACCCGCCGGCTGCCGCGCCGCCGCCCGCACCGGCTCCGCTGCCACGGCCCGCCGAGGTGCCGCTGCCGGCCTGCCCGGGCGCGGGGGCGGGCACCGGCGCGCCCTGCTGGTTCGGGGCGCCCGCCGACGGGTCGGCCGCGGGGGTCGCCGCCGGGGTGTCGGACGGGGTCGGGGTGGCGGGCGTCGTGGTGGCGGCGGCCGTGGGGGTCTCGGTACCCGCCGCGGGCGCCGCCGGCGCCGTCACGACCACGGTGGCCTGGGCGGCGGGCGGCACGGCCGCGTCCGAGCGGCCGGGCCCGCGGTCGACCAGCAGGACGGTGGCGGTGCCCAGCGAGATCACCACGGGAATGACGACCGGCACCAGCAGTGCCCGCCGCGAGCGGCGCCGGACCGGCTCGGTGACCGCCTGCGGCTCCACCTTCGCGACCTCGTCCGGTGCGGGGCGGTCGGCGGCTCCGCCGGCGGGCGCCGCGCCGTCCGCGGCCTTCTCCTCCGGTGCGCCTGCGGCGGCACCAGGAGCACCGGCGGCACCTCCGGGAGCAGCTCCCCTGAGGTCGATCGTCCCGCTGTCCGCCCGGGCGCCGGCGCCGTTCGCGCCCTCGGCACCCGCCCCGCCGGCACCTACCCCGCCGGCACCCGCCCCGCCGACCGCGGCCCGCGCCGCTGCCGCCATCTCGGCGGCGTCGGCGTAACGGTCCTCGGGCTTCTTCGCCAGCGCCCTCGCGACCAGCTCCCGGACCGCCGCCGGGAAGGTCTCCGGCAGGTCCGGGGCCGGCTGCCGGACGTGCTTGAGGGCGACCTCCAGCACCCCCTCGCCCGTGAACGGCGGCCGCCCGGTGAGCAGTTCGTAGCAGACCACGCCGATCGAGTAGAGGTCGGCGGCCGGGCCGGTCCCCAGGCCCTCGGCCTGCTCGGGGGCCATGTAGAGCGCCGTCCCGACGATCGCGTGCGAGGCGGTGATCTTGGTGCTGGCGATCGCCCGGGCGATCCCGAAGTCCGTGATGGTCACCCGGCCGTCCGCGCGCAGCATCAGGTTGGACGGCTTGAGGTCACGGTGCACGATCTCGCGGAGGTGTGCGGCGTGCAGTCCGTCCAGGGCGGCCGCGACCAGGCCGAGCGCGCGGTCGGGCGCCATCGGGCCCTCCTCGGCGAGCACCCGGTCCACCGGCCGCCCGTCGATCAGCTCCATGACGATGTAGGCGCAGCGCTCCTCCCCGCCGCCGCCCTCCCCGCCGCCGTCTCCGTCCCCGCCGCCGTCAGCCCCGTCGGCCCCGCCGTCGTCACCGGAGCCGCCCGCGGCGCCCGCCGGGCGCCCGCCGGTCTCGCCGTAGTCGTGCACGTCCACGACCGCCGGATGGTCGATCGCGGCGACGAGCTGGGCCTCCCGCCGGAAGCGCTGGATGAAGGTGTCGTCCTCGAACAGCGCCGAGTGCAGGATCTTGACGGCGACGGAGCGCGCCAGCACCGTGTCCTCGGCCCGCCAGACGGTGCCCATGCCCCCGCCGCCGATCCGCTCGACCAGCGTGTAGCGCCCGCCGAGCACGGCACCCGGACCCCTCATACCGCTTCCCCCATGTGTCATGACCCTCCCCAGCGGGCCGTTCGGCCCCCAGTGTGCCAGAGGGGGCCGAAGGCCCAGCAGGGGCCGTCCGAAGGGCGGTTGGGGTCCGGATCAGGCGTTCCGGGCCTGTCGGGCGTGCTCGACGACCTCCAGGACGGCGGCGACGACGGCCTCCGGCTGGTCGGTGTGGACGGCGTGGCCGGCTCCCCTGACCACGATGTGCGAGCCCCGGACGGCCCCCTCCGCGATCCTCGACTGCAGGATGGTCCAGCGCTCGCGCAGCGCCCTGGGCAGCCCGTCGCTCGCGCTCAGCACCGTCACCGGCACGTCGGGCAGCCGTCCGGCGGAGCGCCTGCTGCGGAGCTCGGGGACGGCGAGGGCGGCCAGCCGGTTCTCGTCGAGCGCGGCGCGCCACTGGTGGCGGCGGGCGACCTTGACCGCCACCGTCCCGGCCGCCGTCCCGGTCCCCACGCCGCCGGCCCCGGGCGCCGCACCCGTGACGCCGGGGGCGGCGGGCGCCAGCGCCTCCCGGATCAGCCCGAGGCTCAGCAGGACGGCGTCGGCGGTGCGGACGGCCGGCGGCTGGAACTCCTCGTGGGCCGGGTCCACCAGGACCAGTCCGGCGACCAGCTCGGGCTGCTGCCAGGCCAGGAGTTGGGCCAGCAGGCCACCCCAACCGTGCCCGACCAGGACGGCCGGTCCGGCGTCCAGGTGCTCCACCAGGGCGCCCAGGTCACCGACCGGGGTCTCCAGGGTCGGGCCGGCGGACCGCTCCGGGTCGCTCGCGCCGAGCCCGGCCCGGTCGTAGGCCACCACCCGGCTGTGCGCGGCGAGTTCGGGCAGCACCGGCGCCCAGGTCTGCGACGGGCTGCCGCAGTCCGCGAGCAGGACCACCGGCGGGCCGCCGAGCCCCGCCTCGGACCATCGCAACGCCCTTCCGGAGCGGTCGAGTTCGCCCCGGCTAACCCCTCCGGGGACGCGTTCGCCGAGCGCCTCCCGGCCCGCGGCTCCCCCCGCCCGCGGGCGCGGCGCCGTCCGTCCGCCGTTCCGGGTGGTCCGTGCGTCGATTCTGTTCAGCGTGTTGCGCATGTGCGTTTCCCCCTGGGTACTGTCCGCGCCCCGGCTCGGGTGCCGGGTGTCGCGGGTTCTCCTGCAAACCGCGGCGGCCGTGGCCGCGGACGCCTCCACCGGCGCCCCGGTCCCGGGCCGCCGGTCGTCCATCGGGCCCGGTCGTTCATCGGGCCCGGTCGTTCATCGGGCCCCGACCGTCCGTCAGGCGCCGTGCCGCGGAGGCCGACAGGCCTCAGACCCTGGCCTCCCGGCGACACGGCAGCCCGAATCCTTCGTGTCCGTCAGTCGACCTCCCGGCGAAGAGCGGGCGCCCTCCGGCGCCGGCGTCCGGCGCTCCCGGTCCTGCACCCGGCCCCTCGCCGCCCCGTCCCGCCCCGTCACGCCCTGCCCCCGTCCCGCCCTGTCGTGACCCATCCCGCCCCCTGGCCGTCCGGCCCGTGATCCACCCCGTCATCAGCCCCGTCATCAGCCCCCGGCAGGCCTCGGGCCCGTGTCACCGCCCACCCGCCCCCGTACGCGCGGGCCGGCTCAGGGCGGCTCAGGCCTGCAGCGTCCGCTTCAGCAGGTCGAGCAGCGCGTCCCAGTGCCGTGCGTCCCCGGCCGCGTCGTAGCGGGTGGTGTCGGCCTGGGTGTAGCCGTGCAGGGCGCCCGGGTAGACCTCCGCCCGGTGCCGGACGCCGGCCGCGGTGAGGGCCTCGGCGAGCCTGGTCATCTGCTCGGCGGGCATCGACCCGTCCTGGTCGGCGTGGCCGAAGTACAGCTCCGCGGTGATCCGGTGGGCCCCGAGGTGCGGGCTGTCCGGTGCCGGGGTGGCGAGGTTGCCGCCGTGGAACCCGGCCGCGGCCGCGACCCGCTCCGGGTGGCTGGCGGCCGTCCTCAGGGCGAGCACGGCGCCGCGGCAGTAGCCGGTGAGGCCGACCGGGCCGTCCTGGACGAGCGGGGAGTCGGCCAGCCACCGCAGGTACGCGTCGGCGTCGCGGGTGGTCGCCTCGGGGGTGAGCGTGGCGAGCAGCGGGATGAGCCGGTCGAAGACCGACGGGTCGCCGTCCGGGTCGATGAGCTCCGGCAGGTCGACGACGGGCGCCCGGCCCTGCCGGTAGTAGCAGTTGGGGACCAGCACGGTGTAGCCGGCGGCGGCGAGGCGGTCGGCCGTCCGGCGCAGGTGGGGCCGCAGTCCGAAGGCGTCCATGTAGAGGATGACGCCGGGGTGGGCCCCGCCGTCGTCGGGGTGGGCGAGGTAGGCGTCGGCGGTGCCGTCCGCCGTCGGGACGTCCACGGTGGTTCCGCGCGTGCTCATGGTGAGGGGCCTCCTTCGGTCCGCGCGGAAGGGTAGCCGTTCGGGCCCGGCCGAGCACGGCAATTTCCCGGCTCAGGCTCCCCAGCCGCGCGAGCAGAGCACCAGGCGGTAGCCGTCCGGGTCGGCCACCGTGACGCCGAACTCCTCCCAGTACGGGTTGTGGGCGGGCACCCGGGTGCCGCCGGCCGCCTCCAGCCGGGCGACCAGGGCGTCGTCCACCGGCGCGCCGAGGTAGACCACGAACAGGTCGTCGACCGTCGGGGTGGGCTCCAGCGGGTGCTCCGGATCGTGGGTGAGCTCGAAGTGCCAGGCGCCCCCGGGCGGTCCGACCATGAGCAGGTCGTGCTCGCCGGACACCCGCTCGGTGGTGCGCCACAGCACGTCGAGGCCGAGACCGCCCACGTAGAAGTGCTCGGCCGCCCGGAGGTCCCGCGAGGGGCGGGCGATCCGGACCCGTGTCGTCGCATCGATCATGCTCGTGACCCTAGCCGATGCCACTGACACCGGAGCGGCCCCGCCGGGGCGCCCCCCGCCGGGCGGGGGCGCCCCCGCCCCCCCCCCCCCCCCCCCCGCCCCCGCGCCCGCGCCCGCCCGCCCCCTGCC